>NZ_JBHUSC010000012.1:0-157432 GCF_042673805.1 Streptomyces sp. NPDC057010 | reverse complement strand
GTCCGGGGCCCTCCCGTACAGGCAGGCGGTGCGGCTAGCGCAGCGTGGCGGCGCGGGCCTCGCGGCGGTTGTGCCGGAAGGTGTTGGCCCGGCGGGTCGTCGCGAACAGCGGAATGGTCGCCGCCATGGCGATCTGCAGGGCGCAGCCGGTCTGCAGGAGCAGCTGGCCGCCGGGGGCGTCGAACGCCCAGGCCGCCAGCAGGCCCATCGCCCCGACGATCCAGCTGAGCATCGCCACCGCGAGGACACCCCGCGGCTTGGGGTACTCGACCCGGCTCACCATCAGCCAGGCCACCCCGATGATCGCCAGCAGCGTCGGCACGAACGGCAGCTCCAGCAGGACGATGGACACGACCGTCAGCGCGCCGAAGGGGCTCGGCATGCCCTGGAACATGCCGTCCTTCATCGTCACGCAGCTGAATCTCGCCAGGCGCAGCACCACGGCAAGCAGCACCACGATCGCCGCCAGCGCCGACATCTTCTGGTGCGCGTCGACGGCGACCATGCCGTAGACGAGCACGAAGTACGCGGGCGCCAGCCCGAAGCTGATCAGGTCCGACAGGTTGTCCAGCTCGGCACCCATCGGCGAGCTGCGCAGCTTGCGGGCCACGATGCCGTCGAAGAGGTCGAAGACCGCGGCGAGCAGCATCAGTATCACGGCCGTGGCGGCGCTGCTGCGGGCCATGCCCGACTCGCCGCTGCCGGTGAGGTGCGGGATGAGGATCCCGGTGGTGGTGAAGTACACCGCCATGAATCCGCACGTCGCGTTGCCGAGGGTGAGGGTGTCCGCTATCGACAGCCGCAGCGAAAGCGGCATGTCGTCCTCGGCGGACTCCTCCTCGGCGGACTCCGGAACCCAGCCTGCGGCGGGAGTCTCAGGGTCAGTCACGGTCAATTCGGGTCACCCCCGCGGTGGTGGCCTGACCGACCTCGACCGCGACCTCGACGCCCTCGGGGAGGTAGATGTCGACGCGCGAACCGAAGCGGATCAGACCGATGCGTTCGCCCTGCTCCACCTTGGTGCCGGCCGGCAGGTACGGGACGATGCGGCGGGCGACGGCGCCGGCGATCTGCACCATCTCGATGTCACCGAGCTCGGTGTCGAAGTGCCAGACAACGCGCTCGTTGTTCTCGCTCTCCTTGTTGAACGCCGGGACGAATCCGCCGGGAACGTGCTCCACGGACGTCACCGTGCCCGCGAGGGGCGCGCGGTTGACGTGGACGTTCAGCGGGCTCATGAAGATCGCGACCCGGGTCCGTCCGTCCTTCCACGGCATGATGCTCTGCACCACACCGTCGGCGGGCGAGATGACACGGCCCTGGGCGATCTCACGCTCGGGGTCGCGGAAGAACCACAGCATGCCCGCCGCGAGAGCGGTGGCGGGCACGGCCGCCGCGGCCCAGCGTCCGGACTTGCGGGCCCGGGCGAGGCTGAGTGCCGCGGTGGCGACGGTCGGCAGAAGCCACGGCGATGCTCCGCGCGCGAGGCGTACGCCAAGGAGGCTGTCGCGAGGTGCAGAGGTTTGGCTGTGGGGCATGGATGACCTTCGTAGCGGGTGATTGCCGCGCCGCAAACAGGGGGACGGGACGGCGGCTTTACTGGAATGCTATCGGTTGCACGCAACAACTGGGCAAGCCAGAAGCCGAGTCGATGGCCGTCGGCCAGTGACTGGCAGTTACCCTTCCGCGACGGATCAGTGGATGATCCGTCGCAAAAGGGACTTTCAGCCCTGGAGTCGGTACTCCTCAAGCAGGCGTCGCCCGATGATCATTTTCTGAATCTCGGCGGTACCTTCACCGATCAGCAGCATCGGAGCCTCGCGGTAGAGGCGCTCGATCTCGTACTCCTTGGAGAACCCGTAGCCGCCATGGATACGGAAGGCGTCCTCCACCACCTCCTTGCAGTGCTCGGAGGCGAGGTACTTCGCCATCCCTGCTTCGAGGTCGTTTCGTTCCCCGGAGTCCTTTTTGCGTGCTGCATTGACCATCATGGCATGGGCGGCTTCGACCTTGGTAGCCATCTCGGCCAGCTTGAACTGGATGGCCTGGTGTTCCGCGATCGGCTTGCCGAAAGTGTGACGTTGCTGGGCATACGAGACACCCAGCTCGAACGCACGCTGAGCGACGCCGCAGCCACGGGCCGCCACGTTGACGCGGCCGACCTCGACCCCGTCCATCATTTGGTAAAACCCTCGGCCGGTCTCGCCGCCGAGGACGCGATTGGCCGGAATGCGCAGTCCGTCCATGATGAGCTCGGTCGTGTCGACGCCCTTGTAGCCCATCTTGTCGATCTTGCCCGGGATGGTCAGGCCCGGACGGACCTCGCCGAATCCGGGCTCCTTCTCCACGAGGAAGGTCGTCATCGACTTGTGCGGGGCCGTGCCCTCGGGGTGTCCTTCGTCACTTCGCACGAGGACCGCCACCAGCGTGGAGCTGCCGCCGTTCGTCAGCCACATCTTCTGGCCGTTCAGGACGTACTCGTCGCCGTCCTTCACCGCCTTCGACGTGATGGCCGACACATCGGAGCCGAGCGCCGGCTCGGACATCGAGAACGCGCCCCGGACCTCGCCCAGCGCCATGCGGGGCAGGAAGTGGTCCTTCTGCTCCTGCGTGCCGTGCTGCTTGAGCATGTACGCCACGATGAAGTGCGTGTTGATGATGCCCGAGACGGACATCCAGCCCCGCGCTATCTCCTCGACGCACAGGGCGTAGGTGAGGAGCGACTCACCCAGGCCGCCGTACTCCTCCGGGATCATCAGCCCGAAGAGGCCGAGCTCCTTGAGGCCGTCGACGATCTGCTGCGGGTACTCGTCGCGGTGCTCCAGCTCGGTCGCGACCGGGATGATCTCCTTGTCCACGAATTCGCGGACGGTCTTGAGGATCTCCTGCTGGACGTCGGTCAGGCCGGCGGTCCGGGCGAGACGTGCCATGGCTACTTCCCCTGTTCCTTGAGCTCGGGGCGGCCGGGCTGCTCGCCGCCGCGCTCCTTGATGTACGTCTCGGTCGGGACCATCACCTTGCGCCGGAACACGCAGACGAGGGTGCCGTCCTGCTTGTAGCCCTTGGTCTCGACGTAGACGATGCCGCGGTCGTTCTTCGACTTCGACGGGGTCTTGTCGAGGACCGTGGTCTCGCCGTAGATGGTGTCGCCGTGGAAGGTCGGCGCCACGTGCCGCAGGGACTCGATCTCCAGGTTGGCGATGGCCTTCCCGGAGACGTCCGGCACGGACATGCCCAGCAGCAGCGAGTAGATGTAGTTGCCCACGACGACGTTCTTGCCGAAGTCGGTCGTGTTCTCCGCGTAGTTCACGTCCATGTGGAGCGGGTGGTGGTTCATCGTGAGCAGACAGAAGAGGTGGTCGTCGTACTCGGTGACCGTCTTCCCGGGCCAGTGCCGGTAGACGTCGCCGATGGTGAACTCTTCGTAGGTGCGGCCAAACTGCATGGTGCCCCCTCCGGGGTGCTTGCCCAGGCCCTGCGGGGCCTGGGGCTGGGGATGGGTGCGCCCGACACTGCGGGATCGCCTCAGGCGGTGGGGACCTCGAACTTCGACGTCCTCTGCATGCCGGCGGCGCGGCCCTTGCCCGCGATGACCAGGGCCATCTTGCGGCTGGCCTCGTCGATCATCTCGTCGCCGAGCATCGCCGAGCCCTTCTTGCCGCCGGCCTCCGAGGTGCACCAGTCGTACGCGTCGAGGATCAGCTCGGCGTGGTCGTAGTCCTCCTGCGAGGGCGAGAAGACCTCGTTGGCGGCGTCGACCTGGCCGGGGTGCAGCACCCACTTGCCGTCGAAGCCGAGCGCGGCGGCGCGGCCGGCCACCTCGCGGTAGGCGTCCACGTCGCGGATCTGGAGGAAGGGGCCGTCGATCGCCTGGAGGTTGTGCGTGCGGGCCGCCATCAGGATCCGCATCAGGATGTAGTGGTAGGCGTCCGCGCCGTAGCCGGGCGGCTGCATGCCCACGACCAGGGACTTCATGTTGATCGAGGCCATGAAGTCGGCCGGGCCGAAGATGATGGTCTCCAGCCGGGGGGAGGCGGCGGCGATCTCGTCGACGTTCACCAGGCCCTTGGCGTTCTCGATCTGCGCCTCGATGCCGATCTTGCCGACCTCGAAGCCCATCGTCTTCTCGATCTGGGTCAGGAGGAGGTCGAGGGCCACGACCTGCTGGGCGTCCTGGACCTTCGGCAGCATGATGCAGTCGAGGTTCTGCCCGGCGCCCTCGACGACCGTGATGACGTCGCGGTACGTCCAGTGCGTCGTCCAGTCGTTGACGCGCACGACCCGGGTCTTGCCCGTCCAGTCGCCGTTGTTCAGCGCGTCCACGATCGTGTGGCGGGCGCCTTCCTTGGCGAGTGGCGCGCAGGCGTCCTCCAGGTCGAGGAAGACCTGGTCGGCCGGCAGGCCCTGGGCCTTCTCAAGGAACCGCGGGTTCGAGCCGGGCACCGCGAGGCAGGAGCGACGCGGGCGAAGGCGGTTCACCGGGTGGACTGGCGTGGTCATGCGGGGACCTCCGTGCTTGCAACGATGTCGAGAGGGTGGAGCTTGTTCGCCTTGCGGATCTCATCGACGATACGGCCGATGATCTCCGTGATGCCGAAGTCCTTCGGCGTGAAGACGGCGGCGACTCCCGCCGCCTTGAGCGCCACGGCGTCGGCGTTCGGAATGATGCCCCCGACGATGACGGGGATGTCACCCGCCCCCGCCAGACGGAGGCGTTCGAGGACGTCCGGGACGAGCGCGCTGTGCGAGCCGGACAGGATGGACAGTCCCACGCAGTGCACGTCCTCGGCCAGCGCCGCCGAGGAGATCTCCTCCGGCGTCAGCCGGATGCCCTGGTAGACCACCTCGAAGCCGGCGTCGCGGGCCCGGACCGCGATCTGCTCGGCGCCGTTGGAGTGCCCGTCCAGGCCGGGCTTGCCGACCAGCAGGCGCAGCCGCCCCGAGCCGAGCTCGTCGGCCGTACGGGACACCTTCTCGCGGACCTCGTGCATCGGCGTGCCCGGTTCGGCGGTGACCGCCACCGGGGCCGAGGAGACCCCGGTCGGGGCGCGGAACTCGCCGAAGACCTCGCGGAGCGCACTCGCCCACTCGCCGGTGGTGACACCGGCCCGGGCGCACTCCAGGGTGGCCTCCATCAGGTTCTCGGTGCCGGCCGCGGCCTCCTTGAGGCGCTCCAGGGCCTGCCGGGTGGTGGGGAAGACGAACGGGTCGCCGCCGCCCTGCCGCTCGGAGGACTCCTCGCGCTCGGCGCGCCAGCGGCCGATGCGCTCGACCGTCAGCGCCTCCACCGCCCCGTCCACCGTCATGATGGCGCCGTCCAGGTCGGCGGTGAGCGGGTTCGGCTCGGTCTGCTCGAAGCAGTTCACGCCGACGATCTTGTCCTCGCCGGCCTCGATCCGGGCGCGGCGCTCCGCGTGCGAGGAGACCAGCTGGGACTTCAGGTAGCCGGACTCCACGGCGGCCATCGCGCCGCCCATCTCCTGGATCCGGTCGATCTCGGCCAGGCACTCGGCGACCAGGGACTCGACCTTGGCCTCGATGACGTGGGAGCCGGCGAAGATGTCGTCGTACTCCAGCAGGTCGCTCTCGTGCGCCAGGACCTGCTGGATGCGCAGCGACCACTGCTGGTCCCAGGGCCGCGGCAGGCCCAGCGCCTCGTTCCAGGCCGGCAGCTGCACCGCACGGGCGCGGGCGTCCTTGGAGAGGGTGACCGCCAGCATCTCCAGGACGATCCGCTGGACGTTGTTCTCCGGCTGCGCCTCGGTCAGGCCGAGGGAGTTGACCTGGACGCCGTAGCGGAAGCGGCGCTGCTTGGGGTTCTCGATGCCGTAGCGCTCACGGGTGACCTGGTCCCAGATACGGCCGAAGGCGCGCATCTTGCACATCTCCTCGATGAAGCGGACGCCCGCGTTCACGAAGAAGGAGATACGGGCGACCACCTCGCCGAAGCGCTCCTCGGGCACCTGGCCCGAGTCGCGCACCGAGTCCAGGACGGCGATTGCGGTGGACATCGCGTACGAGATCTCCTGGACCGGGGTGGCCCCGGCCTCCTGCAGGTGGTAGCTGCAGATGTTGATCGGGTTCCACTTCGGGATGTGGTTGACCGTGTACGCGATCATGTCCGTCGTCAGGCGGAGGGACGGCCCGGGCGGGAAGACGTGCGTCCCGCGCGAGAGGTACTCCTTGACGATGTCGTTCTGGGTGGTGCCCTGGAGCTGGGAGATGTCCGCCCCCTGCTCCTCGGCGGCCACCTGGTAGAGCGCCAGCAGCCACATGGCGGTGGCGTTGATCGTCATCGAGGTGTTCATCTGCTCCAGGGGTATGTCCTGGAACAGCCGCCGCATGTCGCCCAGATGGGAGACCGGGACCCCGACCCGGCCCACCTCGCCGCGGGCGAGGATGTGGTCGGGGTCGTAGCCGGTCTGCGTCGGCAGGTCGAACGCGACCGACAGGCCGGTCTGGCCCTTGGCGAGGTTGCGGCGGTACAGCTCGTTGGACGCCTCGGCCGTGGAGTGGCCGGCGTACGTCCGCATGAGCCACGGCCTGTCCTTCTGGCGCTCTGTCATCTCAGGCGATCCTCTGCGGACTTCAGATGTTGCGGAACCGGTTGATGGCGTCGATGTGCTGGGCGCGCAGCTCGTGGTCACGGACGCCGAGGCCCTCCTCGGGAGCCAGCGCCAGGACGCCGACCTTGCCCTGGTGGAGGTTGCGGTGGACGTCGTAGGCGGCCTGGCCGGTTTCCTCCAGGGAGTAGACCTTCGAGAGGGTGGGGTGGATCTTGCCCTTGGCGATCAGGCGGTTGGCCTCCCACGCCTCGCGGTAGTTGGCGAAGTGCGAGCCGATGATCCGCTTGAGCGACATCCACAGGTAGCGGTTGTCGTACTCGTGCATGTAGCCCGAGGTCGAGGCGCAGGTGGTGATCGTGCCGCCCTTGC
Organism: Streptomyces sp. NPDC057010; assembly: GCF_042673805.1. Classification (NCBI taxonomy): domain Bacteria; kingdom Bacillati; phylum Actinomycetota; class Actinomycetes; order Kitasatosporales; family Streptomycetaceae; genus Streptomyces; species Streptomyces sp. NPDC057010. The sequence goes on along the minus strand of NZ_JBHUSC010000012.1, from coordinate 150,497 downwards.
GGGTGACGTAGACGGAGGCGCCGAAGGTCTCGCGGCCGGGGTGCTCGAAGACGATGTCGATGTCCTCGCCGCCGGTCAGCTCGCGGATGCGCTTGCCGAAGCGCTTCCACTCCTTGGGGTCCTGGGTGTGCTCGTCCTTCCAGAACCGGTAGCCCTCGGCGTTGCGGTCGATGACCGCCTCCGCGCCCATGGCCCGGCAGATGTCGGCCTTCTCGGGGGAGGAGACGACACAGATCGGGTTGGCGCCGCCGGCCAGCGCGAACTGGGTGGCGTAGGAGCCGAGTCCGCCGCTGGCGCCCCAGATCAGGACGTTGTCGCCCTGCTTCATGCCGGCGCCGTTGCGGGAGACCAGCTGGCGGTAGGCGGTGGAGTTGACCAGGCCGGGGGAGGCGGCCTCCTCCCAGCTGAGGTGGTCGGGCTTGGGCATCAGCTGGTTCGACTTGACGAGCGCGATCTCCGCCAGGCCGCCGAAGTTGGTCTCGAAGCCCCAGATGCGCTGCTCGGGGTCGAGCATCGTGTCGTTGTGGCCGTCCGAGGACTCCAGCTCGACCGAGAGGCAGTGCGCGACGACCTCGTCGCCCGGCTTCCAGGCGTTGACGCCGGGGCCGGTGCGCAGCACGACGCCCGCGAGGTCGGAGCCGATGATGTGGTACGGGAGGTCGTGGCGCTTGGTGAGCTCCGAGAGGCGCCCGTAGCGCTCCAGGAAGCTGAAGGTGGACACCGGCTCGAAGATCGAGGTCCACACGGAGTTGTAGTTGACCGAGGAGGCCATGACGGCCACCAGTGCCTCGCCCGGGCCCAGTTCGGGCAGCGGGACCTGGTCGAGGTGGAGGGACTTGCGCGGGTCCTTCTCGCGGGTGGTGAGCCCGTCGAACATCTCCGCCTCGTCCTTGTGCACGGTGATCGCGCGGTACGAGTCGGGGAGCGGCAGGGCGGCGAAGTCGGCGGCCGTAGCGGCCTGCGACTGGATCGCGTCCAGGATGTCCTTCACGGTAGAGCCTCCGGCTAGCGCGGTATGAGGGTGCGCTGAGGGGTACGCAGGTGCGTGGAGCGGGTGTGGTGTGTGCCGTCGGTTCGGCGAAGCGGTGGTGCGGCACGCCTGTGGTGGGGCGTGCGGGGCCTGGTGACGCAGGCATCCGGGGCGCGGTCAGCACCGTGTGGGGCGTGGACCGCGGGGACGTCCGGACGGGATTCAACGTATGGCACCCCGTGTCACCTAGCAAGGCACCGCGTGCCAAAACTTTCTCTCATTTGCCTATTGACCTGCGCAGATGAGCGATGATCGATCAGAGTTACCCGCGAGTAGGGGCAAGCCGGACAAAGCAAACGGCCGCCCCCGTTGCCGGGGGCGGCCGGTGTGACGCGTGTCGCGCGCGCTGCCTTCGCGTGCTGCCTCGGTCGACTACTTGTTGCGGAGTGCCTCTTCGATGGTCCGCATGACCTCGTCCAGCGGGGCGTCCGTACGGGCCACCGCCACCAGCACCTCGCCCTCCGTGCGGACCGCCGCCGGGGCGGCCGGCGCCGCCGGGTTCAGGGTGCGGCCCGCGCCGATGCCCGTACCGAAGGTCTTGCGGACGATCGAGAAGGCGTGGTCCAGCTGCGCCTCCACGTCCCCCTGGCCGCCCGCCCGCAGCCAGCGCCGCAGTACGTGGTTGTGGGCCGTCACCACCGCGGAGGCGGCCACCTCGGCCAGCAGCGGGTCGTCGTTGCCGTCGTGGTGGTCGGTCTCGTCGAAGTGGGCCAGCAGGTAGCGGGTGAACAGCCGCTCGTAGCGGGCGACCGAGGCGATCTCCCGCTCCCGCAGCGCCGGCACCTCGCGGGTCAGCCGGTAGCGCTCCACCGACACCGCCGGCGAGGCGGCGTACATCTTCATGACTTCCTTGATCCCCCGGCACACCGTGTCGAGCGGGTGCTCGTGCGCCGGAGCCACGTCGAGGACGGCCTCGGCGCGGGTCAGGGTGTCGTCGTGGTCGGGGAAGATCGCCTCTTCCTTGGACCGGAAGTGCCGGAAGAAGGTCCGGCGCGCCACCCCGGCGGTCGCGGCGATCTCGTCGACCGTCGTCGCCTCGTACCCCTTGGTCGCGAACAGCTCCATGGCGGCCGCGGCGAGCTCGCGGCGCATCTTGAGCCGCTGGGCGGCGGCCCGGGTGCCGGCCGCACTCTCCGGTGCGTCGGCGGCCGAGGAGGCGCGGGTCGAGGTCTTGGCGGGCTGGGACATAGAGCGAAAGTACTTCATTCGCGCGGGTGAGCGCGCCGGAGGGGGGTGGGACAGGGGTGGATGAGGGGTGGGTGGATGCGGGGGAGGGCAGGCACTGGGCACACAGTGCTCGTCGGGAGGGTTTGCCCGCGGTGAGGGTCCGGCGGGCCCGAGGAGCCCTCCCCACGCATCCGGCTCATGGCCCGGCCGGGGGTTACCGGCGGGCGTACTCACGGAATCCGCGGCCGGTCTTCCGGCCCAGGCAGCCGGCCGCGACCAGGTGCTCCAGCAGCGGGGAGGGGGCCAGGCCCGGGTCGCGGAACTCCTTGTGGAGGACCTTCTCGATGGCCAGCGAGACATCGAGGCCGACCACGTCGAGGAGCTCGAAGGGCCCCATCGGGTAGCCGCCGCCCAGCTTCATCGCCGCGTCGATCTGGTCGAGGCTCGCGTAGTGCTGCTCGACCATCTTGATCGCGTTGTTGAGGTACGGGAACAGCAGCGCGTTCACGATGAAGCCGGCCCGGTCCCCGCAGTCCACCGGGTGCTTGCGCACCTTGAGGCAGATCTCGCGGACCGTGGCGTGCACGTCGTCGGCCGTCAGGACCGTGCGGACCACCTCGACCAGCTTCATCGCCGGCGCCGGGTTGAAGAAGTGCATGCCGATCACGTCCTGCGGGCGCGAGGTCACGCGGGCAACCGCGATCACCGGCAGCGAGGAGGTGGTCGTCGCCAGCACGGCGCCCGGCTTGCAGACCTTGTCCAGGGCCGCGAACAGCTCCTGCTTGACGGCCAGGTCCTCGGCCACCGCCTCCACGGCCAGGTCCACCTCGGCGAAGGCCTCCAGCGAACCGGCCGGGGTGATCAGGTCCAGGGTCCGCGTCGCGGCCTCGTCCGTCAGCCGGCCCTTGGCCACCGCACGGCCGAGCGACTTGCCGATCGCGGCCTTCGCCGCCTCCGCCTTCTCCTGGCTGCGGGCGGCCAGCACCACCGCGAAGCCGGCCTGCGCGAAGACCTGCGCGATGCCGCTCGCCATGGTGCCCGAGCCGGCCACGCCGACCGAGGCGACGGGGCGGCCCGCGCCGAGCAGGGCCCCGTCCGGCGGTGTCTGCAGGTCGCGGACGATCACCGAGCTGCCCGGGGCCTCGTACGTGTAGAAGCCGCGCCCGGACTTCTGCCCGGTCAGCCCGGCCTCGGCGAGCTGCCCGAGGATCGGCGCCGGGGCGTGCAGCCGGTCGCCGGAGGAGGCGTACATGGCCTCCAGGACGGTGCGGGCGGTGTCCACGCCGATCAGGTCGAGCAGCGCGAGCGGGCCCATGGGCAGGCCGCAGCCCAGCCGCATCGCCGCGTCGATGTCCTCGCGGGAGGCGTACTTGGCCTCGTACATCGCGGCGGCCTGGTTGAGGTAGCCGAACAGCAGGCCGTCGGCGACGAAACCGGGGCGGTCGCCGACCGCGACGGGCTCCTTGCCGAGCTCGCGGGCGAGCTCGGTGACCGCCTCGACGGCCGGCGGGGCGGTCAGCACGCTGGAGACGACCTCGACCAGCTGCATCACCGGCGCCGGGTTGAAGAAGTGCAGGCCCAGCACGCGCTCCGGGCGCTGGGACTCGGCGGCGAGCCGGGTCACCGACAGGGCGTTGGTGCCGGTGGCCAGGATCGTGTCCGGGCGGACGATCGCGTCGAGCTCGCGGAACACCTGCTGCTTGAGCTCGTACGACTCCGGCACGACCTCGATGACGAGGTCCGCCTCGGCGGCGGCGGCGAGGTCGCCGTAGGTGCGGAAGCGGGCGAGCACGTCCGCCCGCTCCTGCTCCGTGAGCTGCTCCCGGGTGACGGAGCGGGCGGTGGCCGCGGCGAGGGAGGCCGCGGCCCGGCGGGTGGCGGTCTCGCTGACGTCGATGCCGATGACCTCGCGGCCGGCCCGGGCGAGGACCTCGGCGATGCCGGTGCCCATCGTGCCGAGGCCGACGACGGCGATGGTCTGGAGGGTGGGGTGACTGGACTGACGGTCCATCGAGGGACTCCAGTGGAAGAGGGTGACGACTGGGGGCGCGCGCGCCGCACAGCGCGCACGGATGCCGTGTCCCGGCGCGCGCGGGGCGGGGCGGGAAACCGGTGCGGAGAGAGCCGAGGGGCGGGACCCGGTAGGGGTGGGCCCGGAGGCGGAAGCGGCGGAACCCTGTCCCGGGGTCACGCCGTGAACGTCGTACAGAACCGACTGGCACGAGGCGGCTGCGTCACCAGGCCGTCCCCGTGCGTGTTAGCAGGACAGTAACCCGTCGGTAACTGTCGCGCCAGAGTGCGGAGATGTGACCTGTACCGCCCAAATGTACCGATCATCGATCATCGATCATCAATCGCTTCGAACGGGCCCTGGCGGCGGCCCCGGCCGCCTAGGGTGGCCGCGTGAACGACGTGCTGGAGCGACTGCGGGCGGAAGCCGCCGGCTCGCCGGAGCGTGCGCGGTACGAGGTCCTCCTCGCGGCGGACCCCGACGCGCTGGCGGCCTCCCTGACCTCGGCCGGGCTGCCCCTGTGGGCCCGCGAACTCGCCGCGTACCGGCTGGGACTGGCGGGTGACCGCCGCGCCTTCGAGTCCCTGGTGCTGCTGCTCAACCACCGGGATCCGCCGCGCTGCGCGGCCGCCGCCGAGGCACTGGCCGTCCTCGGCGACCCCCGCACCGCCCGCGCGGCCGCCGCCCTCGCCACCAACGGCCTGCGCACGGCCTACGCCCTCCAGCCCGTCCGGCTGCTCACCGCCCTGCGCGCCCCGGAATCGGCCCCCGCGCTGATGACGACGCTGTCCCGGCTGCTGTCCCCGCACGACCCGTACTGGCGGGTGGCCCTGGCCTGCGTCGAGGGCCTCGGCTCCCTAGGCGACCCCAGGGCCCGCGAGCTCCTCGTCCGCGCCCAGTCCCACCCCCGCCTGGCGGTGGCGGCCACGGCAGCCCTGCGGGCGCTGCCCGGCTAGGGGGCGTTCCGGTCGGCCGGGACGACCGCGAAGGCCTCCACCTCCAGCAGGAGGTCGGGGCGGAACAGCGCCGAGACCTGGACCGCCGAGGAGGCGGGCAGGCGGTCCGCCGGGATCACGGCGTCGCGGGCCGCCCGTACCGCCGGGAGGTGGGCCACGTCCGTGACGAAGTACGTCAGCTTCACGACGTCGTCGAAGCCGGCCCCGGCCGCCGCCAGGCACCGGCGCAGGTTCTCGAACACCTGCCGGGCCTGGGCGGCCGGGTCGCCCTCGCCGACCACCTCGCCCAGCTCGTCGAACGCGCACTGGCCGGAAACGGCGACGAACCGCCCGGTGCCCCAGACGACATGGCTGTATCCGGTACCGGGACTGACGCCCTCCGGGGCGTGGACGCGGGTGAGGTGGCTGCTGCCGGGAGTGGTGGTCATGGGCAGGATCCTGCCCGGTGAAGATCAGCCGCGGAAGCCCAACAGGCCGTGCAGGGCCGCGCCGCCCGCCGAGGGCGGGACCGCGCGGGTCGCCGCGGCCGGCTTGGGGGCCGCCTGCGCGGGGCAGGTCGCGTCCGCGGCCGTCCCCGTCTTCAGGTACGCCGACACCTTCTCGTCCAGGCACTTGTTGCCGCTGAGCGAGATGCCGTGGTTGCCGCCGCCCTCCTCGACCACCAGCGCCGAGCCCTTCAGCTTCTCCCGCATGCTGAGCGCCCCCGCGAACGGGGTCGCGGCGTCCTCGGTCGCCTGGAGGAGGAGGGCCGGGGGCAGGTCCGCGTTGGTCACGTCCGGCGCCTGGAGCGGCTCCGCCGGCCAGAACGCGCACGGGGCGTTGTACCAGGCGTTGTTCCAGGTCATGAAGGGCGCCCGGGCGTGCGTGCGCCACATGTCCGCGCGCCACTGGTCCCAGTCCTTCGGCCAGGCCGAGTCCCGGCACTGCACCGCCGTGTAGACGCTGTAGCCGTTGCCCGCGGAGGGCTCCACCGCGCCGAACCGCTCGTACGCGGCCACCAGCGGCTTCGGGTCCGCCTTCACCGCGTACGCCGCGAAAGCCTCGGCGAGGTTGGGCCAGTAGCCGTTGAAGTAGCCGCCCGGCATGAAGGTGTCCTCCAGCTCGGCCGGGCCCACTTTGCCGCCCGCCGGCGTCTCGCGCAGGGCCTCGCGCATCGCGTACCAGCGCTCCTCGACCTCCGCCGGACCGGTGCCGAGCCGGTAGGTCTCGTCGTGCGCCGCCACCCAGGACAGGAAGGCCTTGTGGCGGGCGTCGAAGGCCAGGTCCTGGGAGAGGTTGTCCTCGTACCAGACCCCGCCCGGGTCGACCACGGAGTCCAGGACCAGCCGGTGCACCCGGCCGGGGTGCAGCTTGGCGTACACCGCGCCCAGGTAGGTCCCGTACGAGTAGCCGAAGTAGCTGATCCGCTCGGTTCCGAGCGCGCCCCGCAGCACCTCGAGGTCGCGGGCGGCCGAGACGGTGTCGATGTGCGGCAGCACGTCCGCGTACTTGGTCCGGCAGGACTCGGCGAAGGAGCGCACCCGCTCCAGGTTGGCCTGCTCGGTGGCTTCGTCGCGCGGTACGGAGTCGGGCCGGACGGGGCTGAAGTGCCCGGCGCCGCAGTCGAGGGCCGGCTCGCTCTTGCCCACGCCCCGCGGGTCGAAGCCGATCACGTCGTACTGGGCGGCCACGTCCTTGGGCAGCGCGGAGGCGACGAACCCGGCCAGGGTGCGGCCGCTGCCGCCCGGCCCGCCCGGGTTGACCAGCAGCGGGCCCTGGGAGGTGGCGGCGGTGTGGGGCACCCGGGTCAGGGCGAGGGTGATCTGCCGGCCGGTGGGCCGGGCGTGGTCGAGGGGGACCTTGAGGGAGGCGCACTGGAGCGTCGGGTAGCGGGGCGTCGCGCAGTTCGTCCAGCGCAGGGCCGCCTTCGACGGCGCCGGGGCGGTCGGGGCGGCCGTGACCGGGCTCGCCAGCGCGGTGGCGGCGACGGCGGTGGAGATCGACAGCAGGACAGCGGCGCGCTTCTTCAAGGGGTGCAGCATGGGGCCTCCCAGCCGAGGGTTCTGGGCGGAATCGTCCCGGAAACCGCGCCTGGAAGACGGGATTGGGCTGCCTATTGGCCCGATGTGATGACCCTTCAGCGGGTCGCGCGCGTCACAGGAGGCTCAGCTGCGTCGGTTCGGCGGGCGCGCCCGCCTCCGGCCGCTCCGGGGTGACGGCCCGGCGGGCCGCGCCCCGGCCGCCGGGACCGATGCCGAATTCGGCGGCCAGCCGGTGGACTTGGCGGGTGATCTGGCGCTGGTACCAGGTGGGCGCGTACGAGCCGCCCGCGTACATCCGCTCGTACCGCTCCACGAGGTGCGGGTGGTGCTCGCCCAGCCAGGCGGTGAACCACTCGCGCGCCCCGGGCCGCAGATGGAGTACGAGGGGTGTCACCGAGGTGGCGCCGGACTCTGCGACGGCGCGGACGGTGTCCCGCAGCTGCTCGGGGGAGTCGCCGAGGAAGGGGATGACCGGGGCCATCAGCACCCCGCACTCGATCCCGGCGTCGGTCAGCGCCCGTACGGCCGCCAGCCGGGCGGCGGGGGAGGGCGTGCCGGGCTCCACGGTCCGCCACAGGGCGGTGTCGGTGAAGCCGACGGAGACGGAGATCCCGACCTCGGCGACCGCGGCGGCCTCCTGGAGGAGGGGGAGGTCGCGCAGGATCAGCGTGCCCTTGGTGAGGATCGAGAAGGGATTGGCGCGGTCGCGCAGCGCCCCGATGATCCCGGGCATCAGCCGGTAGCGGCCCTCGGCGCGCTGGTAGCAGTCGACGTTGGTGCCCATGGCGATGTGCGCGCCGGTCCAGCGGGGCGCCGCGAGCTCGCGGCGCAGCAGCTCGGGGGCGTTGGTCTTGACGACGATCTGGGAGTCGAAGCCGAGGCCCGTGTCGAGGTCGAGATAGCTGTGGGTCTTGCGGGCGAAGCAGTAGACACAGGCGTGGCTGCACCCCCGGTACGGGTTGACCGTCCATTCGAACGGCATGCGCGAGGCGCCGGGCACCCGGTTGACGATCGAACGGGCCCGCACCTCGTGGAAGGTGATCCCCCGGAACTCGGGGGTGTCGAAGGTACGGGTGACGACGGCGTCGGCCCCGAAGAGCGCGGCCGGGCCGGTGGCGCCCTCGGTCAGGTTGTCCCAGCGCATGGGCCTCTCCCTTGGTAGCTCTGCGCCAGAGAATAGAACAAACGTTCCCATGATCGTGCGCGACGGGGACCCGCGGCTCACGCCCGACCCGGATTTGGGCAGCCGCCCCGGAGGTGGTTGGCTTCGCCGTGACGAGCGAACACAACTGGAGGAACAGCTATGGCGCAGGTCGAGGCCACCACGGAGCGGATCATCGCGGCCGACGCGGAGACCGTGTTCGACGCGCTGGCGGACTACGCCGGGACCCGGCAGAAGCTCCTGCCCGAGCACTTCAGCGAGTACGAGGTGCGCGAGGGCGGCGACGGCGAGGGGACGCTGGTGCACTGGAAGCTCCAGGCCACCAGCAAGCGCGTGCGGGACTGCCTGCTGGAGGTGACCGAGCCCACCGACGGCCAGCTGGTCGAGAAGGACCGCAACTCCTCCATGGTCACCACCTGGGTGGTCACCCCGGCCGGCGAGGGCAAGTCCAGGGCCGTCGTCACCACCGTCTGGAACGGCGCCGGCGGCATCGGCGGCTTCTTCGAGCGCACCTTCGCGCCCAAGGGCCTCGGCCGGATCTACGACACCGTGCTGGCCAAGCTGGCCGACGAAGTCGAGGCCTGAGCCCGGTCGTTGACGGTGGGGCCGGGCACGCGGCCTCACCGGATCGGGTGAACCGGCGGACCCGGCAGCGAGGTCCTGCGGGGCGTGGCCCCGGGCCCGCAGGGGGCCGGACGGCTAGGGTGGGGCCCTGCGCGTGCCGACCGCCCGTGGCGCGCGCCACCGACCGCCCGGGGGCCCGATGAAGATCCTCATCTCCGCCGACATGGAAGGCGCCACCGGCGTCACCTGGCCCGCAGACGTGCTGCCGGGGACCCCGCAGTGGGAGCGCTGCCGGTCGATGTTCACCTCCGACGTCAACGCCGCCGTCCTCGGCTTCTACGACGGCGGCGCCGACCGGGTCCTCGTCAACGAGGCCCACATGACCATGCGCAACCTGCTGCTTGAGCGGCTCGACGCCCGCGTCGAGATGCTCACCGGCCGCCACAAGACGCTCTCCATGGTCGAGGGCGTCCAGCACGGGGACGTCGACGGCATCGCCTTCGTCGGCTACCACACGGGGGCCGGCTCCGAAGGGGTCCTCGCCCACACCTACCTCGCCAACTCCATCACCGGCGTCTGGGTCAACGGGGTCCGCGCCAGCGAGGGGCTGCTCAACGCCCACGTCGTCGCCGAGTTCGGGGTCCCCGTCATCCTGGTCACGGGCGACGACCTGACCTGCGTCGACGCCGAGGGCTACGCTCCCGACGCGGTGACCGTCGCCGTGAAGGACCACGTCTCGCGCTACGCCGCCGTGTGCCGGACCCCCGCCCGCACCGCCGCCGACATCCGGGCCGCGGCCAAGGAGGCCACCGCCCTGGCGGTCCGCCGCGATCCCGTGCACCGCGGTCCCTTCACCGTGGAGCTGGAGTTCGACGCCGAGCACCTGGCCCTGGCCGCCACCCTCGTCCCGGGCACGGAGCGGTCCGGGGAGCGCAGGGTCTCGTACGGCTGCGACACCATGTACGAGGGGATCCGGACGTTCAAGGCGGTTACGACGGTCGTCTCGGCGGCCGTGGAGGAGCAGTATGGCTGACATGCACACCGTGACAACCGAGGCCCCGGCCGACAACCCGGCCGACACCGTGGACGCGACCGCCCTCGACGAGGTCGTCCGGTTCACCTCGGACCTCATCAGGATCGACACCACCAACCGGGGCGGCGGCGACTGCCGCGAGCGCCCCGCCGCCGAGTACGCCGCCGAACGCCTCGCCGCCGCAGGCCTGGAGCCGGTACTGCTGGAACGCACCCCCGGCCGCACCAACGTCGTCGCCCGCATCGAGGGCACCGACCGCGACGCCGAGGCGCTGCTCGTCCACGGGCACCTCGACGTGGTCCCGGCCGAAGCCGCAGACTGGAGCGTCGACCCCTTCTCCGGGGAGGTCCGCGACGGCGTGGTCTGGGGCCGCGGCGCCGTCGACATGAAGGACATGGACGCGATGGTGCTCGCCGTCGTACGGGCCTGGGCGCGCGCGGGGGTGAAGCCCCGCCGGGACATCGTGATCGCCTTCACCGCCGACGAGGAGGACAGCGCGGTCGACGGCTCCGGCTTCCTCGCCGACCACCACCCCCACCTCTTCGAGGGCTGTACGGAGGGCATCAGCGAATCCGGCGCCTTCACCGTGCACACCGGCCCCGGCCGGACCCTCTACCCCATCGCCGCCGGCGAACGCGGCACCGCCTGGCTGAAGCTGACCGCGCACGGCACCGCCGGCCACGGCTCCAAGCCCAACAAGGCCAACGCGGTCAGCCGCCTCGCCGCCGCCGTGGCCCGGATCGGGGAGTACGACTGGCCGGTCCGGCTCACCGACACCGTCACCGCCTGCATCACCGAACTCGCCGCCATCCACGGCATGTCCGTCGACCCGCGCGCCCCCGGCTTCGACCTCGACGCGGTCCTCGCCGAACTCGGCCCGGCCGCCGTCCTCGTCGAGGCGACCGTGCGCAACAGCGCCAACCCCACCATGCTCAACGCCGGTTACAAGCTGAACGTGATCCCCGGCCAGGCCACCGCCTACGTGGACGGCCGGATGCTGCCGGGCGGCGAGGCCGAGTTCATCGCCACCCTCGACGAACTCACCGGCCCGGACGTGCACTGGGAGTTCCACCACAGGGAGGTGGCCCTCCAGGCCCCCGTGGACGGGCGGACGTACGCGATCCTGCGCGAGTCCGTCGAGCGGTTCGACCCGGACGGCCACGTGGTGCCCTTCTGCATGGCGGGCGGCACCGACGCCAAGCAGTTCTCCCGCCTCGGCGTCACCGGCTACGGCTTCTCCCCCCTGAAGCTGCCGCCCGGCTTCGACTACTGGGCCCTCTTCCACGGCGTGGACGAGCGGGTCCCCGTCGAGGCGCTGCACTTCGGCGTCCGCGTCCTCGACCACGCCCTGCGCACGCTGTGAGCGGGGCCCGGTGATGGCGGCGGTGACCGTGCCCTACGGAGGCTGGCCCTCGCCCATCGGCGCGGGGCTCGCCGCCTCCCTCGACGGGCGCCCCGAGTACGTCGGCACGGTCGGCCCCGAGGTGTGGTGGACCGAGCCCCGGCCGCAGGAGGGCGGCCGCCGGGCCCTGGTGCGCCGCCCGGCCGGCGGGGGCCCGGGGCGCACCGTGCTGCCCGAGCCCTGGAACGTCCGCAGCCGGCTCACCGAGTACGGCGGCAGCCCCTGGGCCGGAGCCGAACGGGCCGCCGGCGGGCCCCTGGTGGTCTTCGTCCACTTCGCCGACCAGCGGCTCTACGCCTACGAGCCCGACGCGCCCGGCGCCCCGGGACCGCGCCCCCTCACCCCCCTCTCCGCCGTCGGCGGCGGGCTGCGCTGGGCCGACCCGGTGCTGCGCGGCGCCGAAGTCTGGTGCGTACTGGAGGAGTTCACCGGACCGGCGCCGACCGATGTGCGCCGCGTCCTGGCCGCCGTACCGCTCGACGGCTCGGCGGCCGAAGACCGCTCTGTCGTACGGGAGTTGACGGACGACCGGCACCGGTTCAGCACGGGCCCGCGGATCTCCCCCGACGGGCGGCAGGCCGCCTGGCTGGTGTGGGACCACCCCCGGATGCCCTGGGACGGCACCGAACTCGTGCTGGCCGGGATCACCGCGGACGGGACCCTCACCGCGCCGCGCACCGTGCTCGGCGGCCCCGACGAGGCCGTCGCCCAGGTGGAGTGGACGGCCGGCGGAACCCTCCTCGCGGTGAGCGACCGCAGCGGCTGGTGGAACCCGTACCGGGTGGACCCGGAGACGGGCGCGGCCGTCAACCTGTGCCCCCGGGAAGAGGAGTTCGGCGGCCCGCTGTGGAAGCCGGGGCTGCGCTGGCTCGCCCCGCTCCCCGACGGGCTCGTCGCCGTCCTGCACGGCCAGGGCTCTTCGGTGCTCGGCGTCCTCGACCCCGAGACCGGGGACCTCGTCGACGCCGCGGGGCCGTGGACCGCCTGGCAGCCGACCCTCGCGGTCAGCGGGACCCGCGTCTACGGCGTCGCCGCCAGCCCGCGCAGCGCGTACGAGCTGGTCGAGCTGGACACCGCGAGCGGGCACGCCCGGGTGGTCGGCGCGCAGGGCGTGGACCCGGTGGACCCGGCCCACTACCCGGAACCCCAGAGCCGCACCTTCCTCGGCCCCGACGACCGGGAGATCCACGCCCACGTCTACCCCCCGCACCACCCGGCCGTACGGGCCGCCGCCGACGAGCTGCCGCCGTACGTGGTGTGGGCGCACGGCGGCCCCACCGACCACGTGCCGCCCGTACTCGACCTGCACATCGCCTACTTCACCTCCCGCGGCATCGGCGTGGTCGAGGTGAACTACGGCGGCTCCACCGGATACGGCCGCGCCTACCGGGAGCGGCTGCGCGAACAGTGGGGCGTGGTGGACGTGGAGGACTGCGCGGCGGTGGCCCGGGCGCTGGCCGCCGAGGGCACCGCCGACCCGGCCCGGCTCGCCATCCGCGGCGGCAGCGCGGGCGGCTGGACGGCGGCGGCCTCGCTGGCCGCCACCGACCTCTACGCCTGCGCGGCGATCATCTATCCGGTGCTGGACCTGCTCGGCTTCGCCGAGGAGACCCACGACCTGGAATCCCGCTACGTCGACGCCCTGGCGGGGCCGCCTCAGGTCCTGGCCGTACGCTGCCGGGAGCGCTCGCCGGTGGCCCGCGCCGACCGGATCACGGCGCCGTTCGTCCTGCTCCAGGGGCTGGACGACGCGGTCTGCCCGCCGGCCCAGGCGGAGCGCTTCCTGGCCGCGATGCGGGGCCGGTCCGTACCGCACGCGTACGTGGCCTTCGAGGGCGAGGGCCACGGCTTCCGGCGCGCGGAGACGATGGTCCGGGCGCTGGAAGCGGAACTCTCCCTTTACACCCAGGTCTTCGGGATCGAGCGTACGGACGTGCCCCGGCTGGACCTGGAGGTCTGAGCGGGATCAGGCGCCGGCGGCGACCTGCGGGCGCCCGGCGCGCAGGCTCCACCACACGGAGCCGAACAGCAGCGCGCCCGGGACGATGCCCGCGACCACCGCGATGACGGCGGGGGAGGAGCCGAGGGCGGCCAGGACCAGGCCCGCGGCGCCGCACGCGGACATCGCGGCCGCCAGCAGCCGTACCGATGCCATGCGCCAGACGGCCGCCAGGCCGAAGAAGTGCAGGCCGACGACGAGGGCGATCCAGCCGACCGCGGCCTGCGGGGTGTGCAGCAGGCGGGCGATGACGAAGAGGCCGGCCGCCAGCAGGACTACCTCGGCGGCCACCACGTAGCGGTAGCCCCGCCCGAAGGTCCTCGGCGCCCCGGCGGCGGCGCCCTCGGGCACGCGGGCCCGGCGCAGCGCGTTGCACAGCCAGAGGAACACTGCGATCGCCAGCACGCGCAGGGGCATGCCCGCGGCCGGGGGCAGGGCGCCGGCGTTGGCCTGCACGAAGACGAGTCCGAATATGGCGCCGATGAGGCGAGCCGTCTGGTTCGATGTCACGGCGCCAGTCTCACCGAAGTCGATCACACCGCAAAAACACCGCCGGCCTCAGCGGGAAGGCTCAGGTGCGCAGCCAGACCCGCAGCGGGCCGAGGTCGGTGAACCCGTTGCGGAGGGCGGCGTCCAGGTCGTCGCCGTGCTCGTAGCCCACGACGGGCAGGCCCGGCCAGCGGGCCGCGATCCCGCTCAGGGCACCGGCCCAGGCGGCGTCGGCATCCGCGTCGTCGTGCGCGAAGAGGTTGGAGACGCCGACGACGGAGCCGGTGCGGTTCGCGACCGCCCCGGCCACGATCCGGTCCCCGGCGCGGCCCGCGAGGAAGACGATGTCCCGACCGCTGCCCGCGCCGGTGTCCCCGTCCGTGTTCCCGCCCGTGTTCCCGCCCGTGTTCCCGCGGCTGTCGCCGCCGAGCAGGGCCGGATGGAACAGCCCGGTGCTCTCCTCGCCGTCCCACGCGGCCTCCCACGCCTCCAGTTCCCCGGCCGTGGCCACCTCGGACCACTCCAGGCGCGACGGGGCCGCCGCCGGGGCCGGGTGGTGGATCCACCGGGCCTCGAACAGCACCTCGAAGCCCGCCGGGACCAGGTCGAGCACGGCGAAGCTGTCCTTCACCGAGCAGCCGCCGGGGGAGCCGGTGTCGATCCCCGCCAGCAGCGCCTCCGCCGAGGCCTCGGGGGTGAGGGTCACCGCGTCCGGGTACAGCGGCGGGGTCCGGTGCGCGCTCGTCCACGCGCCGGGGCTGAACGCGCCGCCCGGGCCGTGGCCCCGGCAGACCGCGTCGCACCATTCGGCGTTGTTGCGCGCCGCTGCGAGCAGGAGTTCCCGGGTGTCGTCGTCGATGATCACACCGGGGATCGTGCCACACCTCCTAGCCTGGGCGGATGACCTTTTCCCCGTACATCGGCCAGGGCGCGCGGGTCGGCCTGCGGCCCTTCCGGCTCGCCGACGGCCCCGAGTTCACCGCCCGCGCCCACGAGAGCCGCGAACTCCACCACCCGTGGCTCTTCCCGCCCGTCACCGTCGAGGAGTACGAGCCCTACGCGACCCGGCTCATCGGGGACGCGGCCCGGGCCGGGTTCCTCGTGTGCGAGCGGGAGACCGGGGCCATCGCCGGCTTCGTCAACGTCAACAACATCGTGCACGGGGCCTTCCGCTGCGGGGCCCTCGGCTACGGGGCCTTCGCGCACGCCGCCGGGCGCGGGCTGCTGCGCGAGGCCCTCGGCCTGGTCCTCGCGCACGCCTTCGCCCCGTCCGCGGAGGGCGGCCTCGGGCTGCACCGCCTGGAGGCCAACGTCCAGCCGGGCAACACCGCCTCGATCGCCCTGGTGCGCGGCGCCGGCTTCCGGCTGGAGGGGTTCTCCCCGGACTTCCTGTACGTCGACGGGGCCTGGCGCGACCACGAACGCTGGGCGGTCACCGCCGATATGCCCCGCCCGTAGCACGTACGGGCTTTGCGTAATCCTGACCGGTGGTGATCCGCGGAACCCCTGTGCACCGGCCGTCGTGGCGTGTTCCATTTCCCTCATGGCCACCACCGTCCGACGCGCCGTACTGACCCTTCCCGCCGCCCCGTTGGGGCCCGACAACCCGCTGCCCGCCCTGCGCTCGCCCGACGGGGTGCACGAACTCGACGAGCGGGCGCGCGACGGGCTGCCGCGCGACATGGCGCGGCAGATCGGCTACGAGCCGCTGCGCTCGCTGCTGCCCGTCCGCATCCGCGACGGGTACGGACGGCAGCGCACGGAGCGGGAGTTCGAGTCGGTCGTCATCGAGAACGACCACCTGCGGGTCACCGTGCTGCCGGGGCTGGGCGGGCGCGTGCACTCCCTCGTCCACCTGCCCACCGGGCGCGAACTGCTCTACCGCAACCCGGTGTTCCAGCCCGCCAACTTCGCCCTGAACGGCGCCTGGTTCTCCGGCGGCATCGAGTGGAACACCGGCGCGACCGGGCACACCACCCTGTCCTGCGCCCCCCTGCACGCCGCGCTCGTGCCCGCCCCGGACGGCGGGGTGATGGTGCGGCTGTGGGAGTGGGAGCGGCTGCGCGACCTGCCCTTCCAGGTGGACCTGTGGCTGCCCGAGGACTCGGAGTTTCTCTACGTCGGCGTGCGCGTGCGCAATCCGCACGAGCGGCCCGCGCCCGTGTACTGGTGGTCCAACATCGCCGTCCCCGAGGACGCGGGCAGCCGCGTCCTGGCCCCCGCCGACGAGGCCTGGCACTTCGGCTACGAGCGCTCGCTGCGCCGCATCCCCGTGCCGGAGTGGGAGGGCGCCGACCGCACGTACCCGCCGCGCAGCGAGTATCCGGCCGACTACTTCTACGAGGTCCGCGACGGGGTCCGGCCCTGGATCGCCTCACTGGACGCGGCCGGGCAGGGGCTCGTCCAGACCTCCACGCGGCTGCTGCGCGGGCGCAAGCTGTTCGTGTGGGGCGCGGGCGGCGGCGGCCGGCGCTGGCAGGAGTGGCTCACCGAGCCCGGCACCGGCGGCTACGCGGAGATCCAGGCCGGGCTGGCCCGGACCCAGCTGGAGCACGTACGGCTGGACGCCGGGGCGGAGTTCAGCTGGCTGGAGGCCTACGGTCCGCTGGCCGCGGACCCGGGAGCGGTGCACGGCGCCGACTGGGCGGCTGCCCGGGGCGCCGCGGAGGACGCCCTGGAGCGGGCGCTGCCCGCCGAGCGGGTGGACGCGGCGTACGGGGCGTGGCGCGGCTGCGCCGACACCGAGCCGGGGGAGCGGCTGGCGGCCGGCTCGGGCTGGGGGGCGCTGGAGGTGCTGTGCGGGGGCTTCAAGCTTCCGGGCACCCCCTTCGGGGAATCCACGCTCGGCGAGGAGCAGGAGCCGTGGCTGGAGCTGTGGCGCACGGGCGTCTTCCCGGCGCCGCGCCGGGTGGCGCCGCCGGGGCCGAGCCTGGTCGCGGCGCACTGGCGGGACATGCTGGAGACGGCGCCGGCGGAACCGCTGACGGAGTACCACCTCGGGGTGGCCCAGTGGCACGCGGGCGACGTCGCACAGGCGGTACGGAGCTGGGAGCGCGGGCTGGCGCTGGCCCCGTCACGGTGGCCGCTGCTGCGGTGCCTGGCGGCGGCGGACGAACTGGCCGGTGATCCGGCGCGGGCGGCCGACGGCTTCGCGGCGGCCTTCGACGACCTGTTGGCGGAGAGCCGGGGCGGCGAGGCGTGGACGGCGGCGGAATCCGCGCTGGGCCGGGAGGCGATGACGGCCCTGCTGGCCGCCGGCCGCCTCCCGGAGGCCCGCCGCGTCTGGGACCGGCTGCGGCCCGCCCTGCGGGAACAGGGCCGCTTCCGGCTGCTGGCGGCCCGGCTACTGGCCGCGGAGGGCCATGTGGCCGCGGCCCGCCGGGTCTTCGAGGACGGTTTCGCCCTCCCGGACCTCCGGGAGGGCGAAGAGGTCCTGGCGGAGGTCTGGTCGACCCTCACCGACCGCCCCCTGCCACCGCGCTACGACTTCCGCATGCGCCCGCCGGGTTAGGGGGCGGGCGCGGGCCGCGGCGCGGGACCGGCTACTTCTTGATCTCGTTGAGGCAGAGTACGAACTGCTTGCCCGAGCTGCGCCGGCCGCCCCTGGTCTGCTCGTAGTAGCCCATGTCGGCCTTGCCCTCGCACTTCGAGCTGTCCAGGGTGTCGGCGATCACCTCGACCACCTTGTACTTGGCGGTGGCCTCACCGCACTTCACGACCTGGAGGTCCGGGCTGATCGTGGTCCCGTTGTTCTTGAGGCAGTCCCCGACCTCGGCGTGGTCGGCGTCGTCCTGGCTCAGGAAGTAGCCGACCGCGACGACGATGAGGGCGATCACGACACCGATGATCTTCAGGATCTTCATGACGCCCAGGCCCCCGGTCCGCGACGGCGGCGCCGGCGGCGGCGGAGCGGACCACTGCTGCGGTGCGCCGCCGTACGGGGGCTGGCCCTGCTGCTGGGGGTACCCCATGCCCTGCTGGGGCGGGTATCCCTGCGGCGGCTGCTGTCCGTACGGGCCGGGCTGGCCGGGGTAGGGGCCGGGGCCCTGCTGCTGCGGCGGGTAGGTCATAAGGGAGTCCCCCAGTGGCGTGCTTATGCTGTCTTGACGTGCGCACGCTATATCAATCGATCGGCACCCCTCGAACCGCGTCCGCGGGGCGGGTTCAGGCGCGGCACAGGATTTCCCCGTGCAGGACCGAGAACCAGGCGTCCGGGTCGGCGCCCCAGGTGTGCCAGGCCTCGGCCATGGAGTCCAGATCGGCCTTCGTGGCGTGGCCGTCCGCGGCGGCGGTCTCGGCGTAGGCGGAGGACGTGGTGCGGTCCGCCCACAGGGCCGACCACCAGGCGGTCTCCTCCTCGGTGGCGTAGCACCAGGACGTCGCGGTCGAGGTCACGTCCGTGAAGCCCGCGGCGCGGGCCCAGGCCCGCAGGCGGCGGCCCGCGTCCGGTTCGCCGCCGTTGGCGCGGGCGACCCGGCGGTACAGGCTCTGCCAGGCGTCCAGGCCGGGCGCGGCCGGATACCAGGTCATCGCCGCGTAGTCGGCGTCCCGCGCGGCCACGATCCCGCCCGGCCGGCACACGCGGCGCATCTCGCGCAGCGCCTGCACCGGGTCGCCCACGTGCTGCAGCACCTGGTGGGCGTGGACCACGTCGAAGGAGTCGTCCGGGAAGTCCAGCGCGTGGACGTCCGCCGTGCCGAACTCGACACCGCTCACCCCGCGTTCCGCCGCGTGGGCCCGTGCCTGCTCGACCACGTCCGCGGACGCGTCGACGGCGGTGACCCGGCCGCCCGGCGCGACCAGCTCCGCCAGGTCGGCGGTGATCGTGCCCGGACCGCAGCCCACGTCCAGGACGGACATCCCGGGGCGCAGTTCACCGATCAGGTACGCGGCGGAGTTCGCGGCCGTGCGCCAGCGGTGCGAGCGCAGGACGGACTCGTGGTGGCCGTGGGTGTAGACGGCGGTCTCCTTGGCGGCGTTCATGGTCTGACCCCTCCTCGTCGAAGCGTTCCGAAGCGTCTCGAAGCGTTGCCCCAGCGTAAATGATCAGTTCGAGTTCTGAGATGGGTGTTTTGACATGTGGACACGAGCCTTGCGGGCCAAGGAGGTTGGGCGGGTCGGTGGCAGGGAAATGCGGGGGCGAGGACAGTGGGCTTCAGAGGGAACCCCCACGGCAACAGGACGGTGAGAGCCATGCCGGACACGCTGCTCGAACAGCACGCCGCCGCGCTGCGGCTCTTCGGCGAGCGGCTGCGCGCCGTCGCGGACGACCAGTGGGACGCGCCGACCCCGTGCACGGAGTGGACCGTGCGGGACCTGGTCAACCACGTCACCGGCGAGCAGCTCTGGATCCCGCCGCTGGTCGCCGACGGGCGCACGGTCGAGGAGATGGGCGACGCCTTCTCCGGCGACGTGCTCGGCGAGGACCCGGTCGCCGCGTGGGACAAGGCCTCGGCCGCCGCGCACGCCGCCTTCGCCGCGCCCGCCGCGCTGGAGCGGACCGTCCGGCTCTCGTACGGGCCTGCGCTCGGGTCGGCGTACTGCTCCGAACTGACCGCCGACTGCATCGTGCACACCTGGGACCTCTCCCGTGGCATCGGAGCCGACGACAGGCTGCCGGACGACCTCGTCGAGTTCTCCATCAAGGAGGTCATGCCGTACGCCGACGGACTGGCCGCGAGCGGGATGTACGCCGAGCCGCTGGAGGTGCCGGCGGGTGCGAACGCGCAGACCAGGCTGCTCGCGCTGTTGGGGAGGCGGGGCTGAGCGGCGGGGGCTGGGCGACAGCCCGGCCGATAACGGTCGATAACGGGCATGTCGGGCCGAATAATCGTATAAAGGGTCAGCGAGGCGGTGAGTGCGAAGGCGACGGCCGGAAGGCGGGAAGGGGTGGCGGCGATGCAGCGCACGGCGGCGGAAGGCCGCGGTCCGGTCCGGTACGGCCCACCCGCGCCCCAGCCGGGCCTGCCCGTCCTGCCCGAGCTGCTCTCCGTCCTCGCCGCGGCCGCCGGCCGCTCCGCCCCCGAACCCCCGGGCGGCGGCGAGCCCGTACGCGAGGCAGCCTGCCGGCACTGGGCGCGGCGCGGGCTCCCCACCGCCCCCGAGGACGTGGCCGCCGGCCCCGGCGCGCCCGCGCTGCTGCTCGCGCTGCTCGGGGCGTACGGGGGCGACGTCATGCTGCCCCGGCCCTGTCCCGCCTGGTGGACCCCGCAGGTCCGGCTGCTGGGACGGCGGGCCTACCACGTGCCGACACCGGCCGAGTGCGGCGGCGTACCGGACCCGTACGCGCTGCTGGAGACCGTACGGAGGGTGCGCGCCGAGGGCGGCGACCCGCGCGTGCTGCTCCTGTCCGTCGCCGACGACCCGACCGCGACCGTGCCGCCGCCCGAGATGCTGCGGGAGGCCTGCGAGGCCGCGGAAGCCGCCGGGCTGTTCGTCGTCAGCGACGAGAGCTGGCGCGACACCGTCCACCGGCCGCACGACACGCTGGTGCTGAGCCCCGCCGAGATGCTCCCCGAGCGGGCCGCCGTCCTCGTCGACCTGTCCGGCGCGCTGCTGCCCGCCGGCTGGCCCGCCGCCGTCGTCCGCTTCCCCGACACCCCGCGCGGGACCTGGCTGCGCGCCCGCACCCTCGACGTCCTGACGGCCACCGGCGCGCTGGTCGCCGGCCCCGTCGCCGGGGCCGCCGCACACGCCCTCGACGAACCCGGCGCCGTCGCCGGGCGGGCCCGCGCGGCCGCCCGCCTGCACGGCGCGGTCGCGGCCGCCGCGCACCACGAGCTCCTCGCCGCCGGGGCGCTGGCCCGGCCCCCGCAGGCCGGCCGCCACCTCTACGCCGACCTGACCCCGCTGCGCGCCGGACTCGCCCGGCACGGTGTCGGCGACGCCATGGAGCTGGAGGACTGGCTCGGCGCCCGGCTCGGCGCGCCCACCCCCGGCGGACAGCGGTTCGCGGACGAACTGGGCGCCCTGCGGGTGAGGTTGTCCACCGGGCCGCTGCTGGGCGCCACCCCGGAGCAGCGGCTGGCCGCGCTCACCGCCGCCGATCCGCTCGCGCTGCCGCACGTACGGAGCTCCCTGGACCTCCTGGGATCAGTCCTGGCCGGGCTGGCCTGATGCCCGACCCGGTGAACGGAGACTTCCTGATGAGGGATGGGACCCAAGCCCCCGCCTCCCCGGCCCCGCCACGCCCCGCGGACCCGGTCCCGCCGGGCTCCGCCGCCGCGGCCCCACCACGCCCGGCCGTCGCCCGCGACCCCGCCGCCCACCCGTCACCCGTCCCGAGCCCCACGGAACCGCACCCGCCGGCCGTGACCTCCCCGGCCGTGACCTCCCCGGCCCCGGCCTCCCCGGCCCCCGCCCCTGTCCGGCCGCTCGGGGAGCACCGGCGCTGGCCGCGGTCCTTCGCGGACCGGCTCACCACGCCGCTGCCCGGCGTCCGCGCCTTCGCCCGGCTCGCCCGGGAGGGCGCCTTCCGGCCCGGTCCCGAGGGGCTGCGGGGGATCCCCGACCTGCCGTACGCGCCCGCCCCGCTGCCCGCGGCAGCGCCCGGCACCGTCTCCGTCACCTGGGCCGGCCACGCCAGCTGGGTGCTGCGGACCGGAGGGCTGACCGTGCTGACCGACCCCGTCTGGTCGCGGCGGATCCTCGGCACGCCGAGCCGGATGACCCCCGTCGGGGTGCGCTGGGCGGATCTGCCGCCGGTGGACGCGGTGGTCATCAGCCACAACCACTACGACCACCTCGACGCCCCCACCCTCAAGCGGCTGCCCCGGCACACCGCCCTCTTCGTCCCGGCCGGCCTGGCCGGCTGGTTCCGCCGCCGCGGCTTCACCGAGGTCACCGAGCTCGACTGGTGGGAGGCGGCCGAACTGGACGGCGTACGCTTCGAGTTCGTTCCGGCGCACCACTGGTCGAAGCGGTCCCTGATCGACACCTGCCGGTCCCTGTGGGGCGGCTGGATCCTCACCGACACCCGGAGCCCCGAACCGAAGCGGCTCTACTTCGCGGGCGACACCGGCTACGGCCACTGGTTCGCCGAGATCGGCCGCCGACACCCCGGCATTGACCTCGCCCTCCTGCCGATCGGGGCCTACGCCCCGCGCTGGTGGCTCAGCGACGTCCACGCCGACCCCGAAGAGGCCGTCCGGGCCTGCCTCGACCTCGGCGCGCGCCGCATGGCCCCCATGCACTGGGCCACCTTCGTCCTCTCCGCCGAGCCCGTCATGGAACCCCTCAGCCGCGTCCGGGCCGCCTGGTCCCGCGCCGGCCTGCCCCGCGACGCCCTCTGGGACCTCCCGATCGGCGCCTCCCGCACCCTGGACTGACCACGAGGCCGAGGCGCAGGACCGGTACGGCAGCCGTCACTGATGCGGAACGGCGATGCCGGCTGCGCGCAGGTTCGCCTCGACCAGCGCGTTCAACCGGGCGATGGACGGCGACTGGTCCTCCCGGTGGTGGTTGACCATTCCGTACCGGGAGACGGCGTCGGACTGGTTCCGAAACCCGGCCGGCATCACCAGCAGCGCGCGGTTGGTCAGCAGCTTGTCGGCCAGCGCGGACGCCAGTTCCTCGATCCGGGGGTCGTCCGGATCCCAAGCCCTCGCATCCCAACCGCGCTTGGTCAGCTCGACGGACTCGGGATCGTCAAGCGAATGTTCGAGCCGGGTCAGGAAGCTGTCGAAGAGCTCCGGGACCAGCGCCCGGGCCAGCACCAGAGCCTCCCGTTGACCAGCCACGTAGTCGGCACTGAAGTCGAGTCCGGCGAGCCGGTCCAGGACCCTGCAGGCCCGGTCGGGCAGCAGGGCCCGGTCGCCGTGGTCGAGTCGGTGCAGCCTGTCGCGGCGCGCGATCAGGTCTTCGATCCGTTCGGTGAGCTGGTGATGGACCTCGTCCAGGGTGGCGGCGAACGTCTTGGGATCGGCGTCGAGCAGGTCACCGATCTCGCCCAGCGGCACGCCGGCCGCGGCCAGGGTCCGGACCTGGACCAGCTGGAACAGCTCGCCCGACCGGTAACGGCGGTAGCCGGAACCGTCGCGATCCGGCTCGGCGACCAGGCCGAGCCGGTGATAGTGCCGCACGGTCTTGATCGTGACACCGACGAAGGCCGCCGCCTGACCGATCGTGAGCCCGTCTGCCATCGGGTCAGGGCACCTCCAGATCGTGGGCGGCTGCGGTCTCGCGCACCGCGTCGGCCGGGAAGTCCGGACGATCACAGGACCGAGGATAGCCCGCACCGCAGGGGGTTGACCTTGACCTTGGGTCAAGGTTGCAGGCTGTTCACGTGGCCGCTCGAAGGGCCAGGCGGCCTCCGGGGCCGCCGTCGGAACCACCACCGTGAACAGGAGATTCATCATGGGAACGAGCAGCAGCGGCTTCTCCGACGCAGGGCTGCGCCGACTGCGCGAGGTGCTGGCACGGCATGTCGAGTCCAAGAAGATCCCCGGCCTCGTCGCGCTGGTCAGCCGCGGCGGCCGGACGCACGTCGAAGCGATCGGGACGATGCGTCATGACGGTGGCTTGCCGATGCGCCGGGACACGATCTTCCGGATGGCGTCCACGTCCAAACCGGTCACGATGGCGGCGGCGATGATCCTGCTCGACGAGTGCCGGCTGCGGCTGGACGAGCCGGTGGACCAGTGGCTGCCCGAACTCGCCGACCGCCGGGTGTTGAGGCGGCCTGACGGACCGCTGGACGACACCGTGCCGGCGCAGCGGCCGATCACCGTACGGGACCTGCTGACCTCCACGTTCGGGCTCGGAGTGGACTTCGAATCGATGGCTTCCCCGATCAGGGCCGCGACCTTCGAGCGTCTCGACTACAGCGTGGCATCCGGGCCCGCGCCCGAGCCGGACGAGTGGATGCGCCGCCTCGGCGAGCTGCCGCTGCAGTACCAGCCCGGAGTGCGGTGGCAGTACGACCTCAGCAACGAGGTGGTCGGTGTGCTGGTCTCCAGGGTCACGGGACGGCCGTTGGAGGCGTTCCTGCGCGAACGCGTCCTCGATCCGCTGGGGATGAACGACACCGCCTTCCACGTGCCCGCCGACAAGATCGACCGACTGCCGCCCCTGTACGGGCCCGACCCGCAGACCGGCGAGTTCATCGTGTGGGACGAGGCGGCAGGGGGGAGGTCCAGTGTGCCTCCCGCGTTCCAGGGCGCCGGCGGCGGGCTGGTCTCCACCGCCGACGACTACCACGCCTACTTCCGGATGCTGCTGAACCACGGGATGCACGGGAGTGAACGGATCCTGTCCCGGGCCGCCGTCGAGCTGATGACCACCAACCGTCTCTCGCACGGGCAACTGGTCGCCCGGGAGACCATGTTCGGCAACGTCGCCCACCTGTCGTCCGGCCAGGGGTCGCACGGCGGCTGGGGCTTCGGGATGGCGGTGCGCACCTACCGCGGCGACTACGCGCCCATCGGCCAGTTCGGCTGGTTCGGCGGTACCGGCACCAGCGCCTACGCAGACAGGACCAACCAGGTCACCGGAGTCCTGCTCACCCAGGTCGGACTGTCCACCCCGGATTCCCCGCGTGCCATGAACGACTTCTGGACCACGCTCTACCAGGCCATCGACTGAAAACGAGCTCGACCGTCAGGCCGGCTGTGCCGGGCGGTAGTCGAGGACGAGCGCGCCCGAGCTGAAGGACTGGGCGCCCGCGAGCGTCCAGGTCTTCGGGGTGAGGCCGTCCGCGAACAGGCGCTTGCCGGTGCCGAGGGTCACCGGGTGGAGGAACAACTTGAGCTCGTCGACCAGGTCGTGCTCGATGAGCTTGTTGACGAGCGTGACGCTGCCGTAGACCAGCAGGTCGGCGCCCGGCTCGGCCTTGAGCTTGGCCACCTGTTCGATGACGTCGCCGTCGATGACCGCCGCGTTCCAGGCCGCCGTCCGCAGCGTGGTGGTGGCGACGTACTTGGGGATGCTGTTCATCCGCGCGGTGAACTCGTCCGACTCGTCGCGCGGAGCCCACGCCTCGGCGAAGCTCTCGTAGGTCGCTCGCCCCAGCAGCAGGGCGCGGCTCGCGCGCAGTTGGCCGTTCTGATACTTGGCGTGCTCGTCGTTCCAGAACGGGCCGGTCCAGGCGGGGTCCTCGACCACGCCGTCCATCGTGATGTACATGACCACAACGACCTTGCTCATGCGGAAGTCTCCGTTTCGCAGCAGGGGGGAATCCGCTCCGAGGTCCCGGGTGGCCGTCGGACGCGACCTCTTCAGCGTGCGAGATCCGCAAGCGGTGCAACAAGACACAACGGCGCCACGCTCGGTTGAGCGCGGCTCAACGATCAAGGGGTGGGCATGCTGGAAAGGGTGGAGCTCGAAGCGTTCCTCACACTCGCCGAGGAGCTGCACTTCGGGCGCACCGCCGAGCGTCTGCACGTCACGACCGGCCGGATCAGCCAGATCATCCGCAGGCTCGAACGCCGCGTCGGCGGACGACTGTTCGAACGCAACAGTCGCAAGGTGACGCTGACCGCGCTGGGCAAGCAGCTGCGCGATGACCTGCGCCCCGCGTACGACCGGATCGCCGCCGGGCTGGCGCAGGCGATCGCGACGACCGGCGGAGTGCGCATCAAGGGCGTGGTGCGTGTCGGCTTCAGCGCGCCGTGGTGCGGCAACCTGGTCGTCAAGGCCGCCGACCTGTTCCGCGCGCGCCATCCGGACAGCGTGGTGGAGATCGAGGAGATCCAGCTCGTCGACCCGCTCGGCCGCATGCGGGCCGACGAGGTGGACCTGCAGCTCACCGAGTTCCCCATCGAGGAGCCCGACATCGTCCAGGGGCCGCTGATGTTCGCCGAGCCGCGCGGGCTGATGGTGCCCGTGGACCACCCCTTCGCCGGCATGGAGGCCGTCTCGCTGGAAGACCTCGGCGACGCAACGCTGGTCACGATCGCCTCGGAACACGTCCCCGAGTACTGGATGGACCACTACTTCCCGCGAAGAACCCCGTCGGGCCGGCCGATCAAACAGGGACCGGCGACCCAGTTCTGGCCCGAGGTGCTGGTCCACGTCAGCATGGGCGCCGGCGTCAGCACGGTGGCGCTGCGCGCCAAGGACTTCCACTCCCGCCCCGGCCTGTCCTTCGTCCCGCTGCGCGACGCCCCACCGATCGAATACGGCTTCCTGTGGCCGCGCACCGGCCTGAGCCCCGCCGCCTCGGCCTACCTCGACGTCGTGCACGAGCTCGCCACCCCCGTCCGCTGACCGCCGGCGCCCGAAGTAACCCGGGTTCACAGAGGGTTCCGGCTCTCCGTCCGAGGGGACCGGATCCGGCGCCACAGCGCGGGGCCCGCGCTGATGAGCAGTGTCAGGCCGACCGCCAGGGCCACCCCCTTCCACGGCTCCGCGAAGAGGGAACCGCCGAGGATGCCGATCAGGCCGTACGTCGCCGCCCAGGCGAGGCAGGCCGGGGCGTCGCCCCGGGCGAAGCGGCGCAGCGGCCACTGCGCCAGCAGGCAGGCCAGCATCACCGGGATCCGCCCGGCCGGGACCAGCCGGGACACCACCAGGACCAGCACCCCGTGCTCGTCCAGCTTCGTCTGCGCCTGCTCCAGCCGCTCGGGCGTGGCCCGGCCGCGCAACGCCTCCAGCCACCGCGAACCGTTGCGCGAGCGCACCCCGCGCCGGCCCAGCCAGTACAGCGCGATGTCCCCCGTGAACGCCGCCAGCGCCGCCACCGCGAAGACCAGCAACACCCCGAACGGCAAGGACCGGTGATGGAACGCCACCACCGCCGCCGAACTCACCAGCGCCCCCGTCGGGATCACCGGCACCAGCGCGCCCAGCGCCACCAGCACGAACAACGCCGGGTAGCCCACCGCCTGCTGGGTGGTCTCCGGCGGGACCTGCCCGGCCGCCGCCGCGATGTCCCGCCACGTCACGGCAGCCGCACCCGCTCGCCGTGGCCGGGGACCCGGACCGTCACCTTCGGCGCGAGCCGCCGCGCGTACCGTACGAACTCCTCGCCCGGCGCGTGGAATTCGTGCGGCCGCACCGCGTTCAGCCCGATCGGCCAGTACGTCCCGTAGTGCACCGGGAGCGCCGCCGCCGGAGCCAGATCGGCCAGCGCCCGCGCCGCCCGCCCCGCGTCAAGGTGGCCCGGCCCCAGGTACGGGCCCCAGCCGCCCACCGGCAGCAGGGCCACGTCCACCGGCCCCACCTCCTCGGCCATGGCGTCGAACAGCCCGGTGTCCCCGGCGAAGTACGTCCGCGCCGCGCCCCGGACCACGTACCCGAGGGCGGGTGCGAGCTGCGGCCCGAACGGCAGCCGCCGACCGTCGTGCCGGGCACTGACCGCCCGTACCCGTACGCCACCGCGCGCACCGCCCCGCACGGCGACCTCCTCGCCCGGCGCGACCTCCGTCACCGACAGCCCCCGCACCCCCGCGAGCCGGGCCAGCCCCGGCACCGCCCGGCGCGCGCCCCGCGGCACCAGCAGCCGCGTCCCGGGCGCCAGCGCGGCCAGCGACGGCAGGTGCATGTGGTCGGCGTGCAGGTGCGACACCAGCACCACGTCCGCCACCGCCGCCTCCGGCGGGGGCACCGCCCCGCGCCGCCGCCGCAGGTGCGCGAGCCGCCGGGCGAACAGCGGGTCCGTCAGCACCCGCACCCCGGAGTCCTCCACCGTGCACGTGGCATGCCCCCACCAGGTGATCTCCACCGGCACCGGCCCTCCCTCCACACGCCTCGCCACGAGCCTAGATCCTGCCCCGCCCAGCCGCCCGGAACCGGTGCCCACCGCCCCCTCCTCCCCGGCGGCGGATCGGAGTAGGGTCGGGCGGCATGGAAGAGCTGCGCGTGGCCGCGATCGCCAGCCTGGCCCCGCTCGAAGACCTCGATGCCGACCCCTTCGCCGTGGACACCCGCAGCCAGCACGCCATGTGCGCGCGCTGGGCCGCCGACCGCGGCTACGTCGTGACGCGCCACCTGCTCGTCTACGGGCTGCGCCCCGACCACTGCGGGCTGTGGTCCGACATCGACGCAGGGCAGGTCGACCTGTTCGTCGCCGCCAACCACCGGGTGCTGGCCCGCGCGCTGCGCTCCGTAGAGGAGTTCACCGCCGAGTGCGAGCGGCGCGGCGTACGGCTGGAGACCGCCGGGCACGAGGAGCCCCGCTACACCCCCGCGATGAAGGCCGAGGTGCACCGCCGGCTGTCCATGCCGACCGCCGGCTACGACGGCACCTGACGCTCAGCGCCGACGCCTGCTTTCCGCCCCCGGCCGCGCGCCCGTGCGCCACCCGTGTCGCCCCGCCCCACCGCCCCGGCTGTGCGAGCCTGGGAGGCGGGACGGGGGCTCGCGGGCGCGTCGTGGGCCGGATCGGTGAGGCGGGTGCGGCGTGTTGCGAGGACGGTGGCGGACCGCGGGCGGCGCCCTCATACGCGTGGTCCTCGTCTGGGCGGCGTCGACGCTGACCATGCTCGCGCTGGCCGGCATCCTGCCGGACTTCCGGCTCCAGTCCGGCGACGGCGACAGCATCACCCGGATCGGCCTCACCGCCGCCTGGGGCGCCGGAGCCTTCGGCCTGCTGAGCGCGCTGGTCTGGCCCCTGCTCGTACGGGCCCTGCTGCTCGTGCCCGCGCTCGTGCTCGGACTGCTCGTCTTCTTCCTCAACGGCTCGCTGCTGCTCATGGCCCTCGACCTGATCCCCTCCGGCGGCGGCCAGGTGGCCCCCGAGACCGCCGTGGTCGTGGCCGCCGTGATGTCCGCCGTGGCCTCGGCGACCTCCACCGCGCTCGCGGTCCGCGACGACGACGCCTACCGGCGGCGCCTCTACCGGCTCGCCGACCGGCGGCGCCGACGCCGGCTGCGGGCCGGGGCGCCCGGCGCCGGCGAGGCAGCGCCCGGGCTGGTCTTCATCCAGCTCGACGGGGTCGGCCACGAGGTGCTGCGCCACGCCTGCGCCGGCGGCCTGATGCCGACCGCCGCCGGCTGGCTGGACCGCAGCCACCGCCTCACCGCCTGGTACACCGACTGGTCGAGCCAGACCGGCGCCAGCCAGCTCGGCATCCTCCACGGTTCCACCTTCGACGTGCCCGCCTTCCGCTGGTACGAGAAGGACACCGGCGAGGTGATGGTCTGCAACCGGCCCACCAGCGCCGCCGAACTCCAGCGGCGCGCCATCGCGCGCACCGGGGACGGCGGGCTGCTCACCCTCGACGGGGCCAGCCGGGGCAACCTGTTCAGCGGGGGCGCGGACCAGCTGGCCCTCGTCCTGTCGGTCTCCGCCCGCCGGGGCCGGGCGAACCGCTCCCGCGCGGGCTACTTCGCGTACTTCTCCGATCCGGCCAACGCCGTCCGCACCGCCCTGTCCTTCGTCGCCGAGGCCGGCCGGGAGATCGGCCAGTCGCTGCGCGCGCGGATCCGCGGGGACCGGCCGCGCGTGGCCCGCGGCGGGCTGTACCCGCTGATCCGCGCCTTCGCTACCGTCGTGGAACGGGACGTGGTCGTCGCGGCGGTGATCGGGGACATGCTGGCCGGCCGCGCCGCGGTCTACGCCGACCTCGTCGCCTACGACGAGGTGGCCCACCACTCCGGCCCGCGCGGCCGGGACACCGACCAGGTGCTGGCCCGCCTGGACCGGAGCCTCGCCCTGATCGCCAGGGTCGCCGACCACGCGCCGCGCGACTACCGGATCGTGCTGCTCTCCGACCACGGCCAGAGCCCGGGCGAGACCTTCCTCGCCCGGTACGGGCTGACGCTGAAGGACCTGGTCCGGGCGGGCTGCGGGCTGCCGGTCCCGCGCCGGGCCGGCCGCACGCGCAGCGGCGCCGAGGCGCGGACCGCCGTCCTGGCGGCGCTCCACCGGCCGGTGGAGGAGGACGAGGAGGCCCACCCGCGGCCCGGGTCCGACCCGGTGGTGCTGGCCTCGGGAAACCTCGGGCTGGTCTCCTTCCCGGACGTTCCCGGCCGGGCCTCGCGCGAGTGGATCGACCGCACGCACCCGGCCCTGCTGGCGACCCTGGCCAACCACCCGGGCGTGGGCTTCCTGCTGGTCGACGGGGTGGTGCTGGGCCCGGGCGGGGCGCAGGCCCGCCTCGACGTCCCCGGGGAGGCGGAGGAACTGCTGGCTCCGTTCGGGCCCGGCGCGGCCGGGGCGGTCCGGCGGACCGACGGCTTCCCGCACGTGGCCGACGTCATGGTGAACTCGGCGTACGACCCGGCGACCGGCTCCGTGCACGCCTTCGAGGAGCAGATCGGCTCGCACGGCGGGCTGGGCGGGGAGCAGGGGCACCCGTTCCTGATGTGGCCGACGGAGCTGTCGGAGCCGGGCGAACGGCTGGTGGGCGCAGAGGCGGTGCACGGCGTACTGCGGCGCTGGCTGCGGGAGGCGGACGGCCCCCAGGTTCCGGTGGGCCCGCAGCCACGGCCGCAGGAGAATCCCCGGCCGGAGCGGGCGCATGGCGGAAGCCTTCCTTCCGTGAGGGGATCCGTACGGGACGAAACCCGTTGATTTGGTGCGGACTTCGCGGTGGTCAACCATGGGTTGACCTGCCCACCATGTGAGACGACCCGAGGCGCACCACCGATGACCAGCACCGAAGCCCCGCCCCTCGCGACCGGCAGCCGGACCCCCGCGACCGGCGCGCCCACCGCACCCGGCGGAGCCGCCCCGCAGCGCGACCGGCGGTTCGGCCTGCCGATCGCCACCTGCCTGGTCATGGGCAACATCATCGGCGGCGGGATCTTCCTGCTCCCCGCCGCGGTGGCCCCCTACGGCACGATCAGCCTCGTCGCCTTCGCCGTGCTCACCCTCGGCGCGGTCGCCCTCGCCCTCGTCTTCGGCCGCCTCGCCCGACGGCACCCGCAGACCGGCGGCCCGTACGTCTACGCCCGCGCCGCCTTCGGCGACTTCGCCGGATTCCTCGCCGCCTGGAGCTACTGGATCACGACCTGGGTCTCCAACGCCGCCCTGGCCGTGGCGGCCGTCGGCTACCTCTCCGTGCTCTTTCCGGCCATCGGCGCCCACACGTGGTCCACGTGCCTGGCCGCCCTCGCCGTGCAGTGGCTCCCGGCGCTCGCCAACCTGGCCGGCACCCGCTACGTCGGCGCCGTCCAACTCGTCTCCACCGTCCTGAAGTTCGCCCCGCTGCTGCTCGTGGCCGTCGGCGGGCTCTTCTTCTTCGACCCGGCCAACCTCGGGCCCTTCCGCGCCACCGACCAGAGCGCGGTCGGCGCCGTCTCCGCCTCCGCCGCGATCCTGCTCTTCAGCTACCTGGGCGTCGAATCCGCCGCCGTCAGCGCCGGCGAGGTCCGCGACCCCGCCCGCAACGTCGGCCGGGCCACCATCCTGGGCACCGTCGGCGCCGCCACCGTCTACCTGCTCGGCACCCTCTCCGTCTTCGGCCTGGTCGCCCACGAGAAGCTGGTCTCCTCCGAGGCCCCCTTCACCGACGCCGTCAACGCGATGTTCGGCGGAAGCTGGGGCGGCACGCTGGTCGCCTGCGCCGCCGTGGTCTCGATGGTCGGCGCCCTCAACGGCTGGACCCTGCTCAGCGCGCAGACCCCGTACGCGGCCGCCAAGGACGGACTCTTCCCGAAGGCCTTCGAGACGAAGAAGCGCGGCGTCCCGGTGGCCGGCGTCATCGTCACCGTCCTGCTCGCCTCGGCGCTGACCGTCTACAACAGCGCGTTTCCCGGCAAGGGCGCCGGCTCGGCGGGCGTCTTCGAGATCCTGGTCCTGGTCACCACCTTCACGGCGACCGTCCCCTACCTGCTCTCCACCGCCGCGCAGATCTACTTCCTGCTCTCGGGCCGGGCGGAGCGGGTCCACCGCGCCCGCCTCGTCCGCGACGCCGCCCTCGCCTGCCTGGCCTTCGCCTTCTCGATGTGGCTGGTCGCCGGCTCCGGCTACGCGGCCGTCTACCAGGGCGTGCTGTTCCTCTTCGCGGGCGTCCTCGTGTACGCCGTGATGGCCGCCCGCAGGCAGCGCGCGACCGTTTCACCCGCGGGGTAATTTGGAAGGAGACGCCAGCCAGGGGGGCTCTAAGGGGTCGCCATGTCCGCGATCAGCAACACCATCGACATCGACCGCCGCCCCGAGGACGTCTACGCCTACGTGACGGACCCCACGCACCTGCCCGAGTGGCAGGACAGCGCCGTGTCCGCCGTTCCCATGGGCGACCTCCCCGTCCACGTCGGCTCGCGGGTCCTCGTCACCCGGCAGGTCGGCAAGCGGCGCATCCCCACCACCGTGGAGTACACGGAACTCGACGCGCCGCGCAGCTGGCACGTCCAGGGCGTCGACGGCCCGGTCCGGCCGGACGTACGGGGCAGGATCGAACCCCTCGACAACGGCACCCGCTCCCGCGTCACCCTGTCCGTCGACTTCGAGGGCCACGGCCTGGGCAGGGCCCTCGTCCCCCTCGCGGTCAAGCCCATGCTCCGCAAGGAGATGCCCCGCAGCGAGGAGAAACTGAAGCACCTGCTGGAGCACTCCGCGGGCTGACGGGCGGCGGGCCCGGGGAAAACCGGATGCCTCGAACCGGTGGTGCGCCCACACTGGGCGCACCACGTACCCGAACTCCCGAGGACATCCACGCTCGTGCAGGCTGCCGTCACCGTCACCCCCGCCCGGATCCCCGAACTGCTCCTCGGACTCGCCACCGTGCGGCCCGTGTTCCTGTGGGGGGCGCCCGGCATCGGCAAGTCCTCGCTCGTCCGGAAGTTCGCCGACTCGCTCGGCCTGGAGTGCGTGAGCCTCCTCGGTACGCAGCTCGCCCCCGAGGACCTGATCGGCGTCCCGCAGATCCGTGACGGCCGCTCCGTCTTCTGCCCGCCCGAGGCCATCGCCCGCGACGAGCCGTACTGCCTCTTCCTCGACGAGCTCAACGCCGCGAGCCCGGACGTCCAGAAGGCCTTCTACTCCCTGATCCTGGACCGGCGCATCGGCTCCTACGAGCTGCCCGCCGGCTCCATCGTGATCGGCGCCGGCAACCGGGCCACGGACAACGCGCTGGCCCGGCCCATCGCCTCGGCCCTCGTGAACCGGCTGACCCACGTCCACCTCCAGGCGTCCGCCGAGGACTGGCTGGTCTGGGCCGGCGAACACGGCATCCACCCCTGGATCACCGACTACCTCACCGACCGCCCCGACCACCTCTGGTCGCAGCCGCCCAAGACCGAGGAGGCGTTCTCCACCCCGCGCTCCTGGCACATGCTCTCCGACGCCCTGCACTCCTTCGGGCCCGACCTGGACGAGCAGACCCTCAAGGTGATCGCGCACGGCACCCTCACCCCCGCGCACGCCGTCTCCTTCTGCGGCTACGCCAAGATCGTCCGGCACACCTTCGGCATCGAGGCGATCATGAAGGGCGACGCGAACTGGCCGCCCCGCCCGGAGGACCGGGACCTGCTGTACTACCTCGCCGAGGCCTTCCGCGGCCGCCTGCTCAAGGAGCTCCCGGCGCAGAAGGAACACGTCTCGCCCGCGATGCGGCAGTCCGCGTACCGCTTCAAATCGCTGCTCGTGCAGCTCGCCGAGATCTCCGTCGAGGTGGCCCAGACCGTCATCGCCGACGACGCCGACGGCCTGCCCGTGCTGCCCGGCTGGTTCCTCGTGGAGGCTGCCCGGGACATGCCGCGCCTGGTCGAGGCCCGCCGATGAACCGCCTGTGCTGCCGCGCGGGGGTCGGCGCGTGAGCCGGGGGGCGCGTGGCAAGGAAGCCAAGCCCGATCCCGCCACCGAGGCCTTCGCCGAAGGGCTTGCCCTGGTCAAGCGGAACCCGGCCTTCGCTGCCCTGGAGGTCGAGTTCTGCCGCCGCCCGAACTGCCGGCTGTGCCCGACCGAAGGCCTGGCCGCCGTCGACTCCAACGGCCACGTCCACGCCCACCCCACCCGCCGGGCCGAGCCCGCCGAGTGGGCCTGGGCACTCGCCCACTGCCTCCTGCACCTCGGCTTCGGCCACGTCCCGGCCGCCGAGGACGACGACCGCACCCAGCCCGACCCCTACGACCGGGCCGCGCGCTGCACCGTCGTCAACCGCTTCCTGCTGACCTTCCCGGCCGGCCGGGCCCCCGACCACCTCCCCGCCGAGTACCCCGGAGGGGACGAGGAGCAGCTCGCCGCCCGCTGGCGCCGCGACGGCATCCCGCCCGCCCTCGACCTCTGCGGCACGGCAGGCCGGGAGTCCGACCAGTGGCTGCTGAAGTGGAACCGCTCGCGCATCCACCGGGTCCCCGACTGGGAGACGGCCTTCGCCGCCGCCCTCACCCGCAGCGTCTCCGCCGCCATGGACGTGGCGGGCGGCCGCCGCGACCGGATCACCGGCGAGCGCGTGGCGCAGCGCCCCTGGGACCGGGCGCTGAGCTGGTTCGTCTCCTCCTACCCGCTGCTCGGCGGGCTGGCCGCGGGTCTGACCCTCGTCGCCGACGCCGAGCTGGCCCGCGCCCAGGCCATCTCCATCGCCGCCGTCAGCGCCACCGCCGGGGAGATCTACATCAACCCGCTGCGCACCTTCGAGGACGAGGAGTGGCGGTTCATCCTCGCCCACGAGATGCTGCACGCCGCCCTGCGCCACGGCGAGCGCCGCGGCGGCCGCGACCCGTACCTGCACAACGTCGCCGCGGACTACGTGGTCAACGGCTGGCTCGTGGAGATGGGGGTCGGCAGCATGCCCGGGGGACTGCTGTACGACCCGGCGCTCATGGGGCTCTCCGTCGAGGAGGTCTACGACCGCATCGCCACCGACCTGCGCCGGATGCGCCGCCTCGCCACCCTGCGCGGCAAGGGCGCGGGCGACATCCTGGGCGAGCCGCTCGCACACGGCGCGGGGCGCCCGTACGCGGATCTGGACGAGTTCTACCGGCGCGGTCTGCTCCAGGGCTTCGACCTGCACGCGGGCGGGGACAGAGGGCTGCTGCCCGCCGGACTGGTCGAGGAGATCCGGGCCCTGGCCCACCCTCCCGTGCCCTGGGACGCCCGCCTCGCCCGCTGGTTCGACGAGTACGTACCGCGCCCCGAGCCCGTACGGTCCTTCGCGCGCCCCGCACGCCGCCAGGCCTCCACCCCCGACATCCCGCGCGCGGGCCGGTACCACCCGCCCGAGGAGGTCGCCCGCTGCACCTTCGGGGTGGTGCTCGACACCTCCGGATCGATGGACTCCGCCCTGCTCGGCAAGGCGCTGGGCGCCATCGCCTCGTACGCGGAAGCCCGCGACGTACCGGCCGCCCGCGTCGTGTTCTGCGACGCGGCGCCGTACGACGCGGGCTATCTGCCGCCGACCGAGATCGCCGGCCGGGTGAAGGTGCGGGGCCGGGGCGGCACCGAGCTGCAGCCGGGCATCGACCTGCTCCAGCGGGCGGAGGACTTCCCGCCCGGAGCCCCGGTGCTGGTGATCACGGACGGGTGGTGCGACACCCTGCGGATCCGGCGCGAGCACGCCTTCCTGATTCCGCAGGGTGCCTCCCTGCCGTTCACACCCCGGGGGCCGGTCTTCCGCCTGGCCTGAGCTCTTAGTCGAGGTAGTCGCGCAGGACCTGGGAACGCGACGGGTGGCGCAGCTTCGACATGGTCTTGGACTCGATCTGGCGGATGCGCTCGCGGGTGACCCCGTACACGCGGCCGATCTCGTCCAGGGTCTTCGGCTGGCCGTCGTTGAGGCCGTAGCGCATGGAGACCACGCCCGCCTCGCGCTCGGAGAGCGTGCCCAGGATGGACTGGAGCTGCTCCTGGAGGAAGGTGAAGGAGACCGCGTCCGCGGGCACGACGGCCTCGGAGTCCTCGATGAGGTCACCGAACTCGCTGTCGCCCTCCTCACCCAGGGGGGTGTGCAGGGAGATCGGCTCGCGGCCGTACTTCTGGACCTCGATGACCTTCTCCGGGGTCATGTCGAGCTCCTTGCCCAGCTCCTCCGGAGTGGGCTCCCGGCCGAGGTCCTGGAGCATCTGGCGCTGCACGCGGGCGAGCTTGTTGATGATCTCGACCATGTGGACGGGGATGCGGATCGTGCGCGACTGGTCGGCCATGGCGCGCGTGATCGCCTGCCGGATCCACCACGTCGCGTACGTGGAGAACTTGAAGCCCTTGGTGTAGTCGAACTTCTCCACGGCGCGGATCAGACCGACGTTGCCCTCCTGGATCAGGTCCAGGAAGAGCATGCCGCGGCCGGTGTAGCGCTTGGCGAGGGAGACCACGAGGCGGAGGTTGGCCTCCAGCAGGTGGTTCTTCGCCCGGCGGCCGTCCTCGACGAGGATCTCCAGCTCGCGCTTGAACGCGGGCTTGTGGTCCTCCTCCTCTTCGAGCTTGTACTCGGAGAACAGGCCCGCCTCGATGCGCTTGGCGAGCTCGACCTCCTGCTCGGCGTTGAGGAGCGGCACCTTGCCGATCAGCTTCAGGTAGTCCTTGACGGGGTCGGCGGTGGCGCCGGCCACCATGACCGTCTGCGCCGGCGCGTCGTCCTCGTCGTCGTCGGACAGGACGAAGCCCTGCGTGCCGCCGGCCTTGGGGGTCTCCTCCTCGGCCTCGTCGACGAGGTCCTCGGCAGCCCAGTCCTCGCCCTCGGCCACGGGGGCCTCGGCGTCGTCGGCGTCCTTGGCGGTGGTCTTCTTCGCCGCCGTCTTCTTCGTGGCGGTCTTCTTCGCGGTGGCGGTCTTCTTGACCGTGCGCTTCTTCGGCTCGGCGGCGGCCTCGGCCGTCGCCTCGTCCTCGACGGCGCCGGCCTGCGGTGCGGATATCGCCGCAGCGGTGGCCGTGGTCGTGGTCGTCGTCACGGCCGTGGCGGCCGTCTTGCGCGCACCGATGGGGCGCGGCGCGGCGGCGGCCTTCTTGGCCACGGTGCGGGCGGGGGCGGCGGCCGCCTTGCGGGGCTTCTTGGCGGCAGCCTTCGTGGCGGGAGCGGCGCTGACGTGGAGGGCGACACCCTCCTCGTCCAGGACCTGGTTCAGGCTGCGCAGGACCCGCTTCCACTGGTCCACCGGGATGCGGCCGGCCTCGAAGGCCTGGCGCACGTCGTCACCGTTGATGTGACCCTGCTCGCGGCCGCGCTCGACGAGCGCGACGAGGGCCTCGGATTCGGCGATCTCCGGAGGGAACGTACGGGACGGGCTGAGCGACACAAGGAGCCTCTCGTTGCGAACAGATAAGGGGTGGGCGGGACATCATCGCGCGAACTCGGGAAACAGACCCGAGGGGGGTCTGTATTCCGGGCCGCGCGAGGACACCTGTCGGTTCATCGCATGCCCGAGTCGATTCGTTACGCGCTGAATTGAGTGACCTGCGCCACGCTGTGGCCGCGCAACCCGATCCGGGCCGGATCCGTCCGCCTCCCCGTCAGCCCGTTTTGCGGGCTTCGATGAGGAAGCGGGCGGTGTGTGCGACGAACGGGCCTTCGCGTTCGATGCGTTCGTGCAGCTCGCGCAACCGGTCCCGGTACTGCCCGACCGTGAAGCCGGGCACCATCCAGATCACCTTCCGGAGAAAGTAGATCACGGCTCCGATGTCGTGGAACTCCGTACGCAGCCGCTCGGACCGCAGATCGACGACTTCGAGGCCGGCCTTGGTGGCGTCGGCGACCGCGTCGTCG
Source organism: Streptomyces sp. NPDC057010 (assembly GCF_042673805.1). Taxonomy (NCBI): domain Bacteria; kingdom Bacillati; phylum Actinomycetota; class Actinomycetes; order Kitasatosporales; family Streptomycetaceae; genus Streptomyces; species Streptomyces sp. NPDC057010. The sequence continues at coordinate 113,141 of NZ_JBHUSC010000012.1, read as the reverse complement.
GGGTGCCGGCCGCGCCGGACCTCCTCCGGCTGGGGGCCGAGGAAGTACTCGACGAGCTCGAAGACGCTCGCCGGGCCGACCTGCTGGGACAGGTAGGTGCCCCCCGGGGTCAGCACCCGGGCGATCTCGTCCCACCAGATGGTCACCGGATGCCGGCTGGCGACCAGCTCGAAGGCCTCGTCCCCGAAGGGCAGCGGCGGCTCGTCGGAGTCCGCGACCACCACCGCGCCGAGCGGGTGCAGCAGCCGGGTCGCCTTGTCGATGTTGGGCGGCCAGGACTCGGTGGCCGCCGTCAGCGGGGGCAGGGGGCCGGCCCCGGCGAGGACCTCGCCGCCGCCGGTCTGGATGTCGAGGGCGGAACGGACCGTGGCCAGGCGATCACGGAGCAGGCCCTGATAGCCCCAGGAGGGGCGCTGCTCGGTCGCCCGGCCGTCGAGCCAGGAGAAGTCCCAGCCGTCCACGGACACGGATTCGGCCTCGGCTACGAGGTGGTCGAAAGTACGCGTCATACCTGGATCGTCCCAGGCCGGGCTCCGGTCATCCACCGGATAAGCCGACCGCGTCGACTACAGTGGACGCCGGGCCGTGACTGGCGTTCGGGTGGATCACCACCGGGGAGCGGCCCGGCGTACCCGCGCACCTCCGGTACGTCGACTGCCGCGCGCCTGGGCGAACCGCGATCCGCAGCGACGTTCAGGAGATTCCGTGACGACTGCCCAGACTGCCTCCGCCCAGCTCATGGACGGCACCGCCCTCGCCCGCCGCATCTCGGAGCAGACCGCCGCCCACGCGGCGAAGATCACCGAGCGCACCGGCACCGCGCCCTGCCTCGCGACCGTGCTGGTCGGCGAGGACCCCGCGTCCGTCACGTACGTACGCATGAAGCAGAACCGTTGCGCCAAGGCCGGCATCACCTCCCGCCACGTGGAGCTCCCCGCCGAGACCACCACCGAGGAACTGGTGGCCGCCCTCACGGCGCTCTCCGAGGACCCGGAGATCAGCGGCATCCTGCTCCAGCACCCCGTCCCGCACCACATCGACGAGCGCGCCGCCTTCGAGGCCATCGCCCCCGGCAAGGACGTCGACGGGGTCACCATGCACTCCTTCGCCGCCATGGGCTTCGGCCTGCCGGGCTTCGTCTCCTGCACCCCCGGCGGCATCATGCGCCTGCTGGAGGAGTACGACGTGGACCTGACCGGCAAGCACGCCGTGGTCGTCGGCCGCAGCGCGATCCTGGGCAAGCCGGCCGGCATGCTGCTGCTGGAGCAGAACGCCACCGTCACCTACTGCCACTCCCGTACGCAGGACCTCCCCTCGATCGTGCGCCAGGCGGACGTGCTGGTCGCCGCCGTCGGCAAGGCCGAGTTCATCCGGGGCGAGGACATCAAGCCGGGCGCCGTGGTCCTGGACGCCGGCTACAACGAGGGCAACGTCGGCGACGTCCACTTCGAGTCGGCCGCCGCCCGCGCCTCGCTGATCACGCCCGTACCGGGCGGTGTCGGCCCGATGACCATCGCGGTCCTGCTGGAGCAGACCGTGCAGGCCGCCGCCGCGCAGGCCGGGCTGGACCTCGCGGACCTCTGACCCACCCCGCCGCACGCACACCCGTACGACCGACGCCCCGGGCCCCTTCGGCCCGGGGCGGTGGGCCGGGCGGGCTCAGGACGGGACGGCCCGGCCCGCCTCCGCGGCGGCGGACCGGCGGGCGGTCGCCACGATCGGCGAGCGGCGGAACTCGCGGGCCAGCGCGCCCAGCGACCGGCAGCCCATGCGGTACGGGTCCGGGTGTCCCGGTCCGGCAGCCGCCCGGCGCCCGCAGGCCGCGGCCAGCACCGCGGCGTCCGCCACCACCTCCGCCCGGGCCTCGCACAGGCCCTCGCCGCGGGCGGCCTCGTACGCCGTGCGCCGCACCTCCGGGTCGAACCAGCCGGCCAGCGCCAGGATCCCGTCGTCGATGACCGACTCGCGGTGGATCAGCCGGACCCCCACCGGCGACCACCACGCCAGCGGCACGGTCCGTACGCTCGACGCGGCGAAGCCCCGCAGCGCCTTCCACAGCGGGTGCAGACGCCGGTACTGGCCGAAGTCCCGCCAGGTCGCCGACCCGCCCACCATGGGGGCGATGAACCCCGAGGCCACGAGCAGCGCCGCCGCCGCGGCCAGCGGAGGCGCCGCGTCCGTGGAGAGGGTGTCCCAGTCGCGGCCCGTCCAGCGGGCGCCCAGCGCGGTCCACTTCACGACGACGTAGCCCAGGTCCAGCAGCCCGCCCAGCACGATCAGGGCCAGCCCGGTCCGCAGCGCCCGCAGCGAGGGGTCGGCGCGCCGCAGCCACATCCCGGTCAGCACGGTCAGCGCCGAGGTGCCCACGGTGTGCGCCAGCAGGTAGCAGACGATCATCTCGCGGATCCAGGGCGTATTGGCGTAGTACGTGTCCAGGTCCCGCAGCCGCTCCACCGGTGCGTCACCGATCACGAAGAGGGTGACGATCGCCAGCGAGACGGCACCGAACCCGGTCAGCGTCAGCCGGGCGGCCCGCCGCACTGCGGCCGGCGGCCCGCCCGCCCAGTGCACGACCAGGAGGACGCACGTCGCGGAGAACGCGGTGATCGCGCAGAACACCAGCGGCGCCGCGAAATTGACGACACCGGTGAGGCGGTTGACCGCCGCGATCGAGGGCGGGGCCGCCAGGAAGACGGTGAGGCAGGCGACGGCGAGCAGCGCGCACACGGCCCGCATCAGCGGCTGGTCCCAGCCCCTGCGCAGGGCGGGCGCCTTGACCAGCAGGGTCAGGAGCATCAGCGCCCCCGGCCCGTAGAGGATGAGGCCGTCCGTCATCGCACCCGGCCGACGGGATCGGCCGGGCCCGTCCGTCCGGCCGGATCCGACGCGTCCAGTCCGGCGATCGCCCGCTCGGCCGCCGTGAGGGGCGGCGCCTTCGGCGCGCCCCGGTCGGAGGCGCGCAGCACGTGCCAGACCACCGAGGGGCGCACCCAGTACGTCGGTGCGCTGCTCATGGTGATGACCTGGAGGAAGGCGGCCGTGAGGGCCTCGCGGGTCGTGGCCCCCGTCATCAGCCTGCTCACGTACGCGTTGAGCAGCCCGGCACCGGTCCGCGGCCGCATGCCGGTGGCACCCGGGTAGAGGATGTCCTGCGAGGTGGCGAGCTCCCAGGCGGTGGCCACCTGCGGGGCGAGCGCGCGCTGGGCCTCGCGGCCGAACGACGGGTGGGCCGGTCCCTTGGCGCGGAGCAGGGCGCGTACGGCGAGCAGCCCCTGCGCGGCGACGGTCATGCCCTGCCCGTAGAGCGGGTTGAAGGTGGCGACCGAGTCGCCGACGGCGAAGAAGCCGTCGGGGAGCTGCGCCTTCTCGAAGTAGACCCGGCGGTTGGCGGTGCCCTGGGTGACGGCGACGTCGGTGAGGGGCTTCCTGCCTTCGAGGAGTTCGCCGACGATCGGGTCGCGGATGCTCTTGGCGAACGGGATGAACGCGTCGGGGTCGGCGGTGGGCTGGCCGCCCCGGGTGCCGGACAGGGTGGCCTGCCACCGGCCGTTCTCGATGGGCACGATGGTGGCCGTCCGGCCGGGAACGGGCACGCGGGGGTCGGACTGCACGTTGACGATGGGGAAACCCATCTCGTGGGCTCCGGCGGGCGCCTCGAAGATCCGGGTCGCGTAGACCAGCCCGGAGTCGACCTCGGCCTGCCGTATCCCGCCGACGCCGAGCGCCTCCAGCCAGGCGCGGGCGCGCGAGCCGCGCCCGCTCGCGTCCACCACGAGGTCGGCGGACAGGAGCCTGCCCTCTTCCTCCGGGGTGTCCACGCGGACCCCGGTGATCCGGGCGGCCGTGCCCTCCAGGCCCCGGACCCGGCTCCGCTGGAGGGTGGTGACCCCCGGCAGGCCGGTCACCCGGGCGCGGACCACCGAGTCGAGGAGGTCGCGGCTGCAGGAGACGTTGAACTGCTTCTCCCCGAAGCGCGGGATCCAGCCCTGGGCGGTCTTGGTGACGAGGTCGGCGGGCAGGCTGCGGCGGATGGCGCCCGCCGCCGTCCACTCCCCGGTGATGCCGGGCAGGATCTCCGCGATGGCGCGCGCCCCGCCGGACCACATGACGTGGACGTGGCGCGCCTGGGGGAGCCCGCGGCGCGGCTCCGGGCCTTCGGGGAGGGTGTCCGCGTCGATGACGGTGACCGTCGCGTGCTCGGCCAGCACGGCCGCGGCGAGGAGCCCGGACATGCTGCCGCCGATGACGACGGCGTGGCGGCGGGGCGGGGAAGACTGGGTCATCGTGTCGTGCTCTCTGTCAGGGCCGTGCGGAGGCATCGGCGCGAAGGGTGCGGCGGCCGGCTGGGCGGCGGTCACCGGGGTGACGCGGGACGCCCCCAGCCGAGCGAGGTGTTGATGCGCTCGATCGCCTCGGGGAAGTGCTCTGCCCTGGGTGGCGGCAGGTACGGCTTGAGGAGTTTGCCGAGGTGCAGGCCGAAGATCTCGGCCCTGATCTCCGCCGGGTCCTCGCGGTCGGCGCGGGCGGCGGCCTGCCGGATCACGGTGCTCAGCCCGGTTTCGCAGTGCAGCAGCCCGGCGAGGCTGCCGCGGTGTCCCGTCAGCCGCGCGGCCACTGCCATGCCCGGTCCGCCACTGTGGCACGTGCCCTCGTCCACGTGCCACAACTCATGGCAGGCGATGACGAGTTGATGCTCCGGCCGGGTGCGTTCCTCGATGACGAGCAGATCGCGCTCGGCCATCTCCAGCCACAGTCCGCTGGCCGTGCCCGGAGGGAAGGCGGCGAAATGAAAGTCCACGTTCCGGTCCCCGCCGCGCCGCCGGCCGTACGCCGCGCACACACCGCCGATGATCGCCGCGACGTCGGAGGGCGGCCTCAGGCCCGCGTCCGCGAGCAGGTCGCCGGCGAGCCTGCGCATCGCCCGGGTGGTCCTCACGGCGCGTCCCCCTCGCGGCCGAGCTGCCCTTCCCGCGCCAGCAGGTCGTCCAGGTGGTCGGCGAGCGACTTCCAGCCCCGCGGGGAGAGCCGGCCGGCGCGCGTCACGATGCTGCGGACGTCGTGCGCCCGCATCACGGCCAGCATCGGGTTCTCCTCCGCCCGCTCCGCGGACTCCAGCTCCCGCTCGATCCCGGTGAGGGCGGTGGCCAGCGCCTCGGTGTCGTCGGCCAGCAGGAAGCCGCCCTCTACCCCGTAGAACCGCTGTATCCCGGCGGCCGCCGCGAGGTTGGGCAGTCCCTCTCCCCGGGCGAGCCGGGTCAGCGACTGCCCCGAGGCGTCGAAGGAGCCGGCGATGGCCGCCAGCGAATGGGGCTGCCCGTCCTCCCGTAACCGGGTGCGGCGAAGCTGCTCGAACCGCTGGTGCACCTGCTCCTTCAGCGGCAGCCGGGGCGGTCTGCCGTCGAGGGTGAGCCGGATCGCCTGCGGGGTCATGCCGGTGCGGTACGAGAGGCGCTCCAGATCGTCCCGGCGGTCCCGGACCGCCGACTGGGCGAGGGCCCGTTCCACCGCGCTCTTGGAGTCGGCCAGCAGGAAACCGGCGTAGACCCCGAAGAAGCGCTGTACGCCCGCCGCGTGACCCAGCCGCAGCAGCCCGGTGCCCGCGTTGAGGGGGCCGAGGGATGCGCCGGGCGCGCCGAAGTCGTCGGCGATGGCGGCGAGCGGCCACTCCCGGCCGTGCTTGTCGCGGCGGGTGGCGCGCAGCAGCAGGAACCGCTCGTGCACGCGCCGGTCCAGCGCAACCCCCGCCACCGTGCCCGCGACCACCCGGGGGACGCGGTCGGGCTCGACCCCGGAGAGGCGGCTCAGCCGCTCCACGGACAGCACCTCGGCCGGGTCCCGGCCGCACCGCTCCGACAGCTCCCCGACGCGACGCCACATCGCGGCGAGGTCGGGTCGGGCGTCTGCTCGCACCGGCTGATTCTCCGTATGTCGACAAGACGTTCGAGGGAAGCGGGCTCGCTGAAGCCTAGCTTCCCGCCCCGCGCCGAACCAGAGGAATCCCCACCTTTCCTGCCGTACGGCTCAAAAAAGGTTGCGACGGCCCGGCATGACCCCGCAGGTAATCGACCGGGCGACCGGCCGGGCGGCACAGTGGGGCCATCGGGTTCCGAGACCGCGCACTCGGCCTCGGAACCCGTATCCCACCAGCGCGTTCGACCTCGATGGAGGCTGATCCCCCATGTCCGCGACCCTGCTCGGCACCCTCGCCCGCACCACCTCGCCGCAGACCGTGCTGCGCCGCTTCCTCGCCCTCGACGCCGTCGTCACCACCGGCAACGGGCCGGCGTACGTGGCCTTTTCGGCCCCGCTCGGCCGGCTGCTCGGGGTCGGCCAAGTGCTGCTGCTGGAACTCGGCATCTTCCTGGCCCTCTTCGGCGCCGGCGTCGGCCTGCTGGCCTCGCGGCGCCGGCCGCCCGTCTTCCCCGTGAAGTTCGTCATCGAGGCGAACTACGCCTGGGCCGCCCTCAGTCTGGTGTCGGTCGTGCTCTGGTTCTCGCCCACCACGGCCGGCCTGCTGTGGATCCCGGCGCAGGCGGCCACCGTGGCCTCGTTCGCCGTGCTCCAGCAGCTGGCGCTGCGGTCGGTCTCAGCCGGCCAGTGAGCGCAGGTACTGCGCCGTCGCCGCGTCGGCCGGGAGGAAGGTCTCGATGGCCAGCTCGGCGACGGTCACGTCCATGGGCGTGTTGAAGGTGGAGATGGACGAGACGAAGGACAGGATCCGGCCCTCGTGCTCGATGCGCAGGGGCAGCGCGAAGTACGGGACCGGCTCGTCCGGTTCCGTGTCGCCCGGGCGGTCCTGCACCGGGTACGCGGCCACCTCCTCGTACAGCTCGCGCAGCGGCTCCGAGCGGGCCAGCGCGATCTGCCGCTCCATCTGGGCCAGCAGGTGCCCCCGCCACTCCTTCAGGTTGTGGATCTTCGGAGCCAGCCCCTCGGGATGCAGCGTGAGCCGCATCGCGTTCAGCGGCGGCGCGAGGAGGTGCTCCGGCACCCCGTCCAGCAGCATCAGGATGCCCCGGTTGGCCGCGACGACCGTGTACGTACTGTCCACCACCAGCGCCGGATAGGGCTCGTAGCCCGTGAGCAGCCGCTCCAGGCCCTCGCGCAGCGTGCTCATCGAGGGGTCGTCGAACGGTGTCTGCGCGTACCGGGGCGCGTAACCGGCGGCCAGGAGCAGGGCGTTGCGCTCCCGCATCGGGACGTCGAGGTGGTCGGCGAGCCGCAGCACCATCGCCTCGCTCGGCCGCGAGCGGCCCGTCTCGACGAAGCTGATGTGCCGGGAGGATGAATCGGCGCGGCCCGCCAGCTCCAGCTGGCTGATGCCGCGCCGCTCGCGCCAGGTGCGCAGCAGCGCACCGACGGAGGTTTCGGCCGTGAGGGTCGTCGTCATGCTCACGACGTTAGCCGAAACGGGTCATCCCAGGTCGAACACGTTCCGCAGTCCGAGACGGTAGCGCCACAGGTCGTGCCGCTTCGCGGACTCGACCTCCGGGGCCCGGTAGAGGGGCTGGATCGTGCACCGGGCGGCCTGGGAACCGTCCCGGTCCAGGAGGGAGTTGACGGCCGCCCGGGCGGAGGCGTTGGCGCCCTCCATCGTCGCCAGGTCGATGTCGACCGCCACGTAGTCCCCGCTGAGGAAGAAGTTGGGGATGCGGGTGCCCGCGCTCGGCCGGTTGTGGAAGGTGCCGGTCGGGTGGATCAACAACTCGTCCTGGTTGGTGGGGTTGGGGGTGCCGAGCCCGTCCACGCCGGGGTCCAGGAACCAGGAGTGCAGGACGGAGTCGCTCAGCAGGGTCTTCCCGGTGTCGTTGAGGGACGCCTTCAACTGCGCCCACACCTCCCGCGCCACCTCCTCGCGGGTGCACTGCTTGGCCGTCTTCCCGTACAGGATCCCGGGCTTGTCCCACTCCGAGATGTCCACCGACAGGCAGTCGACGGCCGAGCCGTCCCCGTAGTCGGCGGGGAAGTTCCGCGACGGCCAGTGCTCGGCCTGCTGAATGGCAGTCAACGACCAAGGCGAATCAATGCAGTTGAGGTGCCCGTGAACGAGCGGCGCCCGCTCGGTCAGATAGAACTGAATTCCCGTCATCCAGTCCGTCTCCAGCTTGTCGCACCGCCCCAGCATCGGATCGGCGGCCCGCAGCCCCGCGCTCCAGGTGCGGCGGGCGTGCTCCACCGGCAGCGCCGAGACGTAGTGGTCGGCGGTGACCGTCTGCCGGGCGCCGGCCGGGTCCACCACGACGACCCCGCTCACCCGCCCGTTCCCGTACTGCACCTCCCGCACCGTCCATCCGATCCTGAACTCCACCCCCAGCGACCGCAGATGAGCCTCCCACGGATCGATCCACGCCTCGTTGGTCGGCAGGTTCAGGATCCGGTCCGGCGGGCCGTCCGCACCCCGGCCCAGCAGATTGAAGACGAAGGCCTCGCCCAGCGTGCCGACCGTCCGGGTGGAGGCCTCCTCGGCCTTGGTCGCCACGATGTTGCGGGTGACCCCGACGGCGAGGATCCGCTGGTACTCGCTCGACATCTGGGCGGCCCGGGTGAACTCCCACCACGGGGTCCGCTCCCAGACTTCATTCCGTCGCTCGTCGCAACTGGTGAGGAAGACCAGGGCCCGGTCGACGAAGTACGCCGTCTCGTGCAGCGGGAGCCGGACCAGCGACTGGAGGATCCCGGTCAGCGCCCGCCGCAGCTCGTCGGGCGTCAGCTCGGCGGGCGCGTGCTCGGGCCACGGGATGGGCGCCCGCAGGTCTTCACGCCCGCCCGCCCGGGCGAACATCATCTCGCGAGGGGCGACGAGGTTGTCCCACACGCCGTTGGCGTTCCCGCGAAAGGGAATGCGCCGCATGGTGTCAGGCAGGTTGTGGTAAATACCCGGAATAAACCGAAACCCATGCTCGGCGGGCAGCGGCCGCCTGCCGCCTCGCGCACTGCCCGGCACGTCCATGCTCCGGGCCTTCCCACCCAGCGCCCGCCGCTCGTACACGGTGACGGCGTAGCCGCGCTCGGCCAGTTCGTGCGCGGCGGTCAGCCCGGCCACCCCGCCGCCGAGGACCGCGACCCGGCGCCCGCCCGCCGTGCCGGTCGCCGCAGCGGCCGAAGGGGCAGCCGCCAGCACCCCCGCGGTGGCCGCCGCGCCCGCGATGAACGTCCGCCGGGAACTCCCGATGCCCGTCATGCCCTACCCCCTGCTTGTTACCGCCGGTAACGGTCCGGCGCAGGAGCATAAGGGGCCCACACTGGCCACGGAAGGCCGTACATCTACCCGGGCGCACTATGGCGCGAAAGGCTCGCTCCGGCGCACACCGTGGGAAGATTGACCCCACGTCACGGGAAGAGGAGCCGGTGCATGCCGAGTGAGCCGTTGTCGCAGAAGGAGATCGAGGACCGCTTGCGGGAACTCCCCGGCTGGGCCTTCGAGAACGACCGCATCTTCCGCACCTACCGCCTGGGCACGCACTTCGCGGCGAGCGCCCTGGTCACCCACATCGCCTCCGTCCAGGAGGAGTTGAACCACCACTCGGACCTGACACTGGGCTACAACACGGTCCGCCTGTCGGTGAACAGCCACGACGCGGGCGGCGTGGTAACGGACCGGGACTTCGCCCTGGCCGAACGCGTCGAATCCCTGGCCCCGACCCACGGCGCCACCTGACCCCCTCACGCGACCTGGGGCTCCGCCCCAGACCCCGCGCCTCAAACGCCGGCGAGGCTGGAACGGCACGCCACGCCCCCGCTGAGCCGACGGAAGCCCTAGCGATCCGCCGCGTCCCAGCCCCGGACGGCCCGCGGACGCCGAGACGTGCGGAGCGCGTAGCGATCTGGCGCGTCCCAGCCCCAGAGGAGCGGCAGACGCCGACCCGAGGGAAGCGCGTAGCGATCTGATGCGATGGCGGCTCCCGATGGGCCTCTCGCCGCTGTTTGGTGCGGGTAGAGCCGCCCCGGCTCGGGATCTGACGTCCGTGCGCGCCCAGGCGGGCGGGGCTGGGCAGGTCTGAGGGTGTGGGCCCGCAGTTCCCTGGCTCTCCCCGTGTGAAGCGTCTGACCCGTGGACCGTTCCTTTGGGGGCTTCCCGGCAGTCCTTGTCTTTCCGGTTCGGGCCGGTCGGTCAAGGGTGGCCGCAGGCCATCGCGAAGCGACGCGACCGCAGGGAGCGCCCTTGAGGGACCGGCCCGAACCGGAGAGACGCTGGGACTGACGGGAAACCCCCAAACCCTCCCTGACTACGATCAGACCGCCTCCAACCGCCACCACTGCGACGCCGAGTCGCTGTCCTCGCCCTGCCGGGCGCGCCCCTCCGCATCGGCCTCCAGCAGCAAGTCGCTGATGCACGCGACCAGCGAGACCACCCCCGGATCGTCCACGTGCTCCTCGACGAGCCACTCCTGCGCGCCGAAGGCGTTGGCCCGCCACACCTGCACCCGCGCCCCGCTCTCCAGCGACGCGTTCGCGACGTCCAGGCGCCGGCCGTTGTCCTCGCTCACCAGGTGGTAGACCCCGCCGCCGCTGTGCACCGGCGAGATCCGCCAGCGGCGGGCCGCCACCGGCGCGGGCGGCCCGTCAGGGCCCACCCGTACCCGGGAAGCGCCCTCCAACTGGAGCACCAGCCCACTCTCAACGTTGCGGATCCGGTAGACCCCGTCGGAAAGCCTCACACGCACACCCACTCCCGTACTTCCCCCACTCCCCGTACTCAGACATCGAAGACGGCCGGATCCGGCCCGATCCTCCGCCCCACCCCACCCGCACCCCCGGCACCCGGGCCACCCAGGCCACCCAGGCCACCCAGGACAGCCATGTCAGCAGCATCCAGCTCGAAGCCGAAGACATCCAGGTTCTCCCGGATCCGCACCGGAGTAACCGACTTCGGGATCGCGATGTTCCCGAGCTGGAGGTGCCAGCGCAGCACCACCTGCGCGGCGCTGCGGCCGTGCCGGGCGGCGATCGCGGTCACCTCCGGCAGCGTCAGCAGCTCCTTCCCCTGCCCCAGCGGGGACCAGGCCTCGGTGGCGATCCCGCGCTCGGCGTGCAGGGCGCGCAGCTCGGCCTGCGGGAACAGCGGGTGCAGCTCGATCTGGTTCACGGCCGGGACCAGCGGGCTCTCCGCGGCGAGCCGGTCCAGGTCCGCCGGCCGGAAGTTCGACACACCGACCGCCTTGGCCAGCCCGCTCGCCGCGATCTCCTCGAAGGTCTTCCAGATGGAGACGAAGTCGTCACGCATCGGCCGCGGCCAGTGGATCAGATAGAGATCGACGTAGTCGAGACCCAGCAACGCGAGCGAATCGTCGAACGCGCGCAGCACCGCCTCCCTGCTCCACTTCCGCGAAGGCCCGTTCCACAGCTTGGTGGTGACGAACAGCTCCTCGCGCGCGACCCCGGAGGCGGCGATGCCCTTGCCGGTGCCGGACTCGTTGCCGTAGACGGCCGCGGTGTCGATGCTGCGGTAGCCCGCCTCCAGCGCGGTCGCCACGGCCCGCTCGGCCTCCGCGTCCGGAACCTGCCAGACGCCGAAGCCGATGCGGGGCATGCGCGTGCCGTTGTTGAGCGCGGCGGTGGGGACCTGGTTGGGGACCTGGTTCACGTCTGGTCATTCCCTCGAATCGTGATGCGGCGGCGCGCCGCACGGGCGGCAACCGGCACCCGGCCTCCCGTACGACGTATTCCCGCCATCCTCCCGCGCGGAAGCCAGATCGAGGCGACGCCCCACCCACCCGCGCCACCCACTCCTCAGGCACTCCCCAGATAAGCCTCCCGCACCCCCGCATTCGCCCGAACCTCCGCCGCCGTCCCCTCGGCGAGCACCGTCCCCAGGTCCAGGACGACCACCCGCGTGCACAGGTCCATCACGAACGCCACGTTGTGCTCCACCAGCAGCACCGCGCAGCCCTCCTCCTCCGCCAGCCGCCGGACCACCGCCGCGAGCTGGGCCCGCTCCGGCGCCGACATGCCGGACGCCGGTTCGTCCAGCAGCAGCACCCGCGGCGGATCGGCCACCGCGCGGGCCAGTTCCACCATCCGGGCCTGGCCGACCGGCAGCCCTCCCGCGTACGAGGCCCCCAGCGCGCCGATCCCGCAGTCGGCCAGCACCCGCTCTCCGCGCTCCCGCCGGGCCCGCTCCCGGGCCCGGCGCGCGGGGAAGGCGAGCAGGTCGGCGGCGAGACCGCCCCCACCGCCCCGCCACTCCTGCGCCACCAGCACGTTGTCGGCCACGCTCAGCTGGCCGAACAGCTGCTGGCGCTGGAACGTCCGGCGCATCCCGTGCCGGGCCCGCCACACGGGGGAGCGGCGGGTGATGTCCGCGCCGTCCATCAGCATCCGTCCCCGGTCCGGCCTCCGTATCCCGGACAGGACGTCGAACAGCGTGGTCTTCCCGGCCCCGTTCGGCCCGATCAGCCCGCACACCTCGCCCGCCCGGATCCCGAGGTCCACCCCGTCCAGCGCCCGCACCCCGCCGAACCGCACGCTGATGCCGCTGGCCTCCAGCACGTACCCGTCCCCGCTCATGTCGCCATCCCCAGGTAAGCCTCGGTGAGCCGCTCCGCCTCCACCTCGGCCCGCGGCCCGCACCAGGAGACCCGGCCCTGGGAGAGGTACGCGACGGTGTCGGCGATACCGAGGATCTCCGCTGCCTTCTCCTCCACCAGGAGCAGCGCGGTCCCGGCGTCCCGGAGCTCGGTGAGCAGCGCGTACACCTCCTCCACCACGCGCGGCGCGAGCCCGAGCGAGGGTTCGTCGGCGATCAGCACCTCCGGCGGCCGTTGGAGCAGCGGGGCCAGCGCCAGCATCTGCTGTTCCCCGCCGGACAGCGCCCCGGCGGCCACGCCGCGGCGCTCCCCGAGCCGGGGGAACCGGTCGTAGACGGCGGCGCGGGCGTCGGCCTCGCGGAGGTACAGGGCCAGGTTCTCCTCGATGGTGAGCGCGGGGAAGATCCCGCGGCCTTCGGGGGCGAGCAGTACGCCGGCGCGCGAGCGGCGCACCGCGCCCTCGCGGGTGGCGTCGCGGCCGCGTATCCGTACCTCGCCCGCGGTGACGGGCAGCAGCCCGGCGGCGACCCGGCACGTGGTGCTCTTGCCCGCGCCGTTCGGCCCGAGCACGGCGAGGATCTCCCCTTGCCGTACGGCGAGATCGACGCCGTAGAGCACGAGGCCGCCGTCGTACCCGGCCGTTATGCCGCGCAGCTCGAGCGCGGGCCCTGCGGGGCTTTCCCCCACCCCGCCCCTTCCCGAAACTGTGGGCGCTGCCCCCAGCCCCCCGTCGCCGGGGGGGCGCGGCCGGCCCCCCGGGGGGGGGGCCGCCCGGCCCCCCCGCGGGCCCGCCCCGGACCCCGCGGGGGCTCCGCCCCCGTACCCCCGCGCCTCAAACGCCGGCGGGGCTGGATTTGCCTCCGGCGGCGCCTCAAATGCCGGCGGGGCTGGATTTGCCGGCGTTCGAGGCGCCGGGTCCGGGGCGGGCCCCCGTGAAGCGGCGGCGCGCCTGCGGGCCCACCGCACCGGACCGGCCGCGCAATACCCGTCCGGATCGTTCGCCAGGGCCAGCCCCGCCAGCCCGAACAGGATCACCGGCAGGTGTGCGGACGAGGTGACGTAGTCCGACAGCACCCGCGGGGCCACGGCGAAGACCAGCCCCGCCACCACCGCGTACGGCGCCCGCCGGACCCCCGCCGCGACCACGACCGCTAGCCACACCAGCCCGGTCATCGCCGTGAAGTCGGTCGCCGTGATCCGGGTGTTGTACGAGGCGTACATCACGCCCCCGAACCCGGCCAGCCCCGCCGACAGCGTGAACAGCAGCAGCTTCGTCCGCAGTACCGACACGCCCGACGCCATCGCCGCCGCCGGCGCCGACCGCACGGCCAGCATCGCCCGCCCGGACGGCGAGTTCCGCAGCGCGCTCAGCCCGGCCGCGCACAGGGCGGCCAGGACCACCAGTGCCACTCCCAGCGCCCGGTCGTCGGACAGGTCCACCGGTCCGAACACCGGCCGCGGGATCGACCATCCGGAGTCCCCGTTCCGCAGCCAGCGCATCTGGAACAGCACCTGGTCGGCCAGGAACGCCAGTGCCAGCGTGGCCAGCGCCAGGGACCGCCCGCCCAGCCGCAGCGCCGGCAGCGCGACCAGGGCCCCCAGCAGCGCCGCCACGCAGGTTCCGACCGCCAGTGCCGCAACGAACGGCCAGCCCCGGCTCATCAGCAGTCCGGCCACCAGCGCGGCACCGGTCACGAACGTGCCCTGGGCCAGCGACACCATCGCCCCCAGCCCCGTCACCACCGTGAAGGACATGAACACCAGCGAGATGGCCAGGCCCTGCGCCAGCAGCCCGCTCCAGAAGGGGGTGGTCACGGTGTAGAACGCCACGCACAGCACCGCCGCACCCGCCGCCCACAGCCCCCACCGGCGCCCCCACGAGGCCCCGGCCAGGTGGTCCACCGGCGGGGCGTCCACCGCCGCGACCCCCGCCGTGCGGGCCCGCCGGGTCAGCACCAGCAGGCCGCCGAACAGGATCAGGAACGGCACCGCCGTACGGAATCCGGTGATGCCTTCGGCGAAGGAGGCGTAGCCGGCGACCAGGTTCTGCAGGACCCCGAGCCCCAGCCCGCCCGCGAAGGCGAGCGGCACCGACGCGAACCGGCCGATGACGGCCGCCGTCGCCGAGACGAACAGGAAGAGGGTGAAGTCGTGCGCGGACAGCCCCAGCAGCGGGGTCGCCAGCACGCCCGCGAGCCCGGCCAGCCCGGACGCGATCATCCATGCCACCGACGACAGCCGGTCCGCGCTGATCCCGCGCAGCTCGGTCAGCGAGCGGTTGTCGACGGCGGCCCGCAGCCGCAGCCCGAGCCGCGTGTGCCGCATCAGCACCCACAGGGCCACCGCCACCACCGCCGTCACCACCCAGGTGATCAGCTGGTCGGAGTCGATGCCGACGCCCTCGGCGAGCTGCCAGGACTTCGCGGGGCTCGGCCCCACCCCCGGCAGCCCGAACTGGTTCTCCGCCGGTTTGACAGGCGCGCCCGCGTCCGCCAGCAGCTCCACCGCCCACAGTCCGGCGGCGGGCAGCGCCACCAGCAGCCCGATGGTCGCCACGATCTGCGCGGTCTCGCCGACCTTGGCGAGCCGCCGGAACATCAGCCGGTCCAGTCCCCAGCCGAGTCCGGGAGCCAGGACGAACACCACCAGCAGCGCCGCCGGGACGGCCGGCCAGCCCAGGCCCGAATGCAGCTCGTAGAAGGTGAGCGCGCACAGGTAGGCGGTGGCCCCGTGCGCGAAGTTGAACAGTCCGGACGCCGAGTACGACAGCACCAGCCCGGTGGCGAGCAGTGCGTACACGGCGCCGGAGACCAGACCGCTCAGTACGAAGACGAGCAGATCCCCCATCCCGTCACCCCACCCCTACTTGAAGGGGATGGGCTCGTAGCACTTGAACGGGACGGAGACCCCGTAGGCGCCGTCCTTCAGCTGTACGAGCGCCCCGCAGCCGAAGCTGTCCTTCTGCCCCTTGGGCTCCGCGCGGTCGCCGACGAGCGTGGCGGTGTCGGAGAAGCCCTGCGCGGCGGCCTGGAAGGACTCGACGGTCAGGTCCTTGCCGGCCTTCTGCGCGATGGACACGAACAGGTCGGCGGACATGTACCCGGTCATCATGTGCATGTTGAGCGGTACGTCCTGGCCGCCCGCCGCGGCCTTGATGTCGGCCTTGAACTGGGCCATCTTCGGGTTGTCCGACTCGAAGGGCTCGAACTGGAGCAGCACGTGCACCCCGTCGAGGGCCTGCTTGGTGGCGTCCTTGGCGAGCAGCCCGGGGTCGTAGTCGGTGGGGTCGGAGAGCAGCCCCTTGTAGCCGCTGCGCTTGAGGGCGGTGAACAGCCCGATGTTGTTGGGGGTCTGCATGACGGAGACGACGGCGTCCGGGGCCTTGCCGCCGTTGCTCTCCAGGATGTCCTTCACGTACGCGGACCAGTCGCTCGGCACGGCGGTCGCGGGTACGGAGGCCTTGGCGTAGGAGACGGTGAAACCGGCGCTGGTGAAGCCCTGTTGGAAGGTGCGGATGCCGAACTTCCCGGCGTCGCTGTCGTTCGCGATGATCGCGACCGACTTGCCCTGGGCTCCGCCGAGGACCTTGCCGATGCCCTCGGGCCAGGTCTGGTTGAGGGTGCCGCCGGGGGTGGGGACCAGGCAGCCGTTGAAGCCGTAGATGTACTTGGGCCCGCAGAAGGAGGGCAGCGTGCCCCAGCCGAAGGTGGGGACCTTCTCCTGTTCCAGGAAGTCGGCGCCCGAGAAGGTCACGGAGCTCATGGGGGAGACCGCGAAGACCTTGTCCTGCTGGACGAGTTTGCGGGCGGCCGCCATGTTCTTCGCGGGGTCCTGGCCGTCGTCCTCCGCGCCGAGGTAGTCGATCCTGCGACCGTGGATGCCTCCCTCGGCGTTGGCTCTGAGGTAGCGGGCCTTGGCGCCGAGATCGGTGTCCTTCTTGCTGTAGCCGCTGGCGCTCGTCATGGAGACGATGCCGCCCACCTTGATGGAGTCGGCGGTCACCCCGCGCGAATCGCCGGCCGGGCCGGGCTGTGCGGTACCGGTGTGGTTGGAGGCGGAGTTGCAGGCGGAGACGAGCGCGAGGGCCGCCGCCGCGGCGGCCAGGGTGCGGATCGGTCGCAACATGTCGGGGATCCCCTCCGGTCGGAATCCCCGCATTCTGTGCGTGACCTGACGGATCGTCAATATCAACGGCGGCGTGAAATGACGAACCGTCAGGTACCTGTTGCGGAGGTTGCGAGGGGTCGCCCCAAGGCCGCGCTCACGACTCGTACAGGGCCGCGACCTCCCTCGCGTACACCTTCTCGATCGCCCGGCGCTTGAGCTTCAGCGAGGGCGTCAGCAGCCCCCGCTCCTCCGTGAACTGCTCGGCGAGCACCCTGAACGTGCGGATCGCCTCCGCCTGCGAGACCAGGGTGTTGGCGGCCACCACCGCCCGCCGGACCTCCGCCGTCAGGTCCGGGTCGTGCACCAGATCGGCCGCCGGCAGCTGCGGGCGACCGCGCATGGACAGCCAGTGCGCGATCCCCTCCATGTCCAGGGTGAGCAGGGCCGCTATGTACGGCCGGTCGTTGCCCACCAGCACGCACTGCGACACCAGCGGGTGCGAGCGCACCCGCTCCTCCAGCGCGGTCGGCGCGACGCTCTTGCCGTTGGAGGTCACCAGGATCTCCTTCTTGCGGCCGGTGATGGTGAGGTAGCCGTCCCCGTCCAGCCGCCCCAGGTCCCCGGTCGCCAGCCAGCCGCCGCGCAGCACCGCCTCCGTGCCGCGCGGGTCGTTGAGGTAGCCCGAGAAGATGTGGCCGCCGTGCAGCCAGACCTCCCCGTCCTCCGCGATGTGCACCGTGGCGCCCGGGATCGGCCGGCCCACCGTGCCGTACTTCGTCGCCCCCGGCGGGTTCGCGGTGGCCGCCGCGCACGACTCGGTCAGGCCGTACCCCTCGAAGATCGTGATCCCGGCCCCGTCGAAGAACAGCCCGAGGCGGCGCGACATCGCGGACCCGCCCGACATGGCGTACCGCACCCGGCCGCCCATGGCCTCGCGGACCTTCCCGTAGACCAGCTTCTCGAAGAGCTGGTGTTCCATCCGCAGCCCGGCCGAGGGGCCGGGCCCGGTGCCGAAGGCCTTCTGCTCGCGCGCCTCCGCGTACCGTACGGCCGTCTCCACCGCCCGGTCGAAGGGGCCCGTGCGCCCCTCCGTCTCGGCCTTGCGGCGGGCGGCGGCGAAGACCTTCTCGAAGACGTAGGGGACCCCGAGCACGAAGGTCGGCCGGAACGCGGCGAGGTCCGGGAGCAACTCGGCCGCCGCCAGCACGGGCTGGTGCCCGAGCTTGACCCGCGCCCGGATGGCGGCCACCTCCACCATCCGTCCGAACACGTGGGCCAGCGGGAGGAAGAGCAGGGTCGACGGCTGCTCGCCCTGCCTGGCCTGGAAGACGGACTCCCAGCGGGTGACCAGGGTGTCGGCCTCGTACATGAAGTTGGCGTGGGTGAGCACGCAGCCCTTGGGCCGGCCGGTGGTCCCGGAGGTGTAGATGACGGTGGCGGTCGCGTCGGGGGTCACGGCGCCGCGATGGCGGTGCACGACGTCCTCGGCGACGCCGTGCCCGTCGGCGACGAGCGCGTCCACGGCGCCGGCGTCGAGCTGCCAGAGCAGGCGCAGGTGGGGGAGCCGGTCGATGACCGAGCCCACCGTCATGGCCTGGTCCTCGTTCTCGACGACGCAGGCCGTGCACTCGGAGTCGTACAGGATCCAGTGCACCTGGTCGGCGGAGGAGGTCGGGTAGACGGGGACGGGCTGGGCGCCGATCGCCCACAGGGCGAAGTCGAAGAGGGTCCACTCGTAGCGGGTGCGGGACATGACGGCGACCCGGTCCCCGAACCGCACCCCTTGGGCGAGCAGCCCCTTCGCGAGCGCGAGCACCTCGGCGGCCAGCCGGCCGGAGGTCACGTCCTGCCAGACCCCGTCGGTCTTCCGGCCGAGCACCACCCGGTCCGGGTCCTCCTGTGCGTGCCGGAATACGACGTCGGCCAGCCCGCCGACGGGCAGGCCCGTGACGACGGGTGGGACGGTGATCTCGCGCAAGGCCCCGCTCCTCTCCGCGCGCCGCGGCGAACGTACCGCCCAGTCTGGCGGAGGTTGATCACCCTGCCGATACCTCCACAAGACCTCCCCAGGGCCGGGGGCATACGCTGCGCCCCCCTGCCGGCGGGCCGCTCAGGCCGGGCGGCTGAGGCGGTCGCCCCCGGCGAGCACGGCGGCGGCCAGTGCCTCGGCGGCGGCCGTGGGGCGCCGGCCCTGCAGGAGCGCGAACTCCACCGGGCCCAGGTCGGGGAGGCCGCCGATGCGGACCAGGCCCGGCGGGATCAGCCCCCGGGTGTGGGCCATCACGCCCAAACCGGCCCGCGCCGCGGCGATCAGCCCGCTCAGACTCCCGCTCGTGCACGCGATCCGCCACCCCCGCCCCTCCCGTTCCAGCACCTCCAGCGCCCGGGCCCGCGTGATCCCCGGCGGCGGAAAGACGATCAGCGGAACCGGCCGCTCCGGGTCCACCCGCAGCCCTTCCGCCCCGATCCACACCATCCGGTCCCGCCAGACCAGCCGGCCCCGCTCGTCCCCCGGCCCCCTCCGCTTCGCCAGCACCAGGTCCAGCCGCCCCGCGTCCAGCCGCTCGTGCAGCGTCCCCGACAGCTCCACCGACAGCTCCAGGTCCACCTCGGGATGCTCGTGGCGGAAGCCCTCCAGGATCTCCGGCAGCCGCGTCAGCACGAAGTCCTCCGAGGCCCCGAACCGCAGCCGCCCCCGCAGCCGCGTCCCCGCGAAGAACGCCGCGGCGCGCTCGTGCGCCTCCAGGATGGTCCGCGCGAAGCCCAGCAGCGCCTCGCCGTCCTCCGTCAGCTCCACGCTGTGCGTGTCGCGGACGAACAGCGGCCGCCCCGTCGCCTCCTCCAGCCGCCGCACGTGCTGGCTGACCGTGGACTGCCGTACGCCGAGCCGCCCTGCGGCCTGCGTGAAGCTCAGTGTCTGGGACACCGTGAGGAACGTGCGCAGCTGGACAGGGTCGTACATATCGCCCATGCTAGCCGCGCCCATCACGATCCGTGATGGCAGTGAGTACGGTGTGCGGGTTTCCCGATCACCACCCCACCCCCGACCATGAAAGACCCACCCCCTACAGCAAGTGAGCCCCCCGCACATGCGCCGCCCGCACCTCCCCGCCTGGCTGCCCCTGGACCCGTACGTGCTGGCCCTGCTCGGCACCGTCGGCCTCGCCGCCCTGCTCCCCGCCCGCGGCCCGGCCGCCACCCTCGCCGACGGCGCGGCCACCGCGGCCGTGGCCCTGCTCTTCTTCCTCTACGGGGCCCGGCTC
Organism: Streptomyces sp. NPDC057010; assembly: GCF_042673805.1. Classification (NCBI taxonomy): domain Bacteria; kingdom Bacillati; phylum Actinomycetota; class Actinomycetes; order Kitasatosporales; family Streptomycetaceae; genus Streptomyces; species Streptomyces sp. NPDC057010. The sequence goes on along the minus strand of NZ_JBHUSC010000012.1, from coordinate 93,244 downwards.
TCCACCCGCGAGGCCCTCGACGGCCTGCGCCACTGGCGGCTGCACCTCACCGTGCTCGCCTGCACCTTCCTCCTCTTCCCCCTCCTCGGCCTCGCCGCCCGCGGTCTCGTCCCCACCCTCCTGACGCAGCCCCTCTACAGCGGCCTGCTCTTCCTCTGCCTGGTCCCCTCGACCATCCAGTCCTCCATCGCCTTCACCTCGATCGCCCGCGGCAACGTGCCCGCCGCGATCTGCGCCGGCTCCTTCTCCAGCCTCGCCGGCATCGTCCTGACGCCCCTGCTCGCCGCGGCCCTCCTCGGCAACAGCGCCGGAGGCTTCTCCCTCGACTCGCTCTTCAAGATCGTCCTCCAGCTCCTCCTGCCCTTCCTCCTCGGACAGGCCCTGCGCCGCTGGGTCGGCGGCTTCCTCGTCCGCCACAAGCAGGTGCTCGGCTACGTCGACCGCGGCTCGATCCTGCTCGTCGTCTACGCCGCCTTCAGCGCGGGCATGGCCGCCGGGATCTGGCACCAGGTCAGCGTCCCGCGGCTGGGCGCGCTGATGCTCGTGGAGGCCGTACTCCTCGCCGTGATGCTGCTGGTCACCTGGTACGGCGCCAAGCGCCTCGGCTTCGACCGCGGCGACCGCATCGCCATCCAGTTCGCCGGGTCCAAGAAGAGCCTCGCCGCCGGACTCCCCATGGCCAGCGTGCTGTTCGGGGCGCAGGCGAGCCTCGCCGTGCTACCGCTGATGCTCTTCCACCAGATGCAGCTGATGGTCTGCGCGGTCCTCGCCCGCCGCCGCGCGCAGTCCGGTCCGACCGAGCAGGGCGAACCCGCCGCAGACCGTGTGGCGGACGTCTCCCGCCCGGTCCAACACCCCAGCTCCCAGGCCCGGTAACGTGCGGCGGTGACCTGGATACGCCCGCTCGCCGCCCACGCCGAACGCCCCTGCACCCTGGTGGTCTGCCGCGGCTGCTGCTGCGGTGACCCCCGCAAGAACCCGGGCTCCGACCACGCCGGTCAGCTCGCCCGCCTCCGCGAGGCCGCCGAGGCCTCCGGCGGCCGCCTGGCCGTCCGTACGAGCGACTGCCTCGGCCCCTGCGCCCAGGCCAACGTGATCGTGGTCCAGCCCACCACCGAGGCCCGCCGCCGCGGCGCCCGCGCGGCCTGGTTCGGCTGGGCCCTGGACGACACCGCGACCGACGAGATCATCGCCTGGGCCGAATCCGGCGGCCCCGGCTCCACCCCCGTCCCGGCCACCCTCGACCTCCACCGCATCGACCCCCCGGAGCCCAAGCCGGCCCCGGCCTCCACCCGCCGCGGCCGCCGGGGCAAGCGCTAGGGGGTGTCCGGCGGGATCAGTGCCCGATCCGCTGCTCGCCCGCGTAGATGTTCATGTCCGGGCCGCGCAGGAAGCCGACCAGGGTCAGTCCCGAGTCCAGGGCCAGGTCCACCGCGAGGGAGGACGGGGCCGAGACCGCCGCCAGGATCGGGATCCCCGCCATCACGGCCTTCTGGGCCAGTTCGAAGGAGGCGCGGCCCGAGACCAGCAGGACCGAGCCGGCCAGGGGGAGGCGGCCGGCCTGGAGGGCGCGGCCGACGATCTTGTCCACCGCGTTGTGCCGGCCCACGTCCTCGCGCAGGTCCGCCAGTTCGCCCTCCGCCGTGAACAGCCCGGCCGCGTGCAGCCCGCCCGTGCGGTCGAAGACCTTCTGGGCCGCGCGCAGCCGGGGCGGCAGCTCGGCGAGGAGATCCGCGGGTATCCGTACGGGATCGGCGGCGATCCCCGGGAAACGGGTCGCCGTGCGGACCGCGTCCAGGCTGGCCTTGCCGCACAGGCCGCAGGAGGAGGTGGTGTAGACGTTGCGTTCCAGCGTGATGTCCGGCACGGGCACTCCGGGCGCCAGCTGCACGTTGACCACGTTGTAGGTGTTGGAGCCGTCCTCCGTCGCACCCTCGCAGTAGGTCACGGCCTGGACGTCCTCGGCCCGCCCCAGCACGCCCTCGCTCACCAGGAACCCCACCGCCAGGGCGAAATCGTCTCCCGGAGTGCGCATCGTGATGGCCAGCGGCCGGCCGTTCAGCCGGATCTCCAGCGGCTCCTCGGCCACCAGCGTGTCCGGACGGACCCCGGCCGTGCCGTTCCGGATGCGGACGACGCGACGGCGTTCGGTGACCCGTCCCATGGTGATCAGCCCACCCCTTCGGTTCTCGTTCCTGTGACCACCCCATTGTCCCGGTTCCGCTTCGCCCCCCGCCCCGACAGGTCGATCCTCGGGAATCTCCAAATTCCGGGGTCCGAATCCTGTCGGATCACGCGCACACGTACCCACCAGTAGCAGGCAAAGCTGGGTGATCCTGACTTCTTTACGAGGGGAATCCCGCCCATGACCGGTTCACGCGTGGTGGCGCTAGGGCACTACCAGCCCGCGAAGGTGCTCACCAACGAGGACCTCGCGGCCATGGTCGACACCACCGACGAGTGGATCCGCTCCCGGGTCGGCATCAAGACCCGCCACATCGCGGGCCCCGACGAACCCGTGGACGAGCTGGCCTTCCAGGCGGCGGGCAAGGCGCTGGCCGGCGCCGGCCTCAGCCCCGACGACATCGACCTCGTCCTGGTCGCCACCTCCACCGCGATCGACCGCTCGCCGAACATGGCGGCCCGCGTCGCCGCCAAGCTCGGCATGGGCGGCGCGCCCGCCGTGATGGACATCAACGTCGTCTGCTCCGGCTTCACGCACGCCCTCGCCACCGCCGACCACGCCATCCGGGCCGGCTCCGCCACCCGCGCGCTGGTCATCGGCGCCGACAAGATGGCCGAGATCACCGACTGGACCGACCGCACCACCTGTGTCCTCACCGGCGACGGAGCGGGCGCCGCGGTCGTCGAGGCCTGCGAGGGCGGGGAGCCGGGCATCGGCCCGGTGCTGTGGGGCTCGGTCCCGTCCATGGGCAACGCCGTCCGCATCGAGGGCTCGCCGCCGGTCTTCGCGCAGGAGGGCCAGTCCGTCTACCGGTGGACCACCAGCCAGCTGCCGCCGCTCGCCCGCAAGGTCTGCGAGAAGGCCGGGGTCCACCCCGAGGAGCTGGCCGCTGTCGTCCTCCACCAGGCGAACCTGCGGATCATCGAGCCTCTCGCCGCCAAGATCGGCGCCGTCAACGCCGTCGTCGCCCGCGATGTCGTCGACTCCGGCAACACCTCGGCCGCCAGCATCCCGATGGCCCTCTCCAAGCTGGTCCAGCGCGGCGAGATCCCCTCCGGCGCCCCCGTCCTCCTCTTCGGCTTCGGCGGCAACCTCTCGTACGCGGGCCAGGTCATCCGCTGCCCGTGACCCCGGCGGGGGCCCCGGCCCCCGTGCCGGCCGCAACCGGTCCGGCAGCGGCCCCTCCATGGCGAGACGTCCCGTCTCGCTTCACTCTCCGGTGCATGCCTGCAGGTCAGCACGGCGTGGCGGACGGCGGCCGAGCGGATATGTGGTCGGAGGCCCGCCGATCCTTTGCTATTGTTGTCCATGTCGCCGCGGGAAACCGGGGCCGACCACCTAGTCCGGGTGGCGGAATGGCAGACGCGCTAGCTTGAGGTGCTAGTGCCCTTTATCGGGCGTGGGGGTTCAAGTCCCCCCTCGGACACAAGCAAGAACCCCACACGCATCGTGTGGGGTTCTTCTGTTTTCCCGACCGGTTTCCCGACCGGCCCGCTCTCTTTACGTGTGGAGGACGACCAGGCCGCCCGGAGTGGTCAGGGTGCCCGGGGTGACCTCCGTGAAGGTGTGGGGGAGCGAGAGGCGCGGGGCGCCGGTGTCCGGGGCGGCGTCGAACAGGTAGGCGGCCGCCGCGGTGGTGTCGCTGACCAGGTGGGGCCCGCCGGGGGAGGGCGCGGTGCCCGTCAGGGGCGTGCGGAAGAGCCGGCGGAGGTGGCGCAGGGTCTCCGGGGTCACCGGGCTCCGGGTGCGCTGGGGCTGCGGGTGGAGGGGATCCGCGTACGGGGAATCCGGGTGCGGGGCATCGGCGTACAGGGCGTCCGGGGCGAGGGGATCGGGGGAGAGGGCGGTGGCCGGGTCCGGGACCGGTGGGGCGTCCGGGGGGATCGCGCCCGTCAGGAGCAGGGCCAGGAGGACCGGGACGGCCTTGCGGCGCAGGGCCTCCGTGGCCGAGCGCAGCCGGTGGGCATGGGTGGCGGGCAGCGAGAGCGCCAGGCTGCCCGCGGAGTCGCCGGTGGCGATCGGCACCGCCGAGCAGACGACCCCGGGGGAGTATTCGAGCAGGTCGAAGACGGGCGCGCCCGGGGCCACAGCGTCCAGGGCGGTGAACAGGGCCCGGCTGTCGGTGATGGTCTGCGGGGTGAGCCGGGCCGGCCGGTGGCGGGCCACGTGGTCGGCCCGCCGGTCGTGGTCGAGCTGGGTCAGCAGGCACTTGCCGACGGCGCTGGCGTGGGCGGCCGCCCTGAAGTCCACCCACTCCCGCACCGGCGGGGCCGCGGGCCCGTCCGCCATCTGCGTGATCCGGACCTCCCCCTCGGCGTACCGGCTCAGGTACACCGCGGCGCCCGCGCTGTCCCGGGCCAGGGCCAGGGTGCGCTGGAGCTGGACCGCCAGTCCGTGGCCGCCGGGGGCCGCGAGCCGGTCCAGGGCCGGCCCGCGCGCATAGACCCCCGCGCCCGCGCGGTACGCGTACTCCTCCTCGCACAGCATCGACAGCAGCGGCCCGAGCTCGGCCTCGGCGAGGCCCGCCTTCCGCGCGAGCCGGCGCGCCCGGACCCCGAGGGGATGCCGCTCCAGGACCCGTACGACGGCCAGCGCGCGGCGGGCCTCGGCCAGGGCCTCGCCGGTCCCGGCCTGGACGACCGTCCCGCGGGCGGCCGCCGTCAGCGCGGGGTGGCGCAGCGGGCCGGTCCCCGGCCGGGGTGCGGGCGGCGGAGCGGGCACGGGCGGCGGCGCGGTCGCGGCCGTGACGGTCACGGTGGCCGCCGGCGGTGGCCGGAACGCGGCCAGCACGGCGGGCAGCCCGGGCTTCGGCAGGGGCACCGGGCCCAGATCGGGATCGTCGAGCTGGTCGACGTAGCGCAGGACGGCCGCCTGCGCGCACAGCCGTACCTCCCGCAGGTCCCTCCTGCCGCTCGGCCGGAAGCCCCGGCGGCCCAGTTCGCGCGCCCACAGCCGGGCGTCGTGGTGCTCGCCGCGCCGGGAGTGGTCGAGGAAGAGGCAGTACGCGGCCGGCGCGGTCCGCGACCGCCCGGAGCCGGCGGCGAACTGCCACCAGAAGCGGGCGCCTTCGCGCAGCCCGGCCAGGTGGAGCAGACAGCCGAAGACGACCGCGCCGGCGAGATCGGAGTGCGCGCTGGCGAGGAAGGCGGCGAGCTGGGCCTCGGCCTTCGGCGCGCACACGGAGGCCAGACAGGCGGCCTTGAGGTCGCGCCGGGCCCGTTCGGCGTCGAGCGGGCAGTCCCGGACGGGGTCGCTCCACCCGTAGGCGGACCGGCGGCGGGCGCGGTGTCCGGGGACCGGGGTCTGGGGGGTCGCGCGCAGCAGCCGGGCCTCGGCCGCGCCGAGGTCGTAGTGGCGGTAGCGGTCGCGGACGCCCGCCCGGGCGAGGAACTCGGCCAGGGAGCGGGGGGTTTCGTCGCCGTCCGGCGGCTGGCGCCGTTCTTGGGGCCTCATGATTCGGCTGGTTCCGCTGATTCGGATTCGGGGGACGCCGCGGACGTGTCGAGCAGGCGGGCGAGCCGCCGGTGGGCCTGGCCGAGGTACGAGCGGACCGTGGCCTCGTCGACGCCCATCACGGCTGCGGCCTCGCCGGGGGTGCACTGGAGGCCGTACCGCAGGAGCACGGCGTCGCGCTGCCGCTCGGCGAGCCGGGAGACGGCGGAGTAGAAGCGGATGGTGTCGGTCAGCACCTCGTACTGGTCGGCGTGCGCCTCCTTGAGCGCGGCCTCGAAGGCGCTGATGTCCATCGGCTCGGGCTGCTGCCGCCAGGGGTGGAGCCGGTGCTGCCGGTCGACTATGGAGTGCTTGAGCACGGTCCACGCGTAGGCGTCCAGGCGGTCCATGTGCAGCATCCTGAGCCACTCGCCCATGATCGAGTCGAAGGTGGCGTCCACCGCCTCCTCGGCCGCCGCGTCGGAGCCCAGCTGCAGATACGCGAAGCGCATGTACGCGGGCCGCCGATTGGCGTGGAAGGCCCAGTACGACAGGCGCGCCGTCGGATCCCACTGGCTCATGGGCGTCGGCCGCCGGCGCCGGCTCGGCAGTCCCACGGCCCCACCGGACTCCTCCGGTCCGCCATCGCTCACCGTTCCACCTCATCCCCTGTGCGCAGAACAGGAAATCAGCGCGAGCACACCCGGAGGGTGCAGAGAAGAAACCTGGCGCGATATCGGTCGGCGATGATCGTCTCGTGATCGCTCCTGATCATGCATGGGTTCAGCAGGCACGTATGCATATGCCCGTCCACATGCCGGGCCCGGCGGCGCCGCACGGCGCCGGCCGCCTGTAGCATGAGCCCGATCGCGAGGGCCGTGACGGAGAGGTCACTGCCCTCGCTTTTGCGTTACGTCCGCCGTGAACAAATGCGGCGCGGGGCCTTTCGGCGGTTCGATACGATGAACCGCGTTCACAATCCGTCACGCCACGCTGCACGCACATGAGAAATGGAGCATCCGAGGATGGCTCGACACCTGATCACCAGCGCGCTTCCGTACATCAACGGGATCAAGCACCTGGGCAACATGGTCGGGTCGATGCTTCCGGCGGATGTGTACTCCCGGTACCTCCGCCAGCGCGGCCACGACGTCCTGTACATCTGCGCCACCGACGAGCACGGCACCCCCGCCGAGCTCGCCGCCAAGGAGGCCGGCCTCTCGGTCGCCGAGTTCTGCGCGCAGGCCCACGACGCCCAGAAGGCGGTCTACGACGGCTTCGAGCTGTCCTTCGACTACTTCGGCCGCAGCTCCTCCGCGCAGAACCGCGAGATCACCCAGCACTTCGCGCGCAGGCTCCAGGAGAACGGCTTCATCGAGGAGCGGGCGATCCGGCAGGTCTACTCGCCGGTCGACGGCCGATTCCTCCCGGACCGCTACGTCGAGGGCACCTGTCCGCACTGCGGCTACGACAAGGCCCGCGGCGACCAGTGCGAGAACTGCACCCGCGTCCTGGACCCCACGGACCTGATCGAGCCGCGCTCGGCCATCTCCGGCTCCACCGAGCTGGAGGTCCGCGAGACCAAGCACCTCTTCCTCCTCCAGTCCAAGCTCCAGCACGAGGTCGAGGCCTGGGTCGCGCAGCACGAGGAGGAGTGGCCGCAGCTGGCGTCCTCCATCGCCCGCAAGTGGCTGACCGAGGGCCTGCACGACCGCGCCATCACCCGCGACCTCGACTGGGGCGTGCCGGTCCCGGCCGACACCTGGCCGGAGCTCGCCGCCGAGGGCAAGGTCTTCTACGTCTGGTTCGACGCCCCGATCGAGTACATCGGCTCCACGAAGGAGTGGTCGGACCTGGACCCGGCGAACCGCGACTACAAGTCGTGGTGGTACGAGGCCGAGGACGTCCGCTACACGCAGTTCATGGCCAAGGACAACGTCCCGTTCCACACGGTGATGTTCCCCGCCACCGAGCTGGCCACCCGCGAGCCGTGGAAGAAGGTCGACTACGTCAAGGCCTTCAACTGGCTGACGTACTACGGCGGCAAGTTCTCCACCTCGCAGAAGCGCGGCGTCTTCACCGACCAGGCGCTGGAGATCCTCCCGGCCGACTTCTGGCGCTACTTCCTCATCGCCAACGCGCCCGAGTCCGACGACTCGTCCTTCACGTGGGAGCACTTCACCACCACGGTCAACAAGGACCTCGGCGGCACCCTCGGCAACTTCGTCAACCGCGTACTGACCTTCTCCCGCAAGAAGTTCGGCGACGAGGTCCCGGCCGGCAGCCCCGCCGGCGAGGCCGAGGCCAAGCTGGGCGAGCAGATCGCCGAGCTCCTGGCCGAGTACGAGGGCCACATGGACACCCTCCAGTACCGCAAGGCGGCGGCCGCGCTGCGCGCCCTGTGGTCCGCCGGCAACGCCTACCTGGACGAGAAGGCCCCCTGGCTGGAGGTCAAGACCGATCTGGAGGGCGCGGCGCTCACCCTGCGCACCGCGATGAACCTGATCCACCTCTACTCGGTGGTCTCCGAGCCGTTCATCCCGGCCTCGGCGCGCGCCATGCGCTCCTCGTTCGCGCTCGCCGACGACACGGCCACGTGGATCAGCCCGGAGCAGGCCCGTTCCCTGGACGCGGTCCCGGCCGGTACGCCGTTCACCGTGCCGCCGGTGCTCTTCGCGCGGGTCACCGAGGACGACCTGGAGTCCTACCGCGAGCGCTTCGGCGGTTCGCCGGAGGCCTGAGCTCCGCAGCCGTGACTCGTGAGGGGCGCGTTCCTTTGAGGGACGCGCCCCTCACGCGTGTCCGCGGTGGCGGTGGTGGTAGGGGAAACCCCACCGTGAAGTGTCCGCCTGGGCGTGCAGACCGGGCGGGGGCCGGGCGGCTGCAATGGCCCTATGCCTGCTTCCCGTACGACAGCCCGTGGCGCCGGTGCCGCCCGCCCCGCCCTGGGGGTGGCCGGCTGGCTGCTCGCCGCCGCCTGGGCCCTTTCCTTCCCGCTGTTCTCCTCGCTGGGCCCGCACCGGTCGTGGGGCTGGTGCGCGGCCGCCGGGTACCTCGCAGCCGCCGCGGCGACCGCCCTCGGCCGCCGCCGGGCGGCACTCGGCGCGGCCCTGCTGGGGGCGGTCGCCGTGCCGCTGCTGTACCTGGTGCTGACCGGGCAGGGGCAGTCGGAGGTGGGGGTGATCGAGCGGTCCGGGCGGCTCCTGCTCCGGACCGGACGGCTCTACGTCGACCAGCCGGCCGGGGTCGAGGAGTACACCCCGTACCTCCCGGGCATGGCCCTGCTCGGCATGCCGCGCGCGCTGCTGGGCGGCGGTGACGGCTGGGCGGTGCGGCTGCTCGGCGACGCCCGGATCTGGTGCGCGGCCGCCCTGTTCGGCGGCATGACGGCAGGCCGCCGGCTGCTGGGCGGCGCCCCTTCGCCGCTGCTGCCCGTGCTGGTGGCCTCGCCGGTGGTGGCGCTGCCCCTGGCGGTGAGCGGGGTGGACCTGCCGCTCGCCGGGCTGTGCTGCCTGGCGCTCGCGGCCGCAGCGGCGGGGCGTCCGGTCCTGGCGGGGGCGGTGCTCGCCGGGGCGTGCGCGCTGAAGTGGACGGCGCTGCCCGCGGTGGCGGTGGCGGTGGCCCTGCTCGCGGCCTGCCGGGGCGGCCGGGCGGCGGTGCGCTGCGGGCTGGTGGCGGCGGGCGGCACGGCCCTGCTGGTGCTGCCGAGCGCGCTGCTCCAGCCGGGGGAGCTGTGGCGCCAGGTGTTCGCGTTCCCCACCGGGCGGGCGGAGGTCCCTACTCCGGCGAGCAGCCCGCTGCCGGGTCACCTGCTGGCCGGACTGGGCCCCTGGGGCTGGTACCTGACGGTGGCCCTGCTCGCGGCGGCCGGCCTGGCGGTGGCGCTCTCGCTGGTGGTCCGGCCGCCGCGCACGGTGGTGGCGGCGGCCGACCGGCTCGCGATCGGCCTCACCGCGGCCTTCCTGCTGGCCCCGGCCGGCCGCTTCGGCTACCTGGCGCTGCCGGTGCTGCTGGCGCTCTGGGCCCGCTCGGCGGCGCCCCGCCGCGGCGCTTCCCGGATCGTGGCCGCCGGCCCGGGTGCCCCCGGCCGCCGACCGGCACGGGCCTTGTAGGTTCGCCGTATGCACACCACCCTGACGGAGCACGCCCGGTGCGTCTGGGGCGACGAGTACGGTCCGACGCCCCCTTGCGAAGCCCGCGAGCACCACTGGATGTACTTCGCCGAAGAGCTGACCTTCGCCGACGCGGACGCGATCCTCGCCATGCTGCGCGAGTTGTGCCCGGGCCTGGTCGACGGCTGGCTGCCGGTGTGGGTCCGCAACCTCGCCTACCGCCTGATCCTGCTCCAGCGCCCGGACGACCCGGACATGATGCGGGAGGCGGCCCTCAACCTGGAGGCGCACGGCCCGTCCTGGGACGACATCGCCGAGGACCTCCGCGCCCGCGCGGACGCCCTGGACCCGGAGGGCGCCAAACCCTGGGGGCAGGGCCCGGGCTGAGTGCCGGGGCCCCGGCCTACGCGGTCTCCCGGCCCCGCAGGTGGGCGAGGACGGCCAGGACCCGGCGGTTGCCGTCCGTGGGGTCCAGGTCGAGTTTGGTGAAGATGCTGGACGCGTGCTTGACCACGGCGGCCTCGGTGACGAACAGCCGCGCCGCCAGGGCCTGGTTGTTGAGGCCCTCGGCCATCAGGCCCAGCACCTCCCGCTCGCGCGGGGTGAGCCGGGCCAGCGAGTCGTCCGCGGACTGCCGGCTGAGCAGGACCCGGACCACCTCCGGGTCGATGACGGTTTGGCCCTCGGCCACGCGCCGCAGCGCGTCCAGGAACTCGGCCACCTCGCCGACGCGGTCCTTGAGCAGGTAGCCCAGCCCGGCCGACGAGGCGCCGGTGAACAGCCGGGTCGCGTAGGCCGTGGCGACGTACTGCGAGAGCACGAGCACCGGCAACGAGGTGTCCCGGGCGCGGAGTTCGAGTGCGGCCCGCAGGCCCTCGTCGCGGAAGCCGGGCGGCATCCGTACATCGGTGACGACGACGTCGGGCCGCTCCGCCTCCACCGCCCGCACCAGCTCCCCGGCGTCGCCGACGGCGGCGAGCACCCGGTGGCCGCCGCGGGTCAGCAGCTCCGTCAGCCCCGCGCGCAGCAGTACGGAGTCCTCCGCGAGGATCAGCCGGAGCACGGGACCTCCACGCGGAGTTCGGTCGGTCCGCCCACCGGACTGGACACCACCAGCCTGCCCTTCAACATCGCCACCCTGTCCGCGAGTCCCGCCAGGCCCGCACCCGCGCCGGGATCGGCCCCGCCGCGGCCGTCGTCGGTGACGGAGAGAGTGAGCCGGTCGCCCTCGACCCTACCCAGGACGACGACGCGCGAGGCACCGCTGTGCTTGGCCGCGTTGGCCAGCGCCTCGGTGACGGTGAAGTAGGCCGTGATCTCCACGGAGTCGGCCAGCCGCGGCACGCCGTCGAGGTCCACGGTCACCGGGACGGGGTGGCGCTGCGCCACCTCGGCCACGGCCGCCGCCAGCCCGTGGTCGGTGAGGACCTGCGGGTGGATCCCCCGTACGAGATCGCGCAGCTGCTCCAGGGCCACCTTCGCCTCGCCGCGGCCCCGGGCCACGAGCGCGGCGGCTCCGGCGGCCTGCGGGAGGGAGCGCAGCTCCAGCTCTGCGAGGCCCAGGGTCATGCTGAGTGCGACCAGCTGCTGCTGGGCGCCGTCGTGCAAGTCCCGTTCGATGCGCCGCCGTTCGGCTTCGAAGGCGTCGACGAGCCGGACCCGGGAGCGGGTGAGTTCCAGGACGCGGGCGTCCTCCTCGCGCGGTCCGAGCAGCAGCCGGGCGGTCTTGACCTGGGCCGTGGCGAGCAGCGCGCCCGCGTAGGCCGCCGCCACCAGCCCGGCCAGTCCCACGGCCGTGCCGCCCAGCGCCTCCAGGGGGCCGGAGACGGCCCTGCCGGGGATCAGCATCACCGGCTCCGGCGCGAGTGCCCAGACGACGGCCGGGGACGCGACGAGCATCAGGGAGAACGCGAGCAGCGTGACCACCCCGAACCCGGCGGCCCCGAAGACCGGCCCGAGCAGGGCGGCGTACGCGAACTCGCGCCAGGTGGCCCGCTCCCGCAGCCGGGTCCGCAGCCAGGCCGCGGGCCCCGCCCCGGCGAGCGAGGTGTGCGGATCGGCGACCGGCGCCGGCTCCACCCAGCGCAGCCGCCACCGCTCCAGCGCCCCGAGCGGTACCCCGGCGGCGACGGCGCACAGCAGGAGCAGCAGCCCGATCCCGGCGACCGCGAGCACCACCCCGAGGCCGACGAGCACCACGAGCGCGACGAGCACCGGGTAGCCGAGGAGGGCCCCGGCCGCCAGGTAGCCCCAGCACCGCCAGGGCCACCGCGAGAGGAGGAAGCGGCCCGGCCGCCGCAGGGCGGCCCGGACGGCGACGGGCGGGAAGGGTGTGATGTCGGACATGTACTCCGAGTCTAGGGCCACGACGACATGGACCCCTGCGGGAGCCGCCCGCCCTGGGGCGGCTCCCGGCCGGGTGCGGTCAGGCGTGGCCGATGCGGAAGCCGACGCCGCGGACGGTGAGGATCCAGGCGCTGCCGCCGAGCTTGCTGCGGAGGCTGCTCACGTGGGTGTCGACGGTGCGCCGGGACCAGGAGTCCCCCCACACCTCGTGCATGATCTGCCGCCGCGGGACGACGGAGTCCGGCTGGGAGGCGAGGAGTAACAGGAGGTCGAATTCCTTTCGGGTCAGGTCGATGCGCTGGCCTCCGAGCTCCACTTCGCGCGAGCCGGTGTCAATGGTGAGCGGTCCGTGCGAGATTCCCCGGAAGGAGGCCTTCGCCGGCGTGGCAGGCCGCGCCCGCCGCATCACCGCTTCCATTCGGGCGAGCAGTTCGCGAAATCCGTAGGGCTTGACGACGTAATCGTCGACGCCCGCCTGGAATCCCAGCACGCGGTCCAGTTCCGAACCGCGCGCCGTCACCGCGATGATGGGGACGTCGCAGCTCGACCGGATGATCCGGCAGACCTCCAGACCGTCCAGGTCGGGCAGTTCGAGATCGAGCAGCACCATGTCGGCGTTCCGGTACTGCGCCAGTGCTTCATCGCTCGTCTTCGCGTTGTCGACGGTGTGGCCATTGCGCCGCAGCCCCCGAGTCAGGGCCTCCATGTCGCCGATATTGTTCTCGACAACCAGTACTCGGTACGCTGTCGAAGAATTGGACAGGCGATCGGTCCGACTCGGAATGCTGGGTGTATCGATGGTGCTCCTGATCACTGTGCTCCCCCGTTCTTGATCACTGCGCGCTCCCCTTCGCACTGTTCTCGCGTCAACTGAGCCCACGGCCGGGCCAATCGGGTGTGCGATCGCCATGGGACCTCGCGGTCGGCGAGCCAGTCGAGTCCTCACGGATGGACTGCGTCTTTCCGGGCGGCGGCGGGTCGCGTTCGACAAACGGGCGCACAGTGCAAGTCGTGGCCGATATCCGGCCGTTGGAGTGACTGATCCGTTTGTGAACGAGCCGCAGACAAGGGGTTGGAGCATCGGCGGTGAAACCCCGCCCTCGCTGTGCCCGTGGCTCAGAGGCTAGAGCAGGTCTCTTCTGGAAACAAGGGTTCCATGTGAGACCTGGGTGGGTAGGCTGGTCAACATGGCTACCGACAACACCACTTCATCCACCCCTTCACCTGAGAGTTCGTCCGGCGACCCGTTCAGCGCCGGTTGTGAGCCACGTGTCCTGCTTCACACCGCAGGGGACAAGTGGGTGATCCTCGTCGTGAACATGTTGGGCGACGGGGACGCCCGGTTCTCCGAACTGCAGCGCACCGTTGGCGGAGTCAGTCGCAAGATGCTCACGCAGACGCTGCGCACCCTCGAGCGCGACGGTCTGGTGGCCCGCACGGTTTACGCCAACACCCCGCCCCGCGTGGTCTATTCGCTCACCCCGCTGGGCCGGACGCTGCTGGTCCCGCTGCGTGCCGTCCGGGCCTGGTGCGAGCAGTACGTCGGCGCCGTGAGCTCGGCCCAGGCCGCCTTCGACGCACGCGGCCGGGACCAGGTCGCCGTTCCCGGGACCGCCGTGATGGCCGCCGGCTGATCCGCCGGCCCCGCGGTCCCCGCTGGCCCGGCCACCCCGGCCCCGTCCGGCCGGAACGGTGAATTTCGCGTGACGTCAGCGTCAGGTTATCCGGCCCCAGTGTCAGGGGAGTTGCAACCGGAACAGCCCGCTTTCGGTCACCGTGGCCGCAAGTCCACCCCCGCGGTGGTGTTCACCTGCTCGGATCGGTAGGCCGGTCCGGGCGGAAGGCCCTGTTCAGCAGGGCGGCGGAGCGCAGGGGACGCGCTTTGTCCGCCGTGGTTCCGTCGTGCCAGTCTGCCGCCGCAACAGCAGTCACAGCCAGCGGACATGACGGGGGATCAGGACATGGTGGAAGACATTCGAGGGGACCGGGGGCCGGGGATCACCCGCAGGGTGGTGACGGCCGGCGCCTTCTTCGGGGCGCTGGCCGTGGGGACGGGCATCGGCCGCCCGCCGGCGGGCGCCGCGGCGGCCCCGGCCGGCCCGGCCGAAACCCCCGGGGCCGCACCGGCCGGTCCGAACTGGGGCCTCACCAAGTTCCTCGACCCGCTGCGCATACCCCCGGTGATCCGGGCGGGCGGCACCCTCACCGAGGCGAAGATCAACCTGACCACCGCCCAGGTGCAGCTGCACTCCCAGCTGCCGCCGACGACCGTCTGGGCCTACAACGGCCAGTACCCGGGCCCGACCATCGACGTCCCCAGCGGCAAGGACCTGCGGGTCAGCTGGACCAACGGCATCGAGACCCGCATGCCGCTGGTCGCCGTACAGGCCCCGGCCCCGGCCAACCCGACGGCGAGCCCCGGCTACCGGGACCCGGGCGGCGCGCTCCGGGCCGGCCACACCATCGTCGAGGGCGTGGCCGAGCTCCCGTCCTGGACGGTCACCCACCTGCACGGGGCGCCGAACAACGGCGGCAGCGACGGCTGGCCGCACAACGGCGGGCTGACCGGCACGAGCCAGATCTCCCAGTACCCGAACCTCCAGCCGTCGGCGGCGCTCTTCTACCACGACCACGCGATGGCGATCACCCGGTACAACGTCCACGCCGGGCTGGTCGGCATGTACCTCATCCGCGACGCGGAGGAGAAGGCACTCGCCCTGCCCACCCGCGAGGTCCCGCTGATCCTCGGCGACCGCAACCTCGACACCGACCCGGCCACCGGCGCGCTCACCGGCCAGCTCCTGTTCAAGGTCCCCGCCGTGCCGTTCGGCGACCACGTGGTCCCGGCCGGGTTCACCGGCCCGTTCAACACGGTCAACGGGGTCATCTGGCCCTACCTGAACGTCGAGGCGCGCTGGTACCGCTTCCGGCTGCTCAACGCCTCCAACGGCCGGATCTACACCCTCAACCTCGTGGACGAGAACGGCACGTCCCACAACGACGCCATCCGCCTCATCGGCACCGACGGCGGCCTGCTCCCCGCCGCCGCGCCCGTCCCGGCGGGCGGTCTGACCGTCGCCCCCGCCGAACGGTTCGACGTACTGATCGACTTCAGGCAGCTGAAGGGACTCAGGCTGCGCCTCACCGACGCGCGGACCGCCGGCGGGCCCACGGAGCCGGACCTGATGCAGTTCCGGGTCGAGGACCGCACCCGGTCGGACGCCTACAGCATCCCGGCCGTCCTCTCGCCCTCCTACTACCGGGTCGAGCACGGCAGGACGCTGCCGGAGGACCACGACCACGTATGGGTGGCGCTGGTGATGAACCAGCAGGGCCACCCGGAGATGTGGGACCTGGAGGAGCTCGCGAGCGACCCCGGCGGGGAGGGCGTCATCCAGATCACCGACCCCGAGACCGGTGCCACGCGGACCTTCCGCAAGCTCGGCGCCCTCTTCGACGACACGGTCGGCGTCTACATCAACCACAACCGCTGGGCCGTCTGGAACTTCATCCACGTGGGCCCCATCGGACCGGTGCACCCCATGCACATCCACCTGACCCGCTTCCAGGCACTGTTCCGGCGCAACTTCACCACCACCTACGACATCCCCACCGCCCGCACCACCGCCCCCATCACCGGCTTCACCGACGTCCCGCTGGAGAAGTACGAGGAGGGCTGGAAGGACACCGTCCTCGTCAACCGGGGCCAGTGGGTGGCGGTCGCCGGCAAGTTCGACGGCGGCACCGGGCAGTTCGTCTACCACTGCCACACCCTCGATCACGAGGACGACGGCATGATGCGGCCGTTCGTGGTCCACCCGGCCGAGGTCGCCCGGTTCCACGCCCACAGCGGCCCGGGCCACCACGAGCA
Organism: Streptomyces sp. NPDC057010; assembly: GCF_042673805.1. Lineage (NCBI taxonomy): Bacteria > Bacillati > Actinomycetota > Actinomycetes > Kitasatosporales > Streptomycetaceae > Streptomyces > Streptomyces sp. NPDC057010. The sequence continues at coordinate 77,298 of NZ_JBHUSC010000012.1, read as the reverse complement.
CGGCGCCGCGGGAGCCGCGGCGAAGCACTGAGGCAGGCGTGTGGGGTTGTCCGTACGCACGGACCGCGCGACGGACAACCCCGCTCACCGTACGGCTACTTCGCTCAGCCCCGGTCCGCGGCCGGCCGGACCACGCCCAGCAGCTCCTCGTAGAACGTGGTGCGCAGGTCGGCGCTCTTGGCGCGGGAGACCATCTCCGCACCCAGCACCCCGCGCTCCGGGATGAAGCCGGCGCCGCCGTTCGGCCCGAGCGACAGGGCGATCATCGGGCCGCCCGCCCGGTAGGTCTCCAGCTCCGTCTCGCCCGCGATCAGCTTGCGGATGTTGTTCGCGACCACCACGGCGTGGTCCTCGGCCGCCTTGGCCTTCTTGGCCTCGGGGATCGAGGTGACGTCGCCGAGCGCGAACACCCGGTCCTGCCCGGCCAGCTGGAGGGTGTCGCGCACCTCGACGAGCCCGCCGGCCTGCCGGTCGGCGGCCAGGTCGCCGCCCAGGTAGCCGGTGGCCGGGGCCGCGCCGAAGCAGCGGAACCAGATGTCGGCCGTCACCTCGGCGCCGGTCGTCAGCTTCGCCGTGAACGTCTTGGCCCGGCCGGCCTCGGCCGGCGGCTCCTCCACCAGCGAGGCACCCAGGACGATCTCCACCCCCAGCTCCTCCAGCTGGCGCCGCACCTCGGCGCGCAGCTCGTCGGGGAAATCGCCCACGATGAGCTCCGAGGCGGGATCCACGATCGTGACCTTCTTCTCCGGCCACGCCGCGCGGATCTCACCGGCGAACTCCACCCCCACCGGGCCCGCGCCCAGCAGCAGCACCGAACCGGCGGCCTGCAGGGCCGTACGGGTCTCGGCCAGCCGGGCCTTGGCCCCGGCGGCGTCGTCGATGTCGAACTTGGCGGGGAAGGGGTAGGTCGAGCCGGTGGCCAGGACCACGAAGTCGGCCTCGATCCGCTCGCCCGTCGACAGGGTCACGGAGCCGGGCTCCACCCGCTCGGCGCGGGCGTGCACGATCCGCCCCCGCGCGAGCAGGCCGTCGTAGGGCAGGAACAGGCGCTCGCTCCATGCAGGATCGACGACTCCGCGCAGGGCGGCGACGTTGTGCACGAAGGAGTCCTTCTGCTCCACCAGGATCACCTCCGCCACGTCGTCCAGGGCCTTGGCAACGGTGGTACCGCCGTATCCGCCACCGACGACGACAACAGTCGAACTCATGATTCCTCCTGATAAAGGTGTGGTGATGGCCCGGCGACGGCGAAGGCCGTCTACCGGGGGTCGATGCGCGACAGCGCCGCGAAGGCCGCCGCGGGGAAGCGCCGGTCGGGCCGGAGCATGTGCTCGCGCAGGCACGCCTCGGTGAACTTGATGACGTGCTCGTCGCCGTGCTCCACGGCGCGGGCGCTCAGCTCGTCGAAGGAGGGCAGATCGCTGTCCGTCGCCGCCAGGACCGCCTCCTGCTCTCCCCTGCGGTCCCGGGTGAAGGCCAGCAGGAAGGCGGTGTGGACCTGCCACAGGGCCGCGACGGAGGGTTCGTGCAGTTCGACGGGAAGATGGGGGAGGACCAGGCGCACGGCCGCGGGGGCGGTGACCGCGTGGACCATGGGAACGGCGTAGATCTCGTCGTGGGCCAGGTAGACGCCCGCGAACTCCGCGGTCATCTCGCTCAGCAGCCACTGCGCGTGGTTCGGGGCGACCGAGTCCAGGGCGTCGAAGTAGCCCGGTATCGCGTCGAGTTGGCTGAAGCGCTTGCGTGCGACGGCGGGGGTCACCGCCTCCTCGCCGCGGAACCGGGGCAGGGCGGCGACGGCGCCGGCGATGTCGTGGGCGCCCTTCAGCCGGGGCTCGCCGGGCAGCCGGGTGTAGCGCGCGGCCCAGTACGCCAAAGCACGTGCCAGTTCGGTGAGTTGCAACGAGCTCGGCTGCCGGGCGGCCGCGATGCTGCGCACCGCGTGCGCCGTACGGATGGCCCCGTGGGTCAGCCCGGCGAGGAGCCCCGGCAGCAGCTCGGGCCACCAGCGGGCCAGCACCGTACGCCACGGGGCCTCGGCCAGCTCCCGTACGAAGAGCTGCTCCCAGTCGCCCGCCCGCTCGAAGGCGCCGAGCGCGGGGCGCCACGACGACTCGTCGGCGGCGTCGAGCGCGAACCGGGCGGCCGGGGGCTCGTGGTGGGGCATCGCGGTGCGGTAGCCCTCGACCCAGGCCGCCACCTTGTCCGCGTGCCCGAGGACCGCCAGGGTCTCGGCGCCCATCGGTCCGTGGTTGGCCAGGTCGCCCTGGGCGCCGCGCTCGTACCCCAGGTCGTCGAGGCGTTCGAGGGCCTCGTTGACGGCGTCCTCGTAACCGAGCTTCGTCATGCGCGACCGCCTTCCCGCCTGGCCGACACGTCCGCCGTCACGGACGCCAGCCGGGTGCCGCTCACGGCCCAGATCTCGGAAGCCCCCGAGCTGGTGAACGCCGGCCCGGACTGCACCGCGTCCTGCTCGATGTCCACCCAGCCGGGGAGCCCCGGCTTGTCGTCGAAGACCTCCTTGACCCGGTAGCTGAAGCGCGCCCCGTCCTCGTCGGACCGCGTCCAGGTGCCCTCGCCGGTGCTCACGGGGGTGGCGAGGAGGACCGTGCCGTCCGGCTCGAAGGTGAGCTGCACCTCGGCCGTCTTGTCTCCGTAGACCACACTCGCCGACCACGAACCGATCGGGGAATTCCGGCCAGTTGTCTCATTCAGCGCATCGGCTGAAGTCGTGTTGTGTTCCATGACTTCGAAGCTAGCCGCAGCCGGATACCTCCCGACAGCGGGAATCCGTGGAACTGACGGAGATCTGACATTGCCGTGACATTCGCCGGAGGAAGCCGCCGTCCGTCATTCGAAACATGACCGAACCCTGGAATCCCCGGCCTTGAACGGCTCTTCTCGGCCACCCACCATGAGACGGAAAGAGACCGGGGACATTCATCGGGGTGGAGGCCGAGCGATGAGCAGGCTAACGAACAAAACGGCGCTCGTCACCGGAGCGAGTCGAGGTATAGGCCGTGCGATCGCCGAGCGGCTGGGGCGTGAGGGCGCACTCGTCGCCGTACATTACGCACAGGATCGCGAGGCCGCCGAGAATACCGTCAAAGCCATCGCCGCCGATGGCGGCAGGGCATTCACCGTACGCGCCGAATTCGGTGTTCCCGGCGCCGTCGAAACGCTCTTCGAGCAGCTCCGCACCGGGCTGGAGACGCTCTGCGGCACCGCCGAGCTGGACATCCTGGTGAACAACGCGGGAATCAACACCACCGGGGCGGGCCCAGAGGAGACCACTCCGGAACTTTTCGACCGGCTCATGGCGGTGAACGCGAAAGCGCCGTTCTTCGTCGTGCAGCGCGCACTGCCGGTCCTCCGTGACGGCGGGCGGATCATCACCATCTCCTCCGGCCTCACCCGGTACGCGAACCCGAAGGAAGTGGCCTATGCCATGACCAAGGGCGCGGTGGAGATGATCGGCCTGCACTTCGCCCGCCACCTGGGCCCGCGCCGCATCACCGTCAACACCGTGTCGCCCGGCGTCACGGACACCGGCCACGCCTTCCTGGACGTCCCCGGGGTCCGGGAGGCCCTGTCCGGCCTGGCCGCCCTCGGCGGCATCGCCCAGCCCTCCGACATCGCCGACGTCGTGGCCTTCCTGGCCTCCGACGACGCGCGCCGGATCACCGGCGCCGTCCTCGACGCCAGCGGCGGCTCGCTCCTCGGCTGACACCGCACACGCGAAGGGAATCTGCATGGACACCGTCAAACGCGACCGGCAGCACGTGCCGCCGATCGGCGTCCCCGAACTCGAGGAGCTGCGCCGCAGCCTCCTCGAAGGCGATCCGGCCGCCACCGAACGACAGCGCGCCAAAGGCAAGTTGACCGCACGCGAGCGCATCGCCCTGCTCCTCGACGAAGGGTCCTTCAGCGAACTGGAACCCCTGCGGCGGCACCGCGCGAGCGGCTTCGACCTCGAACGGAACCGGCCCCACACCGACGGGGTCGTCACCGGCTGGGGCACCGTCCACGGGCGCACCGTCTTCGTCTACGCCCACGACTTCCGCATCTTCGGCGGGGCCCTCGGCGAGGCCCACGCACAGAAGATCCACAAGGTCATGGACCACGCCCTCGCCGCCGGCGCGCCGCTGGTGTCGCTGAACGACGGCGCGGGCGCCCGGATCCAGGAAGGCGTCTCGGCGCTCGCCGGCTACGGCGGCATCTTCCAGCGCAACACCCGCGCCTCCGGGGTCATCCCGCAGATCAGCGTGATGCTCGGACCCTGCGCCGGCGGGGCGGCGTACTCCCCGGCCCTCACCGACTTCGTGTTCATGGTCCGCGACACCTCGCAGATGTTCATCACCGGCCCGGACGTGGTCCAGGCCGTCACCGGCGAGAAGATCAGCCAGAACGGCCTCGGCGGCGCCGACGTGCACGCCGAGACCTCGGGCGTCGCGCACTTCGCGTACGACGACGAGCAGACCTGCCTGGAGGAGGTCCGTTACCTGCTGTCCCTGCTGCCGCAGAACAACAGGGAGAACCCGCCGGCCGCCTCCGCCGAGTACCCGCCCGGGCGCAGCTGCGAGGCACTGCGCGACCTCGTCCCCGCCGACGGGAACCGCCCGTACGACATGCGCGCCGTCGTCCGGGAGATCGTCGACGACGGCGAGTACCTGGAGGTGCACGAGCGCTGGGCCACCAATATCATCTGCGCCCTCGGCCGGCTCGACGGCGAGGTCGTGGGCGTCATCGCCAACCAGCCGCAGTCCCTGGCCGGGGTCCTCGACATCAAGGCCTCGGAGAAGGCGGCGCGCTTCATCCAGATGTGCGACGCCTTCAACATCCCGCTCGTCACACTGCTCGACGTGCCCGGCTTCCTGCCCGGCGTGGACCAGGAGCACGGCGGGATCATCCGGCACGGCGCCAAACTGCTCTACGCCTACTGCAACGCGACCGTCCCGCGGATCTCGGTGATCCTGCGCAAGGCCTACGGCGGCGCCTACATCGTCATGGACTCGCAGTCCGTGGGCGCCGACCTGACCTACGCCTGGCCCACCAACGAGATCGCGGTGATGGGCGCCGAGGGCGCGGCGAACGTCATCTTCCGCCGGCAGATCGCCGCGTCCCAGGACCCCGGTGCCACCCGGGCCCGCCTGGTCAAGGAGTACAAGGCGGAGCTGATGCACCCGTACTACGCCGCCGAACGCGGCCTGGTGGACGACGTCATCGACCCGGCCGACACGCGGGGCGCGCTCATCCGGGGCCTGGCCATGCTGCGGGCCAAACACGTCGACCTGCCGGCGCGCAAGCACGGCAACCCGCCGCAGTGAGCGCGGAGGCGGCGCAGCCGCTGCTGCGCATCGAACGGGGCCGGGCGAACACGGAGGAACTCGCGGCCCTGGCAGCCGTCGTGCTCGCCCGGGCGGCTCAGCGGGGGGCCGCCCGGGCGGAGCCGGCGCGGCCCGCGGACGCCGTCCGGTGGCGGGCGCCCCGGTTCACCGGGGCCCGCAGCTGGACGGACTGACAGGGACACGGCGGAGAGCCGCATTCGGCGAATGCGGCTCTCCGTACGCGGCTCCGGGCAGGATCAGCGGCGCTTCGGGTCCACGTGGAGCACGCCGTCCACGTAGATGTCCACCTTGTAGAAGGCGATGAGGCCGGCGGCCTTCTGGCTCTCCGGCAGCGGCGTCGGGTACGACCAGGCCAGATCGGTGTGGAGCCGGTCCCCGACGCGGATCGACCAGTACCGCGCGGTGCCCTTGTACGGGCAGCGGGTGACGGTGTCGGACCGCTCCAGCAGGTCCATCCGGACATGGGTCTGCGGCACGTAGTACCGCGTGGGAAGGCCGGTCTCGAAGAGCAGGCGCGCGTTGCGGGTCTCGGCGATCGTGACGCCGTCGATCTCCACCCGTATGTGGCGCGAGCTGGGCAGGACGTCGATGCGCGTGTGCGGGGACCGGACGTGCACGAATATCTCCTCGTCCTCCTCGAACCAGGAGTCCATGGCCTCCCATTCGAAGCGGAAGTGCCCCCGCAGCTCCTCCACCGGCGACTCGGCGTAGTGCCGCGCGGCGCCGGCGGCCGTTGCCGGGCCGGCCTTGACGGTGAACACCTCCGCGTCGCCGCGCTCGGGCGAGTGGGCGCTCTCCCCGTCCGGGGTCAGCAGGTCCCGGTCGACGTCTTCGGCCGGGAAGTAGTACGTCGGGTAGTACGGGTTCTCCCACACCAGCAGGGGGCGGCTGCTGTCGGCCACCGCACGGCCGCCCAGAAAGACCCTGACCCGCTTCGCACTCGGCTCGACCCGAACGCCGTCCTGAGCGGTTGTCATATCCGTTTCGGTCCCCTCGTTTCGTACGATCCGACCAGCAATCAACAGTACGTGACGCCCCGTTGGAGCAGACAGTCCTCGAAGAAGCCGAGGCAGCGCAGGTGATAGGAGCGCGCCGCGTAACCCAGGCTGATGTTGTGGCCCGCCTCCGGCTGCCGGTCGATGCACAGCCGCGGCGCCGCACTGAGCCGCGAGCGCAGCTCCGCGAGCGCCTCCGCGTCGTGCCGCCACCACGCCTCGTGTTCCGCGAAGGTGAGCCGTACGGGCACGCGGACGCGGCCCGCGGCACCCCGGAACACCTCCGGCCAGTGGACGATGTCCGCCTGCTCCAGGGGCGGGACGGGCGCCAGGATCGAGCCGCTCGTGATGAAGGTGCTCGGCGGGTACAGGCGCAGCGGCCCCCAGCTGCGCCTGCCTCCCCGGGCCGCGCCCGCGCCCGAGAGGGCGTCGGGCGCGTACCGGTGGCCGCAGCCGGAGATCTCCACGCCGAGCAGATCGGGCGCGCAGTGGTCCGCGGCGGTGAGCAGCGCGACCTTCCCGCCGAAGGAGTGGGCCAGGAGGAAGAGACCCGCCCCGGTGGGGAAGCGGGAGCGGTAGTCGCGCAGCGCGGCGGCCAGGGTGACCGCCTGTTCGGCGAGCGCCTGCCCCTCGGGGAGCAGGTCCGCGGACCGTCCGTAGCCCGGCCGGTCGACGGCCAGGACCGTGAACCCGAGCCGTGCCCCCAGGGTGAGCAGGGACAGGTCGGGCAGGGCCTGGCCGTCGAAGTAGCCGGCGCTCATGCCGGCGCCGTGCACCGCGACCACCGTCGCCCGCGGCGCGCCGTCCCGGGGTTCGCAGAGCAGGGCCGACAGCGGGGTGCCGTCGGCGTCCAGGCTGATCCGGCGCACTCCCCGGGACAGAGCCGCGGGCGCGGTGGTCATGCCGCGGACGCCGCGTCGAGGGCGGCCGGCGCGCCGAACCAGCGGCGCAGGGCCTGCGCCAGCCCGTCGGGGACGCCGGCGGCGGTGGTGTCGGAGCCGACCCAGGCCACGTACCCGTCGGGGCGTACGAGGAGCGCCGCGGCGCCGCCGAACGACCCCGGATCCTCCGGTACGGCCACGGTGACGTCGACCCGGTCGGCCCACGCCTCCGCGATCTCGGCGCTCTCCGGCGCCTGCTCGTCGTCGGTGAGGACGAGCAGCACGCCCCGCCCCGCGTGCAGCAGCGCGGTCGTGGTGGTCGGCCCGGACGCCGTCCGCAGACCCCGGGGCGGCAGGCGCCGGCCGGCCAGTGGATGGGCCGGGCCGCCGACGTCGTAGCGGATGTCGAGGCCGCTCACGGTGCCGGAGAGGTGCCGTTTGACCACGTCGTACTCCAGCAGCTCGGTCAGCAGGTGCCGCAGCGGGTCCGCCTCGTCGCCGCCGAGGAACACCGTGCCCTGGGCGCGGGTGTTCATCAGCAGCCGCGCCCCGACGGGGTGCCGCTCGTCGTGGTAGCTGTCGAGCAGCCCCTCTGGCGCCCGGCCCCGCACGGTGGCGGCGAGCTTCCAGCCGAGGTTGGCGGCGTCCTGGACGCCGGTGCTCAGCCCCTGCCCGCCGGCCGGGAGGTGGATGTGCGCCGCGTCGCCGGCCAGCAGGACGCGGCCGCGCCGGTACTCGGTGACCTGGCGGGTGGCGTCGGTGAACGAGCTGACCCACTCGGCGCCGCCGCCGTGCAGGGACTCGCCGGTGATTCGCTGCCAGGCGTCGGCGATCTCCTCGAACCCGGGGGACTCGCCCCGGGCGCCGGGCGGCGTGCCGTGCTCGCAGACGATGACGCGGTCCACGCCCTCCTTGAGCGGGGCCGCCATCACCATGCCGTTCGGCAGCCGTTCGCCGAGGAAGCGGGGGCGCAGGTCGCAGCCGACCACATCGGCCAGGTACATGTCGCGGGTCGCGGGCGTGCCGGGGAAGTCGAAGCCGACGGCCTTGCGGACGGTGCTGTGGCCCCCGTCGCAGCCCACCAGGTAGGCGGCGCGCAGCTGCCGTACGCCCTCCGGGGTGTTCAGGGTGACCCGCACCCCCTCGTCCCCCTCGTCGGCGATGTCCACGAGGTCCCAGCCGCGGCGCAGGTCCGCGCCCAGCTCGGTGGCCCAGGCCTCCAGCACCTCCTCCGTGAGGTACTGGGGTACGCCGCGGGCCCCGAAGTGGGAGTCCTCCAGCACCGTGTAGTCGAACTGGACCCCGCCGAAGTGGCCGAGGGGGCTCTTCTCGAGGGTGCCGAACCGCGGCAGCAGCCCGCGCTGGTCGAAGACCTCCATGGCGCGGGCGGTGAAGCCGAGACCGCGGGACTGGCCGGTGGGTTCGGCCAGCCGCTCGGTCACGATGACGCCCACGCCGCCGAGGCGCAGCTCGCCCGCCAGCATGAGACCGGTCGGCCCGGCGCCGACGATGATGACGTCCGTGTCCACGGGATTCATCCTCTGCTCGGATTTTCGTATTCATGGCGTGACGCGCCGAACCAGCGGCGCAGGACCCGGGAAAGCGGTACGGCCTGCCAGGTCGCGGCCCATACGACGTGGCCGTCGGGGCGGACGAGCAGGGCCTCGGTGCCCGGGTCGTTGTCGCCGCCCTGTTCCGGAAGCGCCGGCACGGTCGTGACCCGGTCGGCCCACGGTCCGGCGATGCGGCCGAGGGCCGCCGCCGGATCACCCGTCAGGTCCAGCAGCAGGCCCCGCCCGCTGCGCAGCAGCTCGGTCGTCGTGGTGGAGCCGCCCGGCCCGGCGAGCGCCAGCTCCGGCAGCCGTGCGCCGAGCCAGGGGTGGTCGCCCTCGTCGACCGGGTAGCGGACGTCGAGGCCGCTGATCATCCCGGCCAGGCGGGCGCGGTTGTCCTCGGCGGCGACCAGCCCGCCCAGCAGGGCCCGCAGCGGTTCCACCTCCGCGTCCCCGAGCAGCAGCAGGGCCTGCGCCCCGATGTTCTCCAGGACCCGGGCCCCCACCGCGTGCCGTTCCGCATGGTAGGTGTCGAGCAGGCCGTCGGGCGCCCGGCCGCGGACCCGCAGGGCCAGCTTCCAGCCCAGGTTCACGGCGTCCTGGATGCCCAGGTTGAGGGCCTGGCCGCCGATGGGCATCTGCTGGTGGGCCGCGTCGCCGGCGTACAGCACCCGGCCCTCGCGGTAGCGGGTCAGCTGCCGGTTGGCGTCCCCGAAGGAGTTGACCCACAGGGGCGTCCCGGAGCTGATGTCCTCGCCGGTGACGCGCTTCCACACGTCGGTGACCTCCGCGAAGTCGGGCTCGCGGGTACGGGACCGGGCGCTGGTGCCGAACTCGTGCACCATCACCCGGGTGATGCCTTCGGCGTTGCGCGCGGCGACGGCCATCCCGCGCTCCAGCCGCTCGAACCGGCGGCCGGGGACGTCGATGCCGGCCACGTCCGCGCGCAGCAGTTCGCGGACGGTGCGCCGGCCGGGGAAGGGGGCCCCGGCCAGCGCACGGACCGTACTGTCCTCGCCGTCGCAGGCGACGAGGTAGGCGGCGCGGATCCGTACGGGGCCGCCCGGGGTGTCCGCGGTGACCCGGACCCCCTCGGCGTCCTCGTCCAGTTCCACGACCTCCCAGCCGCGCCGGACGTCCGCGCCGAGCGCGAGCGCCCACTCCTGGAGCAGCTGTTCGGTGCGGAACTGGGGGACCTTCCACTGGCCGGGGTAGCGGCCGGGGAGGGTCAGGTCCATCGGGATCCCGCCGAAGTGCCCGCGGCGCTCGTTCGGCGGTTCGCCGAGCGGGGCCAGCAGACCGCGGCTGTCGAAGATCTCCATCGTGCGGGCGTGGAGGGTGGAGGCGCGTGACTCCGTGGTGGGGGAGGTACGGCGCTCCAGCACCATCACGTCCGCCCCGCCCAGGCGCAGCTCGCCGGCGAGCATCAGCCCGACGGGTCCCGCGCCCACGACGACGACCTGGGTGTCCGGGTGTGGTGCATCCGGGTGCCCGGCGGTGGCGTTCCGGTCGGCGGCCGCCACGGTCAGCGCCGGCTCTCGGCGTAGTCCTTCGCATGGCCCAGCGTGGCGCGGCTGTTGGTGCTGAGCGCGCTGTGCACGTACTCCCGGGCGTCGGCGACGGTCGCGCCCTCGCCCAGGATCCGGGCGATGTTGGCGGTGTTGAGCACCACGGTGTGCTGGGAGGACGCGGCCACCCCGTCCGCGTTCTCGGTGAAGGTCCAGTAGCCGGTGTGCAGGGTCATCAGGGCGGGCAGCGTCACCTGCTTGTAGGCGATCCTGTGGTGCGGGAAGGTCACCCGGTACGACTTGGTGGTGTGGGTGGAGCCGTCCTTGGCGCGGGTGTCCATCTCCAGGGTCTGGAGGCCCGGTACGTCCTCCGTGAGCCGGATGCTCGCCACGTGCGGCAGCCGCTCGGCCCACAGGTTCGCCTCGTTGACGAAGTCGTAGACGTCCTTGGCGGATCCGTTCACCTGGACGGTGTCCTCGAAGGAGAAGGTCAGCTCCTCGGCCTGGTGCGCGAACTCGATGTTGGTCTTCAGTGCGGCGAGTTCGGAGCGGGAGTTGCGGTCGACGGCCTCCTCGATCCAGGCGAGGCCCGCCGGGTCGTCGTCGATCGCCCGGTAGTCGTGCAGCAGGCGCACCCGCGACTCGGTCCGCGAGAGCGGCTCGATCAGCCAGGCGCCGCCCATCGAGGCGACCGGGGGAGCGGAGACCTCCTGCCGGAAGTCGATCCGCAGGCCCTCGGGGTCCAGGATCCGGCGCGAAGTCCAGTTCTTGGCCTCGCCGTTGGCGGTGGCCCAGATGCGTATGCGCTCCTCGCCGGTGCCCTTGTCGACCTGGTCGACGTAGATGGTCGGCGGGAAGATGCGCGGCCAGTTCTCCACCTCGGCGATCAGCCGGTACACGGCTGCCGCCGGGGCCGCGATGGTGACGTCGTGCTCGACCTCGTGCGAACGGGACCGCTCGGACACGGACATGCGGTGCTCCTCTCGGGGAACGGGTGGGAGGGCGGACGGCGGGTGCTCAGAAGTTGCCGAGGCCGCCGCAGACGTTCAGCGCCTGCGCGGTGATGGAGGCGGCGGTGTCCGAGGCCAGGTAGCCGACGAGGCCGGCGACCTCCTCGGGGGTGGAGTAGCGGCCGAGCGGGATCTTCGCCTGGAACCTCTCCAGGATGGTGTCCTCGGTGGTGTCGTAGGCGGCGGCGTAGCCCTGCCGGACCCGCTGGGCCATCGGGGTCTCCACGTATCCGGGGCAGACCGCGTTGACGGTGACCCCGGTCGGCGCCAGCTCGTTGCCGAGCGCCTTGGTGAAGCCGACCACGCCGTGCTTCGAGGCCGAGTACGGGGCGCCGAGGACGACGCCCTGCTTGCCCGCCGTGGACGCGATGTTGATGATCCGGCCGCGGCTCCTGGTGCGCATGCCGCCGGTGTTGAGCACCTCCCGGGTCAGCCGGAAGACGCTGTTGAGGTTGGTGTCGATCACGTCGTTCCACAGTTCGTCGTCGATGTCGGCGGTGACGCCGCCACCGCTGCGGCCGGCGTTGTTCACCAGAACGTCGATGGGGCCGAACCGGTCGACCGCGGCCCGGACGAAGGCGTGGACCCCGTCGTTGGAGCGGACGTCTACGGCGCTGCCGTCCACGTCGAGCCCCTCCTCCCGCAACTGCTTGACGGTCGAGGCGACGTTCTCGGCGGTGCGCGCACCGATGAACACCCGGTGCTGCTGGCTGGCCAGCAGCCGGGCGACGGCGAGGCCGATCCCGCTGGTGGCACCGGTGACGAGGGCGACCCGCTGACTCTGCTGCGGCATGGCTGTCTTCTCCAATGAGTGGGCGATCGTGCGGGGCATGAACTGGCGCGAGGTCAGACAGAGGCGTTGAGCAGCGAGTTGACGGAATCGATCAGCGACTGCGGCGTGCTCTCGCCGGTCAGCGGGTCGTCGTCGAGCGAGATGCCGTACTCCCGCTCGATCCGGCCGCTGATCTCCAGCAGGGCGAGCGAGTCGTAGCCGAGCGCCTCGAACTCCGTGCCGAGCTCGGCCGCGAAGTCGGAGCCCTGATCGCCGGCCGCGGCGAGCAGGATGGTGGTGAGGTCGTCGAGGGTGAAGTCGGCGGTGGTGGACATGGCGGATGCCTCTCTGGCGGCGGCAACAGGGTCTGTACGGTGGGAAGTCGGTGCTCAGCCGTGCCCGCAGGCGATGTCCCGGACGACCATGGCGGAGTTGAATCCGCCGTGCCCGCGGGCCAGGACCAGGGCGGTGCACACGCTCGCCGCGCGCGGCCGGTCGACGACGAGGTCGAGGTCGTACTCGGCGGCGGGCGACACGTTGATGGTGGGCGGGATCAGCCCGTCCTCGATGGCCAGGAACGCCGTCGCCAGATCCAGCGGCGCGGCCCCCGAGTAGAGCCGCCCGGTCATGGTCTTGGGCGCGGTGACCGGCACCCCGCGCGGACCGAACACCTGGGTGATGGCCTCGGCCTCCACGCGGTCGAGCTCGCGGATCGCCGCGGCGTCCGCGAACACCACGTCCACCTCGCCGGGCCGCACCCGCGCGTCGGCCAGCGCCAGCTCGATGGCCCGGCGCAGCCCGGGCACGCGCCCGCGGTCCGGCCTCGGGTCGAAGGTCGCCCCGTAGCCCGCGATCTCCCCGTAGATCCGCGCGCCCCGCTCCAGCGCCGCCCCGTGGGACTCCACGATGAGGATGGCCCCGCCCTCGCCGGGCACGTGCCCGTCGGCGGCCGGATCGAACGGCAGGTACGCCGCCTCCGGGTCGGAGCTGGTGCTCAGGCGGTCCCCGGCCAGCTGCGCCACCCACCCCCACGGGCAGATGGAGGCGTCCACGGAACCCGAGACGATGAGGTTCGTGCCCTTGCGGATCTGCCGGCGCGCCTGCGCCACCGCGTCGAGCCCGCCCGCCTGGTCGCTGACCAGGACCCCGCTGGGGCCCTTCATGCCGTTGCGGATCGAGATCTGCCCGCTGTTGACGGCGTAGAACCAGGCGAAGGACTGGTACGCGCTCACGTACTGGCGTCCCTTGGCCCACAGGTTGCGCAGCTCGCCCTGGCCGAACTCGAACCCGCCCGCCGAGCTGGCGGTGATCACGCCCATGTCGAACCCGTGCAGCTCCTCGGGCCGGATGCCCGCGTCGGCGAGCGCCCAGTCCGTGGCCACCAGGGCCAGCCTGGTCATCCGGTCCGTCTGCGGCAGCAGGTTCCTCGGCAGGTGGTCCTCGGCCGTGAAATCGGTGATCTGGCCGGCGAGCGTGGCCGGGTACTGGCCCGGGTCGAAGCGGCTGACCCGGCCTATGCCGCTCTTCGCGGCGCGGGTGGCGGCCCAGAACTCCCGCACCCCCAGGCCGTTGGGCGCGGTGATGCCCAGCCCGGATACCACTGCTTTGACGGTCATGCCGCTGCCTTCCTGTCCGGCCGGGCCAGCACCATGGCGCTCTGGAATCCGCCGAAGCCGCTGCCCACGGTCAGCACGGCGTCGGTGGCGTGCGACCGGGCGGTGAGCGGCACGTAGTCGAGGTCGCATTCGGGGTCGGGCGTGTGCAGGTTCGCGGTCGGCGGCACCACGTTGTGCTGGAGCGCCAGCACCGACGCCGCGATCTCGATCGACCCGATCGCGCCGAGCGAGTGCCCGACCATCGACTTGATGGAGCTCACCGGCACCCGGTAGGCGTGCTCGCCCAGCTGCTTCTTGAAGGCGGCCGTCTCGTGCCGGTCGTTCTGCTTGGTCCCCGACCCGTGCGCGTTGATGTAGTCGATCTCGTCGCCGTTCATCCGCGCCTCGTCCAGGGCGAGGCGGATCGCCTCGGCCATCTCCGCCCCGTCCGGGCGAAGTCCGGTCATGTGATAGGCGTTGCTGCGCGTGGCGTAGCCGGCGATCTCGGCGTAGATGCGCGCGCCGCGCCGCCTCGCGCTCTCCAGCTCCTCCAGGACGAACACGGCCGCCCCCTCGCCGAGCACGAAGCCGTTGCGGCTCCCGTCGAAGGGCCTGGAAGCGGTGGCGGGGTCGTCGTCGCGGGGCGTGGTCGCCTTGATCGCGTCGAAGCAGGCCATGGTGATCGGGGAGATCGGCGCGTCGGAGGAACCCGCGACCATGATGTCGGCACTGCCCTCGCGGATGAGCTCCACCGCGTAGCCCACGGAGTCGATGCCGGAGGTGCAGCCGGTCGACACCACCGTGCTGGGTCCCTCCGCGCCCACGGTCAGCGCGACCTCCGCCGCGAAGGAACTCGGGACCATGTAGTTGTACAGGTGCGGTACGGCGTACGCGTGGTCCACCAGGTGCAGCCGGCCCGCGTCGCTGACCGTCCGGTACTCCTCGTCGAGCCCCATGGTGGCGCCGACCGCCGTGCCGATGGTGACGCCGATCCGGTACGGGTCGTGGGCGCCGGGGTCGATCCCGCTGTCGGCGACGGCCCCGCGCGCCGCGACCACGGCGAACTGGGCGGCCCGGTCCATCCGGCGGACCTCCTGCGGGGTCAGCAGGAATTCCTCCGGGTCGAAGTCGATCTCGGCCGCCACCCGGGAGCGGAAGGGGGAGGGGTCGAAGAAGGTGATGCGGCGGGTGGCGGTGCGGCCCTCGCTGAGCAGGTCCCAGAAGCTCTTCGTGCCGAGGCCGCCGGGCGCGAGGACTTCCATCCCCGTGATGACGACGCGGCGGCCGGTCATTTGCCGGCCTCCCAGTCGTAGAAGCGGGTGGCCATCGCATCGGCCGGGGAGCGCCAGGTCGCCGGGTCGTAGGCCTCGATGAAGGGCTTCAGGTCGTCGCTGATCCGGACGAAGCGCGGGTCGGACTTGGCCCGCTCGATGAGCGCGCCGCCGTTGTCCTCGTCGAAGTCCTGGAGGTGGAAGTACAGACCGCGGTACGAGAACAGCTGGCGGCGGCGGGTGCCCATGAGGTGGGGCATCTCGGTGCCGTCGAAGTCGGCGAAGAGCCCGGCGACGTCGGCGCGGGAGGCCAGGTCCATCCTGGCGACGATGAGTGTGCTGTGCATGGTGTCGGTGTCCTATCCCTTGATCTCGCAGAGCGTGGCTCCGCTGCTGACGGGCTGGCCGATCTCGACGGTGAGGCCGACGACGGTGCCGGCCTTGTGAGCGGTGAGGGGTTGCTCCATCTTCATGGCCTCCAGGACGACGATCGGCTCGCCCGCGGCGACGGTCTGACCGTCGGTCACGGCGACCTTGACGACCGTCCCCTGCATCGGTGAGACCACGCTGTCGCCCGATGCGGCGGGCTTTGCGGCGGCGGCCGCACGGCGGGGGCGGGGCGCGGGAGCGCCGGGGGCCTCCCGGCCGCCGAACGGAGCGGCGCCCAGCGCGGCCGGGAGGGAGACCTCCACCCGCTTGCCGCCGACCTCCACCACGAAGTTCTCGCGGCCGGAGCCGCCCGCGGCCGGCTCCGCGGGCCCCTCGCCCGGTGAGGGGGCGTAGGGGGCGATGGTGTTGTCGAACCCGGTCTCGATCCAGCGGGTGTGCACCCGGAACGGCTCGTCCGTGAAGGCCGGGTCGGTGACGACCGCACGGTGGAACGGCAGCGCGGTGGCCATCCCCTCGACCCTGAACTCCCGCAGGGCGCGGGCGGCACGCTCCAGCGCCTGGCGGCGGTCGGCTCCGGTGACGATCAGCTTCGCCAGCAGCGAGTCCCAGGCCGGGCCGATCACCGAGCCGGTCGCGACCCCGGAGTCCACCCGGACGCCCGGCCCCAGCGGCGGCTCGAACCGGCTCACCGAGCCGGGGGCGGGCAGGAAGCCGCGCCCCGGGTCCTCGCCGTTGATTCGGAACTCGAAGGAGTGGCCGCGGACCTGCGGATCGCCGTAGCCCAGGGCCTCGCCCTCGGCGATCCGCAGCTGCTCGCGCACCAGGTCGATGCCGGTGACCTCCTCGGTGACCGGGTGTTCCACCTGGAGACGGGTGTTGACCTCAAGGAAGGAGATCGTGCCGTCGGCCGCCACGAGGAACTCGCAGGTCCCGGCCCCCACATAGCCCGCCTCCCGCAGGATGGCCTTGGACGCCGAGTACAGCAGCGCGTTCTGCTCCTCGGTGAGGAACGGAGCCGGGGCCTCCTCCACCAGCTTCTGGTGCCTGCGCTGGAGCGAGCAGTCGCGGGTGGACACGACGACGACATTGCCGTGCGAGTCGGCCAGGCACTGGGTCTCGACGTGCCGCGGCTCGTCGAGGTAACGCTCGACGAAGCACTCGCCGCGCCCGAAGGCCGCGACCGACTCGCGTACGGCGGACTCGAACAGGGCGGGGATCTCCTCCAGGGTCCGGGCGACCTTCAGGCCCCTGCCGCCGCCCCCGAACGCCGCCTTGACGGCGACGGGCAGACCGTGTTCGCGGGCGAAGTCGAGCACCTCGGCGGGCCCTGTGACGGGCTGCGCGGTGCCCGCGACGAGGGGCGCGCCGGCCCGCAGGGCCACGTGCCGGGCGGCGACCTTGTCGCCCAGCTCCCGGATGGCCCGGGGCGGCGGGCCGATCCAGACCAGCCCGGCGTCCAGCACCGCCTGGGCGAACTCGGCGTTCTCCGAGAGGAACCCGTACCCCGGATGGACGGCGTCCGCCCCGGAGCCGGCGGCGGCCCGCAGGACCTTGGCCATGTCCAGGTAGCTGGTCGCGGGGGTGTCCCCGCCCAGCGCGAACGCCTCGTCGGCGGCCTCGACGTGCAAGGCGTCGCGGTCGGGCTCGGCATACACGGCGACACTGGCGATTCCGGCGTCGCGGCAGGCCCTTGCGACACGGACCGCGATCTCACCCCTATTGGCGATAAGTATCTTCTGCATGCCTTCCCCCTCGGATGATGCGTCTCATACTCTGCAATTCGAGAGGGCCGAACAAGACGGGTCCATGCAGGGTTCGGTCAGGTTTTGCAAGGTCAATCGAGGATTTCTCCCGAGAGGGTCAAATCGACGTCAGATCGCTGACACATGCGCTGGTGGGGTGGGGTTCCGGAGATGGCGGAATTGCGGAGGGCCGGTATTTTGAAGACCGTCTTGGAATTCGGGAGGGATCCTCTTCCCCCGGGTTTGCCGCTATCGGTACCGGGCGGGAATGCGGAAGTCTGGTCGGTTCCGGTTCCGGTTCCGGTTCCGGTGGCGGAAGTCGCGGGGGTCGGGCACGGCCACGGGTACGGCTTCGGGTCCGGGGTCGGGGCCGCGTTCGAGCTGCTCGACGCCGAGGAGCGCCGGCGGGCGCGGGCCCGGCGGTCCGCCGCCGACCGGGCCGTCTACGTCGCCGCGCACGCCGCGCTCCGCCTGCTCCTCGGGGCCTACCTCGCCGCCGACCCGGCGGGGATCACCTTCGTCAGGGAGGACTGCCCGGGGTGCGGCGGCCCGCACGGCCGCCCCGCCCTGCCCGGCGCGCCCGTCCACTTCTCCCTGTCCCACACCCGCGGCCTGGCCCTGCTGGCCTTCGCGGACAGCCCCGTGGGCGCCGACGTCGAGGAGGTGCCGTCCGGCGACCGCCTCCCGGAGGTCCCGGCCGCCCTGCACCCGCGGGAGCGGGCGGAGCTGGCCGCGCTCGCGCCCGGCCCGCGCGCCGCGGCCTTCGCGCGCTGCTGGACCCGCAAGGAGGCCCTCCTCAAGGGAACCGGCCGCGGCATCGACGCCCGCCTCATGGCGGCCACCCGGGTGGGCGTGGGCCCGGCGCCCGTAGCGCAGCCGGGGTGGCGGCTCACCGACCTCCGCGTGCCCGCGGGCTACGCGGCCGCCTGCGCCGTGCGGACCGGGCCCACCGGCCCACCTGCATCTTGACCTGTCTGCCGCGTGTCGAACCGGGGCCGTGATCGTTTCTTCAGCCGTAACCCTCATATGCGTGCTGCGGAATCGGGAGGACACGCGGTGACCGCTTGGCAGTACTTCGCCGGAGCGGGTCTGGTGGCGGCGCTCTGCCCGCTGCACGGCCATGTGGCGGTCGCGGGCGACGGCCACGGCCGCGGCGCCCGCGTCGACGTGTGCGTGCCGGCCGGGCCGGGCAAGCCGGCCCTCCCGGAGCCGCCCGGGGTAGGGGCGGGCGCGCCCGCGGTACGGGTGCCCGTGCCCGGGGCCGGCCGGCCCACCGTGCACCACCCGGGGCGGACCCCCGCACCCGGGCCCGGCCCGGCCCCCGCCCGCGCTTCGCAGCGGCCGGCTTCGCCGGGCGCGCCCCTACCCGAGGCGGAGGCCGTGGCCGGGGAGCCGGAGCCCCCGGCACCCGCGGCGGATCCCGGGCCCGAGGCCGGGCCGGAGGCGGCGGACGCCCCCGCCCCGCCCCCGCACGAGGCCGCCGCCGCGCCCGTGAGCGCCTTTCACGTGCGTCCGTACCACCCGGCGGCCTTGGAGCGGCGCGGCCCGGACGGGATGTCCACCATGATGCTCATGGTCGTCGTCACCACCCCGGCCGTACTCGCCGCAGCCGCCCTGCGCCCCCGTTCCAAGAGCCGCGGCTGACCGCCGCCGGCACATCCATCCACCGATCCACCACGGGAGAATCCACGTGTCCGAATGGCTGGTCCTGGCCATCGCCATGGTGCTCGTCTGCGCCCTCGTCCTCGCCGCCACCGCGATCCGGCACCGCCGGGTCGCCGACGACGAGGACACCAGCGAAACCCCCGATGTCATCGAGTACATGACCATGATGGTGGGCGTGGTCTACGCGATCGTGCTCGGTCTGGCCATCGCCGGCGTCTGGGAGGCGCGCGGCGCCGCCGAGGACAGCGTGCGCCGCGAGGCCCAGTCGCTGTACGAGGTCACCCAGCGCGCCGACGTCTACCCGGCCGCCGTCCGCGACCGGATCCGCGGCGAGGTGAACGAGTACGTCTCCCACACCGTCTCCGTGGACTGGCCGCGGCTGACCTCCGGGGAGAGCGCCTCGGCCGAGGGGGCCCAGCTGCTCGGCAAGCTGCGCAGCGACGTCACCCACCAGAGCCCGGCCAACGAGCTCCAGGCGCAGGCCTACCAGCCGCTGCTGGACCACATCGCGGCCGCCGACGACGCCCGCCACTCGCGGACCCAGAGCGCGGAGTCCACGCTGCCGGGCGTGGTGTGGTTCGGGCTGCTGGTCGGCGGGCTGGTCACGGTCGGGCTGATCTTCACCCTGCAGATCCGCCGCTCCGGGCGCGAGCTGCTGCTGGCCGGGCTGTTCAGTGCGCTGATCGTGTTCCTGCTGTTCATGGTGTGGAGCTTCGACGCCCCCTACGGGCGGGACGGACTCGACTCCGCAGGCCCCTTCCAGGAGCTGTTCCCCGCGACGGCCATGGCCGCCGCTCGCTGATCGGGGGACGGCCCCCGCGAGTCGGGCCGGCGGGCCTGCGCTACGCCGGGCCGCCCGCCACCGACAGGGCCGCCTGCTGCCGGACCGCCTGGACCACCGGCGAATGGCGCAGGGCGTGGGAGATCCGCAGGAGGTCGCGCGGCGCGTCCGGGATGTCGAACACGCTCTCCTCGCTGGCCCCGATGACCCGGCCGTCGGGGTCCGCGGAGCGGGCCTGCACCGCGGCCGCGACCATGGCGGCGTCGGCGACCGCGCGCGCCGAACCCTCGTCGGCCCCCTGCGCGACGGCGCGCCCGTAGGCGTCGTCGCGCAGGCTCCGGTCGAAGTACGGCCCCAGGTGCAGGAACCCGTCGTGGATGTCCGACTCCCGCTGGATCACCCGGAGCTCGGCGGCGGACCACCAGGACATCCGCACGCCGGGGGTGCAGCTGTGGGTGCAGATCTGCACCTCCTGCCAGAGGGCGTCGAGCCTGCGGTAGGTGGTCCAGGTCCGCCAGTTGTCCGACAGCCGCTGGCACAGGAGGGGTACGACGAAACCCATCGCGCTGATCAGCGCGCCCACGGCGGCGAGCGGCGGGGCGACGTAGGTGCTCAGGTCGTCCAGGTCGTGGCCGAGCCAGCGGGCGACGACCGCGGACATCTTGGTGGCGTCGTAGGTGAGGTTGAAGACGTAGCCGACGACGATGATCACCAGGCCGACCCGCAGCCAGCCGCGGACCTGGAGGGACCAGCGCCAGCACAGCGACACCATCACGACCGCGGCCACGTGGTGCGCCAGCAGGTAGAGGGCGATCATCTGCTGCAGGTACGGGGTGTTGGCGTAGTAGGTGTCGAAGTCGCGCAGCCGCTCGACGGGCGCCTCGCCGAGGACGAACAGCACGATCAGGGTGACGACGACCACGCTGTAGCCCAGGATCCAGCGCCGCGAGACGCGGCGGGTCCGCTCGGGCGGGCCGCCCCGCCAGTTCACCATCAGCACCAGGCAGGAGGCGCTGAAGGCGGTGATCAGGCAGTAGACGAGCGGGGCGGAGACGTTCGTGATCCCGGTCCAGCGGTTGACCGCGTCGATGGTGGGCGGGGCGGCGAAGGTGAAGACCGCGGCGGCCAGGGTCAGCAGGGCGCAGACCGAACGCAGCAGCGGGTCACGCCAGTTGGTGCGCAGCGCCGGCAGCTTGAAGGCCAGGGAGATGGCCAGTGCGATGGCCGGTATGTAGTAGTCCTCGCCGCTCAACGTTCGTTCCTGTGCCCCCGGTAGCCCAGCGAGGCCTCGATCCGGCCCGCCAATTCGTCGCGCTGCGCCGGCGCCCGGTGGCTCGCCGACCCGGCCAGCCAGGTCCGGCACCGGGCACCCAGCAGTAAGCCGAACGTCTCGGCCTCGGTCTCCTCCTGTACGTCGGCGCGCGTGCGCGCGGCGACCCGGCGGACGGTCTCGCCGATGTCGGCCTCGTCGCACAGCAGTCGGGCGGCGACGGCGGCGCCGTCGACGTGGTGGCTGCAGTGCCCCGCCTTCATGTGCCACAGTTCGTGACCCAGGATCACCAACTGGTGGTCGGGCGCGGTCCGTTCCTCGATGACCACGAGGTCGCGGTCCGCCATGTCGAGCCACAGGCCGCTGGCTGTCCCCGGCGGGAACGAGGCCATCCGGAACTCCACCCGGCGGCCGCGGTGTCTGCTCATGCCCTCGCAGAGGGCGGCGTAGAGGTCCACGGGTTCCACGGGCGCCGCGAGCCGGATCCCGGCCACCAGCTCCCCGCACAACCGCCGCTGCTCTCTGCCTATGCTCACCGTTCTCCCCGTCGGCGCGGATCCGGATCAGGACTCAAGGATCAGACCCAGACTCTCGACTGGGTCAGGATTCGTTCGGTTTTACGCTTTCGAGGAGCATGTCCAGCCATTCCGTCACCTTGTCCCGGTGCTTGTCGCTGGGGAGTTGGGCGGCCCGCCATGCGATGCCCCGTACACCGTGGTTCTGGAGGAGTCTTGCCAGCGGATCGCCGGCCGAAGCGGTGGGGGGCGGGGTGTTTTCCCGGGCCCGCCCGGCGAAGTCCTGGAGCAGCTGCTGCTCGGTGCGCTGGAGCGCGTCCGTGAGGGCGTCGGCGTCGTGGGCGGTGAGGAAGCCGGCGTGCACCCCGAAGAAGCGCTGGATGGCGTCACAGTGCTCCATGGTGGGGCGGCGGTCGCCGTTGATCAGGGCCCCTGCCTGCTGCCGGGACATCCCGGCGCCGTCCGCGATCTCCTGCTGGGTGTAGCGGCGGCCGTTGGGTTTGACCCGGGTGCGCCGGAGCAGGTCGAGGCGCTGGAGGAAGCGGGTCTGGAGGTCGGGTTCGCCGGCGGGCCTGCCGTCGAGCAGGGTTCTGACCACGTCCGCCGGCACACCGGAGGCCTCCGAGAGGCGCCGTAGGTCGAAGACCTGATTGAGGTCGCGGCCCATCTTGCCCGCGAGTTCGGCGACACGCGTGATGGTGGCTGCCAGGGGTGCGTGGGCCACCGCGACGGGAGCCGGGAAGCCGTCTGTCACCAGTGGTTCTCCTAGATCGCGCGAAGTCGGTACGGCACGTGGTCGGCTTCTGGAATCTATCCGGTCCCGCTGCGAAGGGCTAGAACGTGCCACAGCTGTGGCGGGATTGAGCTGTCAAGAGGCTGGAATTGCCACAATAGTTGACACTCGAATGAGGTCGGTAGCAGGATCGCCACACGGAAATGAAGATCCAGACCGTGAGGAGGGGGAGCTCTCGGTGCCACATCTCGCAGCGGTGGGCCCGTCCGATGGCTTCGCCCGAGCCGGTGAGGAGCGCCTGGCGGGCGAGGAGCCCGCACGTGGCGCCGTGCGGTCGGAGCGACGCAAGGAGATTTTGCGCCAGCGCCGCGAAGAGCTGGGGCTGAGCCAGGAGGACCTCGCGGCCCGGCTCCGCATCAGCGTGCGTGCGTACGGCAACTGGGAACGCGGCCTGGTCAAGGAGTGGACGGACCGCAAACTGCTCGCCCTCGCCGAGGCGTTGGAGATGAGCGAGCGGCAGTGCTTCTGGCTCTTCCGCATCATGGTCGACCGCGATCCGCCGCCCACCTGGCGGGCCGCCGAGGAGAACCGGCTGCCCGAGGACCCCGCGCAGCGCGACTACCTGTGCGACTACGCGGCCCTCATGGAGGCCGTCCCCTACCCGAGCTTCCTGGTGGACCACCGCTGGGACGTCGCGCTCACCAATTCCGCCTTCGACCAGCTCTTCCAGTCCGTACGGCCGCACCCGACGGCCCTGCCGGACGACAACTTCCTGCGCTTCGTGCTGTTCCACCCGGATGCGGCGGCGGTGCTGGAGGACCACGAACCCGCCTGGTGCGTCCCCCTGTTGGCGCAGTTCGCCACCGCGCTGGCCGCCGCCCCCGAGGACGAGGGGCTGCGCAGCATCCGCCAGGAGGTGGCCCGTGACCCGTTCATGGAGGCGGCCTACCGGTACGGCGTGCCGCACTGGCTGAGCTGCCGCGGGGCCGAGGCCGCCGAGCAGGACGGGGCGGTGCGCACCGTGCGCCACCCCGACCCGCGGTCGGGCCTCGTGCGCTGCCGGATGGTGGCCGAAACCAGCCGGATGCTGGACGCCATGGGGCTGACCCGGATCACCCTGATCCTCTCGGCCCCGCAGGGCACGCCGGCGGGCTTCGTCCCGGGCGGCGGGGCCGCCCACCAGCAGGGCGCCCGGCTGCGCGCCGTGCCGTCGCCGGCGGAGTGAACCACCGGGGGAGACTGGTGCCCTGACGCCGGGTGCGGGGCACCGGGCACGGGTGAAGGGCGGTAGGGGCGTGCGGCTGACGATCCTCGGCGGGGGCGGTTTCCGGGTACCGCTCGTCTACGGAGCACTGCTCGGCGACCACGCCGAGGGCCGGGTGACCCGGGTGGTGCTGTACGACGAGGACGCCGGGCGGCTCGCGGCCATGGCCCGGGTGCTCGCGGACCAGGCGGCCGCCGCCGGGGTACCCGACGCCCCGGCCGTGACGGCCACCGGGGACCTCGACGAGGCCCTGCGCGGGGCCGATTTCGTCTTCTCCGCCATCCGCGTCGGAGGCCTGGAGGGACGCGCCGCCGACGAGCGGATCGCCCTGGCCGAAGGAGTGCTGGGCCAGGAGACGGTGGGCGCGGGCGGGATCGCGTACGGGCT
Source organism: Streptomyces sp. NPDC057010 (assembly GCF_042673805.1). Taxonomy (NCBI): domain Bacteria; kingdom Bacillati; phylum Actinomycetota; class Actinomycetes; order Kitasatosporales; family Streptomycetaceae; genus Streptomyces; species Streptomyces sp. NPDC057010. The sequence continues at coordinate 53,618 of NZ_JBHUSC010000012.1, read as the reverse complement.
GCGGACCGTGCCGGTGGCCCGCGAACTCGCGCGCAGGATCGCCCGCACCGCCCCCGACGCCTGGGTCATCAACTTCACCAACCCGGCCGGGCTGGTCACCGAGGCGATGGCCGGGGAGCTCGGCGAGAGGGTGATCGGCATCTGCGATTCCCCCGTGGGGCTCGGCCGGCGCATCGCCCGGCTGCTGGGCGCGCGGCCCGAGGACGCCTGGATCGACTACGTCGGCCTCAACCACCTGGGCTGGGTGCGCGGGCTGCGCATCGCCGGCCGGGACGAGCTGCCCCGGCTGCTCGCCGACACCGCGGCCCTTGAGTCCTTCGAGGAGGGCCGGCTCTTCGGGGCCGAATGGCTGCGCTCGCTCGGCGCGATCCCGAACGAGTACCTGCACTACTACTACTTCAACCGTGACACCGTACGGGCCTACCAGGAGGCCGAGCAGACCCGCGGGGCCTTCCTGCGCGACCAGCAGCAGGCCTTCTACGCGGAGGCCGGCCGGCACGGGCTGCCGGCCGGGGCGGCGCTGGCCGCCTGGGACCGCACCAGGGCCGAACGCGAGGCCACGTACATGGCCGAGAACCGGGAGGCGGCGGGCGCCGGCGAGCGCGAGGAGGGCGACCTGGAGTCGGGGGGCTACGAGAAGGTCGCGCTCGCCCTGATGCGGGCCATCGCGCGCGACGAGCGCGCCACGCTGATCCTGAACGTCCGCAACCGCTCCACGCTGTCCGTCCTGGACGCCGAGGCGGTCATCGAGGTGCCCTGCCTGGTCGACGCGAACGGCGCCCACCCGGTGGGCGTCGCCCCGCTGCCGCTGCACGCGGTCGGGCTGGTGACCTCGGTGAAGGCCGTGGAGCGGGAGGTCCTCGCCGCCGCGGAGAGCGGCTCGCGGGCGGCCGCGGTCAAGGCCTTCGCGCTGCATCCGCTGGTGGACTCGGTGGGGGTGGCCCGGCGGCTGCTGGAGGGCTACGCCGCCGAGCATCCGGGCCTGGCCTACCTGCGCTGATCCCCGCGCGGGGTCGCCCGTACGGCCCCGTGCCGCATGCGGCCCGGCGGGGCTGCTGTGAGAGTGCGAGATGTGACCACTGCCCCCGTCGCGGCCGCGGCGCCCCCCGTGCTCGACCGGCGCAGGCGCAACGTCGTCTTCGGCACGATCATGCTCGGCGTGCTGCTGGCCGCACTCGACCAGACGATCGTGGGCACCGCGCTGCCCACGATCGTGGCGGACCTGGGCGGCGGGGACCACATGTCGTGGGTGGTGACCTCCTACCTGCTCGCGGAGACCGTCGCGACGGTGCTGGTGGGCAAGTTCGGCGACCTCTTCGGCCGGAAGCTGATCTTCCAGGTGTCGGCGGTCGTCTTCATCACCGGTTCCTTCCTGTGCGGCCTCGCGAGCAACATGAGCCTGCTCATCCTGTGGCGGGGCGTGCAGGGCATCGGAGCCGGCGGCCTCATGGTCACCTCGATGGCACTGATCGCCGATGTGGTCCCGCTGCGCGAACGCGGCAAGTACCAGGGCGCGATCGGCGCCGTCTTCGGCGTGGCGACGGTGATCGGACCGCTGCTGGGCGGGCTGTTCACCGACCACCTGACCTGGCGCTGGGCCTTCTACGTCAACGTGCCCATCGCGATCCTCGTCGTCGCGGCGGCCGCCCGGACGATCCCCTCCGTGCGGGCCGTGGGGCGGCCGAGGATCGACTACCTGGGCATCGCGCTCGTCGCGGCCGGCTCCAGCGCGCTGATCCTGGCCACGAGCTGGGGCGGGAACGAGTACGCGTGGGGCTCGGGGACCATCATCGGGCTGTTCGCGGGCGGGGCGGTCGCCCTGGCGCTGTTCTGCGCGGCCGAGACGCGGGCCGCGCAGCCGATGCTGCCGATGCGGCTGTTCCGCAATCCCGTCTTCACGGTCTGTTCCGTGCTCAGCTTCGTCGTCGGCTTCGCGATGCTCGGGGCGATGACCTTCCTGCCCACCTACCTGCAGTACGTGGACGGGGACTCGGCCACGGTGTCCGGCGTACGGACGCTGCCGCTGGTCATCGGCCTGCTCATCGCGTCGGTCTTCAGCGGCAACGTCACCAGCAAGACCGGGCGGTACCGGATCTTCCCCATCGTGGGCTGCCTGGTGATGGGCGTCGGGCTGTACCTGCTGTCCCGGATGGGCCCGGGGACCGGCGCCTGGCTGGAGTCGCTGTACATGTTCGTGCTCGGTGCCGGCATCGGCCTGTGCATGCAGGTGCTGACGATCGCCGTGCAGAACACCGTCGACTACGCCGACCTCGGCACGGCCACCTCGGGCGTCACGTTCTTCCGTACGCTCGGCAGCTCCTTCGGAACCGCCGTCTTCGGCACGATCTACGCCAACAGCCTGGGCCCCGAGCTGAAGGCGGGGGTCGCGGAGGCGGCGCGCGCCACCGGGGCCGATCCGGCGCGGCTGGGCGCGGCCGCGCAGAGCCCGCAGGGCGTGCACGCGCTGGATCCGGCGGAGGCCGGCCCGGTCATCGACGCGTACGCGCAGGCCCTGCACACGGTGTTCCTGTGGACCGTGCCGGTGGCGGTGGTCGGCTTCGTCGTGGCGCTCTTCCTCAAGCAGGTGCACCTGCGCGACACCGCCCGGGCCGGCTCCACGGACATGGGCGACGGCTTCGCCTCGCCGGCCACGGCCTCGGGGGACTCGGCCAAGCTGCTGGAGCTGGCGGTCGGGAAGCTCGTACGGAACATGGGGCCCGAGCAGGCGCGCGCGATCGTCGACGCCTCCGACACCAGGCTGGACATGGCGGGCGCGTGGGCGGTGATGCAGGTGGACCTGCTGACCCGGACGGTCGGCCACGCCAGCCTGGGGCTCATCGCGAACCGCAGGTCGCTGCCGCCGGAGGTGCTGCTGCCGGTCTTCGACCGGATGGTCGACGAGGGGTACCTGACGCGGGAGGGAAACTTCCTCGCGCACACCCCGGCCGGCGAGCGCGAGGCGGCCGTCATCTCGAGCGCGTGGGCGGACTGGCTCGGAGACCGGCTGGAGAAGGACCGGGGCCGGCCGCGGAGCGCCGAACTGAGGGTGGCCGCGGACGCGATCGCGAAGCGGCTGCTGGCCGAGGACCTGGGCGAGGGCAACTTCGCACCGCGGACGGCGGTGCGGGGGTAGGGCCACCGCGTCCGCCCCGCGGTCATCGGCTCGGCGTCCGCCCGGCGGGGCCGGAACCACCCGCGGCCGCCGTACGTCCTTCCCGGTGGGGCGCGAGGGCAACGGGGGGCTGCTCATGGGGATCACGCTGGCGGAGGAGATCGTGCTGCTGTGCCTGGACGAGGAGTCCGGGGCGGCGCGGCAGCGGCAGACCGTGGGCTGGGCCGTGGCGGGCGGGATCCTCGTCGAACTCGTCATGGCGGAGCGGGTGTCGGTGACGGGTGCGTACCTGTCGCTGTCGGACACCTCCTCCACCGGGGAGGAACTGCTCGACGGCCGGATCGAGTTGATCGGCGCGTGGCTGCGGGGCCGCAGCAAGCGCCGGGTGACGGACTGGCTGACCAAGGACCACGCGCGGGCGGTCGCCGCCGGCCTGGAGCGGCTGCAAGCGCGGGGGCTGATCGGCGCCGAAGTGGACAAGGTGTTCGGGATGTTCCCGCGGCGCCGCTATCCGGAGGCCGACGGGACGGTCGGGCCCGCGCTGCGGGAACGGCTCCGGGCCGTGGTGCTCAAGGGCTCCGATCCGGACGAGCGTACGGCCGCCCTGGTGGCCCTGCTCCACGCGGCCAGGCTGCACCGGCTGGCCTTCCCCGGGGTGCCGCGCGGGCAGGTCGTCCCGCGGATGGCGGAGGTGGCCGCCGGCCAGTGGGCGACCGACAGCGTGCGCACCGCGATCCGCGACACGCAGGCGGCCGTGGTGGCGGCCATGGCCGCCACCGCCGCCGCGACGAGCTAGCCGGTGGGGCCGGCCGTCGGGTGGTCGGCCGTGGGGTGGTCGGCCGTCGGGTAGTCGTACGAGGGCACGTCGGGCAGGGCGGCGAGGTCCGGGCGCCAGGAGCGCAGCACCGCCGCCGACGGGGCGTAGAGCGCGGCGGGGATCTCGGCCGGGGCGAACCACTGCCAGCGGGCGATCTTGTGGGGCTCGGTGACGGTGGGCACGCCCTGCGCGGCGGTCGTGACGGCGGCGGCCGTCAGCCGGGTCACGCCGGACTTCGCGTCGATCTGGACGGAGAGGACCCGGATCCCCTCGGGGGCCGCCCGCAGATCCGTTTCCTCGGCCAGTTCCCGGGCGGCGGCCTGCTCGAAGCCCTCCCCGGGGTCGACCTTGCCCCCGGGCAGCTCCCAGCGGCCGTCGTGCGCCTGGCCGAGCAGCACCCGGCCGTCAGGGCCGACGACGACCAGCCCGACGCCGACGACGGCATTGGGCTGTGGGACCGCCCGCTCGGGGCGTTCGCCGGTGGTGGTGGTCATGGACGTCCTTCCTCTGTGCACGTGGCTCTCACGGGCCATGGCTCCATTTGCCACTTGGTCAACAACATGTGTCAAGCCGGGCCCTTGGCGCGCGCCGCCCCGGACGGCCCTAGGACGCCTGTGCGGGTTTCGGCCCGGTTCCGTCCGCGCAGGCTCCAGGCGGTGTGATCGTCGTACGGCTCATCGGCTCATCGGCTCATCGGCTCATCGGCTCAGGGGGGCGCAATGACACATGTGCTGGTCATCGGCGGAGGACTCGGGGGACTGGCCACGGCCCTGCTCGCCGCACGGCGCGGGCACACGGCCGAACTCTTCGAGCGCGACACGCGCGCCCCCGGCACGGCCCTCGACCGGGACTTCTTCGGCTGGCGGCGGCCGGCCGTACCGCAGGCCGCCCAGCCGCACGCGCTGCTGGGCGCCGCGCGGAACGTGCTGCGCGAGGAACTGCCGGACGTGTACCGGGAGATGCTGCGGCTCGGCGCCCGCGAACGGCACGAGCTGGACTGGTTCGACGCCCGCCCGCCCGCGCGCCCCGGCGACGAGGACCTCGTGATGCTCCAGGCCAGGCGCATCGTGCTGGAGAGCGCACTGGCGAGCGCCCTGCGCGCCGAACCGGGCGTGGTGGCGCGGTACGGGGAACCCGTGACCGGGCTGACCACGGCGGCCCGAGGGGGTGAGGGCGGTGACGGGGGCCAGGGGGGTGTGGTCCGGGTGACGGGAGTGACCACCGAGGCCGGGAGTTACGCGGGGGACCTCGTGGTGGACGCGGGCGGGCGGCGCGGCGGCGCCGAGCGCCGGCTGGCCGCCGCGGGCAGCCGCCCCCCGGTCGTGGAACGGCACCGCACCGGGCTCGCCTACTTCTGCCGCTGGTACCGGCTGCCCGAGGGCATGGCGGAGGGGCCGCGCCGGCCCTGGGCGGTCACGGGCGGCGCCTTCGCCGGATGCGCCGTCTTCCCCGCCGACAACCGGCTCTTCGCCGTGACGCTGTTCGTGCACACCGCGGACACCACGCGCTCCGCCCTGCGCGACCCGGCCGTCTTCGAGGCCGCCGCGCGCGCCTTCCCGCCCGGCGCGGCCTGGCTGGCGCTGGGCGCCGAACCCCGCTCGGAGGTGCTGGCCACCGCGAGCCTGGACAACCGGTGGAGCGCCCTGGCCGACGAGCGGGGCCCGGTCGTGAGCGGGCTGGTGCCGGTCGGCGACGCCATCACGCACACCAACCCCACCCTCGGGCAGGGCACCTCGCTCGCGCTGTGGGCCGCGCGCAGGGTGGCCCGTACGGCGCACCGGGACCCGGGATCGGAGCGCTACGCCGCCGACCACCACGCGTGGGCGGTACGCACCCTGAAGCCCTGGTTCGACTTCCAGGTCGTCGCCGACGCGGCCATCGGGGAGCGGTTCGCGACCCGGGCCGTGCGGACGGGGACGGCGCGCGAGGTGGCCGCCCTGTTCGACTGCGCGCTGGAGGACCCCGAGGTGATGCGGGCGCGGGCCAGGGTCCGGCACCTGGCCGAGCCGCCGGAGCGGGCGTACGCGGATCCGGACGTCCGGGCCAGGGTTGCGCGCTGGCTGGCCGCGCGGCCGGACTACGCGCCGAACGCGGTGGGCCCGGACCGGGCGGAGTGGGAGAAGCTGACGGCGGGATGACCCGTCAGCGGGCGGCGGCGGGGGGCGGGCCGAGCACCTCGGCGAGGTCGTATCCGACGACCTCCTCCAACTGGTCGTAGGTGCAGCTCTCCGGCGTCCGGTCGGGCCGCCAGCGGCGGAACTGGGCGGTGTGCCGGAAGCGGTCGCCCTCCATGTGGTCGTAGGCGACCTCGACGACCCGCTCGGGGCGCAGCGCCACCCACGACAGGTCCTTCTTGCCGGTCCAGCGGCTCTGCGCGCCGGGCAGCCGGGCGTCCTCGTGGGCCGACTCCTCGGTCCAGGCGGCCCACGGATGGCCCGCGGGGTCCGCCATGCGCAGGGGTTCGAGCTCCTCGACCAGTTCGGCGCGGCGCTTCATGGGGAAGGCGGCGCACACGCCGACGTGCTGGAGGGCGCCGTGGCCGTCGTACAGGCCGAGGAGCAGCGATCCGACAATCGGACCGCTCTTGTGGAAACGGAAACCCGCGACGACGACATCGGCCGTACGCTCGTGCTTGATCTTGAACATGAGGCGGGCATCGGGCCGGTAGGGGAGATCGAGGGGTTTGGCGATCACCCCGTCGAGCCCGGCGCCCTCGAACCGCTCGAACCACTCCTGCGCGAGCGCGGGATCGGTGGTCGCGGGCGCGAGGTGGACGGGGGGCCGAGCAGTGGAGAGGGACCGGGCGAGGGCGCTGCGGCGGTCGGCCAGCGGGGTGCCGAGGAGCGCCTCGTCGCCGATCGCGAGCAGATCGAAGGCGACGAAGCTGGCCGGGGTCGTCTCGGCGAGCAGCTTCACGCGGGATGCGGCGGGGTGGATCCGCTCGGTCAGCCGGTCGAAGTCGAGGCGTCCGCCCAGAACGATCACGATCTCGCCGTCCACGACGCAGCGGTCGGGCAGGTTCTCCTTGAGGGCCGCCACCAGCTCGGGAAAGTACCTGGTCAGGCTCTTTCCCGTGCGGCTGCCGATCTCGACCTCGTCGCCGTCGCGGTGCACGATGGCCCGGAAGCCGTCCCACTTGGCCTCGTACTGCATGCCGGGCGGGATCTTCCCCACGGACTTCGCGAGCATCGGCTTCACGGGCGGCATCACCGGCAGATCCATGTCTCCGATTCTGCGGTCGTACGTCCGGCCCCGCCCGGTGTGCGCGCCCGGCCGGGCCCGCCTACCGTGGCGCACATGGGTGCTTCGGGCAATGCCATCGAGCTGGACGCGGGCGGGCGCACGGTGCGGCTGTCCAACCCCGACAAGGTGTACTTCCCGGAGCGCGGCCTCACCAAGCGGGACGTGGCCGCGTACTACCTGGCGGTCGCGGAGGGCATCACGCGCGCCCTGCGCAACCGGCCGACGACCCTCGAACGGTTCCCGGACGGAGTGGAGGGCGAGTCCTTCTTCCAGAAGCGGGCCCCGAAGAACCTCCCCGACTGGATCCCGACCGCACACATCGCCTTTCCCAGCGGGCGCTCCGCCGACGAGATCTGCCCGACCGAGCCGGCCGCCGTCCTGTGGGCCGCCAACCTGGGCTGCCTCACCTTCCACCCCTGGCCGGTGCGGCGCGAGGACACCGACCGGCCCGACGAGCTGCGCATCGACCTGGACCCGCAGCCGGGCACCGACTACCACCACGCGGTGGCCGCCGCCCACGAACTGCGCGCCCTGCTGGAGGAACTGGGGCTGCGCGGCTGGCCCAAGACCTCGGGCGGCCGCGGCCTGCACGTCTTCGTGCCGATCGAGCCGCGCTGGACGTTCACGGAGGTCCGGCGGTGTGCCATCACCCTCGGCCGCGAGCTGGAACGCCGGATGCCGGGGAAGGTCACCACGGCCTGGTGGAAGGAGGAGCGCGGCGAGCGGATCTTCGTCGACTACAACCAGACGGCGCGCGACCGCACGATCGCCTCCGCCTATTCCATCCGCCCGCGCCCGCACGCCCCGGTGTCGGCACCGCTGCGCTGGGACGAGGTGGACGACGCCGAGCCGCGCGACTTCGACATCGTGACGATGCCGTCCCGTTTCGCCGAACTGGGCGACCTGCACGCGGACATGGACGAGCACGCCTTCAGCCTGGAGTCCGTACTGGAACTCGCCGACCGCGACGAGCACGACCACGGGCTGGGCGACATGCCCTACCCCCCGGACTACCCGAAGATGCCGGGCGAGCCGAAGCGCGTCCAGCCGAGCCGCGCGAAGCGGGAGGACTGACCCGCTCTCGCGGGCATCTGCCCCGTCTCGCGACTCAGGCGGTCCGGGCCTAGGCTGATTCCGGCGCTTTTGTCCCCGTACGACGGGAGGCACGTCATGGGTTCGACGCACACTCGGCTGCGCAAGGGCTGCGTGGCGGTCGCCGCCGCGGGCCTGCTCCTCGCCCCGGCCCTCGCGGGTCCCGCCTACGGGTCGGCCGGCGCCCGGGCGCAGACCGACCTCGCCGCACCCGTCCCGCCCTCCCCGGACGGCGGCTCCGAATTCGCGCAGCTCACGCCTGCCGTCGCGGCGCAGCTGGACGCCGCCATCCAGCAGGTCCTGCGCGAGGCGCGGGTGCCGGGCGTGACGGTGGGCCTGTGGGCCCCCGGCAAGGGCAGCTACGTGAAGACCTTCGGGGTCGCGGACAAGGCGACCGGCGCGCCCATGCGGACCGACATGCACATACGCATCGGCAGCGAGACGAAGACCTTCACCGTGACCGCGCTCCTCCGGCTGGTCGACCAGGGAAGGATCGGCCTGGACGACCCGATCGGCACGTACGTCACCGGCGTTCCGAACGGGGACCGCATCACGCTGCGCCAACTCGCCGGGATGCGCAGCGGACTCTTCAACTACTCCGAGGACGAGGACTTCACCAAGGCCCTCTTCGCCCACCCCACGCAGCCCTTCACGCCCCAGCAGTTGCTCGACTACTCCTTCAAGCACCCGGTGCAGTTCGCGCCGGACGCGAAGTGGGAGTACTCCAACACCAACCTGATCCTGCTCGGTCTGGTGGTGGAGAAGATCACCGGCCGTCCGCTCCACGAGGTCATCGCGCAGGACGTCCTGAAGCCGGCCGGTCTGCACGCCACGCTCTTCCCGACCGGGGCGCAATTCCCCGCACCGCACGCGCAGGGCTACACCGACCAGACGGCCTCCGGAAAGATCGAGAACGCGACCGACTGGAACCCCTCCTGGGCCTGGGCGGCGGGAGCGGTCATCTCCGACCTGAACGACCTGCGCAGCTGGGCGCGCACGCTCGCCACCGGCACACTGCTGACGCCGGCCACCCAGGCCGAGCGCCTCAAGACCACCTCGATCGGCATTCCGGGCGCCGGCTACGGGCTGGGCATCTTCAACGTCCAGGGCTGGATCGGCCACAACGGCTCACTGCCCGGCTACGAGACGCTGACGGTCTACCTGCCCCAGGCGCAGGCGACCATGGTCGTCCTCCTCAACACCGACATCCTGCACGACGGCCAGGAGCCCAGCGCCCTCTTCGGCGCGGCGATCACCCGCATCGTGACCCCCGACCACGTCTACCCCGGCCACAAGCCAACGGCCTCGAAGCCCGGCTGAGCCCGCTCTCCTCCCGTCCGGGGAGCGGGGCTCTCCAACAAAACAACACGAACGATCGTGCTAATATCTCCTCATCATCCTGCCGGCGCCATCCGGCCGACCGGCCACTGGCCATCTGAGGAGATCCGGAGAACCGGGCATGCATCCCACGGCTTCACTCCTGAGCACCACCCTCAACCTCACCGCCCGGCTCGCCCCGGGGCTGGCCGGACCCCGCGCCTTCGCGTGGTTCGTCCGGCCCCTCGGCCGCGTCCGGCTCCGCCCCGAGGAGGCGGAGCCGATGGCCCGGGCCCGCACCGGCCGGCTCACCGTGCACGGCATACCCGTCACCACCTATCGGTGGGGCGACGGAGAACGGCCCGTGCTGCTGGTGCACGGCTGGACCTCGCGCGCCTCGCGGTTCAGCGGCTTCGTCGAGGCCCTCCGGGCCGAGGGGCACACGGTGATCGCCTTCGACGCCCCCGGCCACGGGGAGTCCGGCGGCCGGGCCTCCACGATCCTCGACTACCGGGACATCCTGCGCCAACTGCACGCGGAGTACGGCGGGTTCTCCGCGGTCGTGGCCCACTCCTTCGGCGTGCTCGCCACGCTCTTCATGCTGCGGGAGGCCGACGGCATCCGGGCGGACCGGTTCGTCGGCATCGGGGGCGTCGCCGACTTCGGCTACCTCCTCGACCAGTTCCGTGCCGGGCTGCGCCTGCGCGAGCCGGCCATGCGCGCCCTGCGCGACCACGTCGAACACCGCCTCTTCCGCGGTGAACCCGACATCTGGCAGCGCCTCGACGCCGGTCGCCGTCCGGTCGAGGGGCCGATGCCGGTCCTCCTCGTCCACGACGCGGACGACGACGTCGCGGCCCCCGCCCAGTCCCGCGCGATCGCCGCGGCGTACGGCTCCAGGGCCCGCCTGATCGAGACCAGCGGCCTGGGCCACCGCCGCATCCTGTCCGACCCGGAAGTCATCGCGGCAGCGGTCGAGTTCGCCACCGCCCCTGGGCAGGCCGTGCCGCCCGCGGCATCGGCGACGGGCGCCTCGGCGGTGGCCCGATGACGACGCACCCCGCTCCGCGGACCACCGGCACCGGCACCGACAGCGCCCGCGGAGGACCGGCCCGCAACGGGCCGGCAGGCGTGGGGGATCCCCGGCGGATCCTGGCGCTCGCCTGCGCCGTCACCTTCCTCGCCTTCCTCGACGCCACCGTCGTCAACGTGGCCTTCCCCGACCTGCGGCGGGCCTTCCCCGAGGTGTCCCTGGCCCGGCTCACCTGGGTGGTCAGCGCCTACGCCGTGCTGTTCGCCGCCCTGCTGGCCGCGGCCGGACGGCTCGCCGACACCCTCGGCCGGCGCACCCTCTTCCTCGGGTCGTCCCTCGCCTTCACCCTCACCTCGCTCGCCGCCGGCGCGGCCCCCACCGCCGACCTGCTGATCCTCGCCCGCGCCCTCCAGGGAGCGGCGGCCGCCGGAATGATCCCGGCCGCGCTGGGACTCGTACTCGCCCACACGCCGCCCGGCCGCCGGGCCGCGGCCCTCGGCGCGTGGGGCGCCGCGGGCGGGCTCGCCGCCGCCGTCGGCCCTAGCCTCGGCGGACTGCTGGTCGAGGCCTGGGACTGGCGCGCGATCTTCCTCGTCAACGTGCCGCTGGGCCTGGTGGTCTGCTGGGCCGCCGCCCGCGCCGTGCCCCGCGAGGCCCCGACGGGACGCCAACTGCCCGACCCCCTCGGTACGTTCGCCCTCGCGCTCGGCATCGGGGGCGTGGTGACCGGCCTCTCCCAGGGCCAGGAGTGGGGCTGGACCGACCCCGCGGTGCTCGTACTCCTGGCCGGCGGAGCCCTCTGCGCCGCCACCGCGCTCCACCGCTCGCGCCGCCACCCGGCCCCCGCCGTCGACCGCGACCTGTGGCGCGACCCCGTCTTCGCCCGCGCCAGTACCGGCGCGCTGCTCTTCGGCACCGCCATGTACGCATGGCTGCTGACCGGGCCCTCCTACCTGATCGCCCGCTGGAACTACTCGGTCCTGGAAGCCGGTTTCGGCGTCACGCCGGGAGCCGTACTGGCCATGGCCGGCGCCCTGGTCGTCGGCCGCCGTGTCCCCGCCCACCGGCAGTGGGCGGCGGTCACCGTCGGCTCGCTCCTCTTCGCCGCCAACGCCCTGCTGCTGTGGGGCTGGGTCGACGCCTCGACCTCGTACGCCCAGATCTTCCTCCCGGCCGGCCTGCTGGGCGGGCTCGGCATCGGGGTGACCCTGACCGCCCTGTCCACGGCGGCCTCGGCCGCGCTGCCGCCGCAGCGCTTCGCGGCGGGCACCGGGCTGCTGATGACGGCCCGTCAACTCGGCGGCGCACTGGGCGTCGCGGCCACCGCGGCCCTGCTGACCGGGGCCGGTGACCACTGGCGCGCCGTTTTCCTGACGGCGGCGGTCGCCGCCCTGGGCGCGGCGGCCGCCGGCTGCTCGATGCGCGTGCGCGGCGGGGCGAACGGGGTCAGGAAGGGGAGTTGACGGCGGGCGGCCGTTCCGGGAGTTCCTCCGGGGCGGCCGCCACCGCCCGCAGCCGGTCGAGGATGCCTCGGCCGGCCCTCTCGTATGCGACCGGGTCGTCGTGCAGGACGGAATGCGCGTTGGCCAGCTCCATCAGGGCGATCACCTCGAAGGCCAGCTGCGGGACGTCAGCCGCGTCGATCCCGTCCCGGAACGCGCCCGCCAGCCGGGCCTCGTCCAGGACCCGTTCGATGTAGCGCGTCCAGTCGGTGCGCACCTTGGCCACCTCGTCGCGTACGGGGCCGGGGCGCGAGTCGAACTCCGCGGAGACGGAGTAGAAGAAGCAGCCGCCCGGGAAGACGCGGCGCCCGGAGTAGTCCAGCCAGCGCTCGCACACCTTCCACACCTTGGCGATGCCGGCGGGATCCTGGCGCACGGGCCGGACGACCTGCTCGACGAACACGTCCACGGCGGCACGGACGGTGGCGAGCTGGAGGTCCTCCTTGGAGCCGAAGAGCGCGAAGACGCCGCTCTTGCTGAGGCCCAGATCCGCGGCGATCTTCCCCAGGGACAGGCCTTCGAGGCCGTCCACGGAGGCGATGCTCATGGTCCGGTCGAGAACGGTCCGTCGCGTCTGGTTCCCGCGTTCCACGCGTCCGTCTGCCATATCACCATCTTACCGAACGCACGGTCGTGCACCCTGTGGAACGGGCGCCGGGCTGCTGTCAGTGGGGGATGCCATGCTCGAAGAGGACAGGACAGACGACAGGACAGGGCGGGTGGGGAAGGAGGGCGGGGCCATGCTCACCACGGACTACAAGGACGGCTCCCCGAACTGGCTGGACCTCGGCGCTCCGGACATCGAGGGCGCCGCCGGGTTCTACGGGGGACTGTTCGGCTGGGACTTCCAGGCGGGCGGCGAGGAGGTCGGCGGGTACGGGATGTTCCGCCTCGGCGACCGGACGGTCGCGGGCGGCATGACCGTCACGGCGGAGCAGGGCCCCGCGGCCTGGACGGTGTACTTCCAGACCTCCGACACGGACGCCACGGCCGCGGCGGTGACGGAGGCGGGCGGGTCGGTGCGGTTCCAGCCGATGGACGTCATGGACTTCGGCCGGATGGCGGTGTTCGCCGATCCGGCGGGAGTGGGCTTCGGCGTGTGGCAGCCACGGAGGAACAAGGGCCTGGACGTGGTGGCGGAGGTGGGCTCGATGTGCTGGGCGGAGCTGTACACGGCCGACGTGGCCGCGGCCGCCTCCTTCTACGGCGCGGTCTTCGGCTGGGAGGTCAGCGAGATGTCGTTCGGGGGCGGCACGTACACGATGGTCAGACCGGCCGGCACGACGGACGAGGCGGCGATCGGCGGTCTGGTCCCCCTCTCGACGGACCCGGTGGAAGACACCGAACGTCCCTACTGGACCCCGTACTTCGAGGTGGCGGACTGCGACGCGACGGCGGCGCGGGCGGAGGAGTCCGGCGGCAAGGTCCGGATGACGCCGGTCTTCATGGAGGGGGTCGGCCGCTTCGCCAAACTGGCGGATCCCTTCGGAGCCCGCTTCGCGGTCATAGCCAGCGCCCCGCCGCCGGGAGCGTGACACGGCACCGGCTCCGTTGATCAGGCGTTGATCGGACGTCCATCGCGGGCGGTGAGTATCTCCGGCATGCCGATGAACACCACTGACACCGCGACCGCCACTGCCACCGCCTGGTACGAACTCGCCCTGTGCGCCCAGACGGGCCCGGGCTTCTTCTTCCCGGAGCCGGGCTCTTCACTGCGGGACGCGAAGCGGGTGTGCGGGGCGTGCGAGGGGAGGGCCGCGTGCCTGGAGTACGCGCTGGCCAATGACGAGCGCTTCGGTGTCTGGGGCGGCCTCTCGGAAGCCGAACGCCACGCCCTGCGGCCCAGCCGCCGCTGAACCCCGGCAGAGCGCGGCTCTGCCGGGGTCATGGGTCAGCCCTTGCGGGCCGCCATGCGGGCCGCGCGGGCGGCGAGCCGCTCGTCGAACTTCTTGGCCTCGGAGTCCAGACCGTTCATGAACAGCCCGAGCTCGTCCTGGGCCTGCTGCCCCTCCGGGCCGAGGTCGGCGATCTCCATGACCTTGAGGAACCGGAGCACCGGGGCGAGCACGTCGTCGTGGTGGATCCGCAGGTTGTAGACCCCGCCGATCGCCATCTGCGCGGCCATCCGCTCGAAGCCGGGCATGCCGTGTCCGGGCATCCGGAAGTTGACCACGACGTCCCGCACGGCCTGCATCGTCAGGTCGGGGGCGATCTCGAAGGCCGCGCCCAGCAGGTTGCGGTAGAAGATCATGTGCAGGTTCTCGTCCTGCGCGATGCGCGCCAGCATGCGGTCGCAGACCGGGTCACCGGACTGGTGGCCGGTGTTGCGGTGCGAGATGCGGGTGGCGAGCTCCTGGAAGGCCACGTAGGCCACCGAGTGCAGCATCGAGTGGCGGTTGTCGGACTCGAAGCCCTCCGACATGTGCTGCATCCGGAACGCTTCCAGCTTGTCCGGGTCCACGGCGCGCGAGGCCAGCAGGTAGTCGCGCATCACGATGCCGTGGCGGCCCTCCTCGGCCGTCCAGCGGTGCACCCAGGTGCCCCAGGCGCCGTTGCGGCCGAAGAGCGTGGCGATCTCGTGGTGGTAGCTGGGGAGGTTGTCCTCGGTCAGCAGGTTCACGACCAGCGCGATCTTGCCGATCTCGGTGACCTTGGACTGCTGCGGGTCCCAGGCCTCGCCGTCCTCGAAGAAGCCGGGGAAGTTCCGGCCGTCGCTCCACGGGACGTACTCGTGGGGCATCCAGTCCTTGGTGACCGTCAGGTGGCGGTTGAGCTCCTTCTCGACCACCTCTTCCAGCGCGAACAGCAGCTTGGCGTCGGTCCACGCCTCCGAGCTGCCGAGGTGGGGAGAGGTGATCGTCACGGGTACTCCTGGGTGCAAAGCGAATTACCTACGGTTCCGTAGCCTACGGAGTCGTAGGTTAAGCGCGACATCAAGACGAGGCCAAGCCCCAGCCGTGCCTATGTCCGGTTACATCCAGTTATCTGTGCAGTTAACGAAGGGTGCGGGCGGGAAGCGGAAGGGGGAAGTTGTAGCAAAAGCGCCCTCTTCCAGACCGTCGCCGGGCCGTTTCACGCCAGGAGGTGATCCGCCGCTCCGGCCTTGACGGCGGAGATCAGGGCCCGGAGGGCGTCGATGGAGTCGGTGACGTAGGCGGCGGAATCTGTCGTTCCGATGTACGCCTTTCCCTCGGCGTCGCGGCCGAAGCGGAAGCAATTGGCCCCCTCGCTGCAGAAAGCCTCGTCCCAGGCGATATCGGTCGAAGTGGCGGCCGTGGTGGTCGTGGTCATGTGGGTTCTCGTCTCCTCGTCGGGATCCGGTCAGAGGCCCTGGGCGATGGCGTGGATGAAGTCGCGGGAGGCCGCGGCCGGCAGCGCCAGCGAGCGCAGCCGCTCCAGCAGGCCCCGGTACCGCAGCAGCTTCATGTGCGAGTCCAGCAGCATCGAGCCGTGCGAGCTGTCCAGCTGCACGGTGTCCAGCTGGCTCATCTCGGCCGCGGCGTACGTGAAGGACTGCCCGGCGCCCGGGAACCCGCCCGCGGTGAACGGGATGACCAGCACCGTCGTGAGCGGCCGCTGCGACTGCTCCACCATGTGCTCCAGCTGCGCCCGGGCCACCTTCGGACCGCCGAACTGCATCCGCAGCGCGGCCTCGTGCACCACCGCCTCGTACAGCGGCGGCCGCTCCCGCGCGAACACCTGCCGGCGGCTCATCCGCAGGGCGAGCCGCGCCTGCAGGTCCGGCTGCGGCAGCGGCGGGTCGGCGGTGTCGAAGACCGCCCGGGCGTGCGCCTCGGTCTGGAGCAGGCCGGGTATGTGCGTGGTGACCGCGGTGTGCAGCGCGACCGAGTGGTGTTCCAGCTCGCAGATGTCGAGCAGCGCGGGCGGCAGCATCCCCCGGTGCTGCTCCCACCACCCCTTGTCCCGCTCCTGCGCCATCGATGCCAGCAGGTCCACGAGCCCCGTATCGGGGCAGTCGTAGTTGAACGCGAGCGTGCGGACACGCTCGGCGCTGATCCCGATCCGGCCGGATTCGATGTTGGGAATGCGGGTCCGGTCGACCCCCAGGAGGGCCGCGGCCTGCTGGACCGTCGTGCCCGACTGCTCGCGGAGTTTGCGCAGCTCGGAGCCGAGGCGCTGCTGCCTGGCGGTCGGCGTGCTCCTGGGCGGCACGGTTCCCCCTATCTCGGCCGGGGGCGGGAGCGATGCCCGTACCCGTCCGGAAATGACCTGAGAAATCAGCAGGTGGTCGTACAAGTAGTAGCACTGTGCACCGGGTTGCGCTACGGTCGGTAGTGCAAGTCTCACACGGGGCGACCTCCTGGTCCGTCTTTGATCACACCGCTGTCGATCACACCCACATTTGGAGCAGCACGATGACGGGCACTCTCCGTGGCACGCGGCCGGTACACGAACTTCTGCAGCCCCCGCCGCGCGAGGCGGAGAAGCTGGACTACTCGATAGGCCTGCCCGGCGGCGCCCACTGCGCGGGGACCGCCCGCTCCGTCGTCCGGTCCCTGCTCACCCGGCACGCCCTGTCGGACCTGTGTGACACCGCGGCCCTCGCCGCCTCCGAACTCGTCGCGTGCGCACACCGGTTCACGCCCGACAAGGAGATGATGCTGAAGATCCGCTGGCAGTTCGACGCGCTGCGGATCGTCCTCTACGACCAGCACCCGGCGCACTCCTCGCCCGAGGCGAGCGAGGAGTGCCGGCGCCGGCGCAGCCGCGGGATGTGGCTGCTCGCCGCGGCCGTCGAGGCCTGCGGCGGGGACTGGGGGCTCACTCCCGTCCTGACCCCCCTGGGGGGAACCAAGTCCTGGGCGTTACTGCCCCGCTAGCCCCGTCACCCGAGCCACAGGGTCTCCCGGACCTCCTCGGCCGTGGTCGGCCGCAGTTCACCGTCCAGCAGCAGCCACCGCGTGATGCCGATCGACTCGAGGAACGGCACGTCGTGGCTCGCCACCACGAGCGCGCCCTCGTAGGCGTCCAGCGCGTCCGTCAACTGCCGTACGCTCGCCAGATCCAGATTGTTCGTCGGCTCGTCCAGCATCAGCAGCTGCGGAGCGGGCTCCGCCAGCAGCAGCGCCGCCAGCGCCGCCCGGAAACGCTCGCCGCCCGACAGGGTGCCGGCCGGCCGGTCCGCGCGGGCGCCCCGGAAGAGGAAGTGCGCGAGCCGCGCCCGGATCACGTTGTTCGTGGCCTGCGGGGCGAACCGCGCCACGTTCTCCACCACCGAACGGCTCTCGTCGAGCACGTCCAGCCGCTGCGGCAGGTACCGGGCGGGCACGTGGGTGACCGACGCGCCCGACTCCGGCGCGAGCAGCCCGGCGATCGTACGGAGCAGCGTGGTCTTGCCCGAGCCGTTGCGGCCCACCAGCGCGATCCGCTCGGGGCCGCGCAGCTCCCACTCGCCCCGTACGCGCGCACCGTGCGCAAGGCGCAGATCGCTCAGGGTCAGGACGCGCCGTCCTGGCGGGACCTGGGTGGCGGGCAGCTGGATCCGGATGGTGTCGTCGTCGCGCACCGCCTCCACCGCCTGGTCCAGCCGCTCCTTCGCCTGCGCCAGCTTCTCGGTGTGCATGATGCGGTGCTTGCCGGCCGATTCCTGTGCCGCGCGCTTGCGGGCGCCCATCACGATCTTCGGCTCGCGCTTGTTCTCGTTCATCTTCTGGCCGTACCGCTTGCGCCGCGCCAATTTGACCTGTGCGTCCACCAGTTCGCGCTTCTGGCGCTGCACGTCGGCCTCCGCGACCCGGACCATCCGCTCGGCCGCCTCCTGCTCGGCGGCGAGCATCTCCTCGTAGTCCGTGAAGTTGCCGCCGTACCAGCGGACTTCGCCGTCGCGCAGATCGGCGATCTGGTCGACCCGCTCCAGCAGCTCCCGGTCGTGGCTGACCAGGACCATCACCCCGGTCCATGACTCGACCGCGGCGTAGAGGCGGCCCCGGGCCCGCAGGTCCAGGTTGTTGGTGGGCTCGTCCAGCAGCAGGACGTCGGGGCGTGCGAGCAGCAGGGCGGCCAGCCGCAGCAGGACCCCCTCACCGCCCGAGACCTCCCCGACGGTACGGTCCAGCCCGATCCGGGCGAGGCCGAGCTGGTCGAGCATGGCCAGGGCCCGCTCCTCCACGTCCCAGTCGTCGCCGACGGCGGCGAAGTTCGCCTCGGTGGCCTCGCCCGCCTCGATGGCGTGCAGGGCGGTGCGGGCGGTGTGGATGCCGAGCGCCTCGTCCACGCGCAGCGCGGTGTCGAGGGTGATGTTCTGCGGGAGGTACCCGACGGTGCCGGCCGTGGCCAACTGGCCGTCGGACGGGGTCAGTTCCCCGGCGATCAGCTTCAGCAGGGTGGATTTCCCGCAGCCGTTGAGCCCGATCAGGCCGGTGCGGCCGGGGCCGACGGAGAGGTGGAACCCGTCGAAGACGGGAGTGCCGTCGGGCCAGTCGAAGGACAGGGCGGAGCAGGTGACGTAAGCAGGGGGATGACTCATGGAGGCCTCCAGGTTGCGTGAATGGTGCGTGCAACGCGGGGAGACAGCCGACGATCGGTCGGTGACCGGCCGGGGACCGGTCAGTGGTCGGTGTCTCGGACCTCAGAAGAGCAACGTCCTGCTCCGTTCGACGGCGATGGGGCGTCTACGAAGCTACGGGCGGCCGGAGCCGCCCGCAAACGAATTAGGCGCCGTCGGGATTCAGCAGGTGTCGCGCATCAGCTCGGCGAGGCTCTGGTCCATGTCGAGGTAGAGGTGCTCCAGGCCGGGCGGGACCACGGTCGAGGCCCGCTCCAGGAACCGGTGCAGCTCGGCCGTCACCATGAGTACCACCGCCACGCCCTCCGGCGCGTGGAACTCGATCGTCGTCCGGTCGGCGTCGTACGGGCGCACGCGCACGTCGCCCCAGCCCGACGGGCGGTCCAGCCCGGACTCCAGGAGCTCACGCGCGAAGGTCCAGGAGACCTCGATGCCCTCCAGGGTCGCGGGAGCGGGGAACGCCATCCGCACGGCGAACGGATCCGCGCGGTCATAGCAGAGCGTGACGGGAACGGTCTCGACCTTCGGCGCGGTGGCTACCAGACGGGCCTGTACGGCCTGCTCGATGACAGTGATCAAGGCTCACTCCCTTGCGGCGGATCTGCTGCCGGGTTGTGGGGTGGAACCCGGCAACCCGATAGACGCCGGAATCGGCAAATCCGTGCAGGGGGGCTGACGTGAGCTGTGTCACGGATTGGCCGGAAACGAACCGTGTGATCGCACAGAGTGACCAGCGGGGGAGTTGCGGCGGTAGGCGGGCCGGTCGGTTCCACCGGTTCCGCGAAGCTCTCA
This sequence comes from Streptomyces sp. NPDC057010, assembly GCF_042673805.1. NCBI lineage: Bacteria > Bacillati > Actinomycetota > Actinomycetes > Kitasatosporales > Streptomycetaceae > Streptomyces > Streptomyces sp. NPDC057010. The sequence continues at coordinate 34,184 of NZ_JBHUSC010000012.1, read as the reverse complement.
GAAGGGCTGGTTACCGATCACTCCACAGGCCCAACGCACCCTCCCGGAGAGGCACCCTGGACGGGGAATCGGGGGTGCGTTAGCTTCCGGCGCCATGAGACTTCTGGGAGTGGGAGTGGGCCTGTGCGCCGCGGCGCTGGTGGTGGGGCTGTCGGCCGCACCAGCCGAGGCCGGGGGAGAGTTACCGGCCCTGACGGGCGGTGGAGCCGCCGGCTGGGCACTGAAGGACACCGGCAAGGACGCGCGGTTCCGCGGGCTGGCGGCGGTCAGCCGGAGCACGGCCTGGGTGGCCGGTTCCAAGGGGACGGTGCTGCGCACGGTGGACGGCGGCCGCAGCTGGCAGGACGTCTCGCCGCCCGCCGCGGTCGCCGAGAAGCTGGAGCTGCGCGATGTCGAGGCCTTCGACGCGCGCCGCGCCGTGGCCCTGTCGATCGGGGAGGGCGAGGCCTCCAGGGTGCTGCGCACCGAGGACGGCGGTGCCACCTGGACCGAGACCTTCCGCAACCCCGACCCGCGGGCGTTCTACGACTGCCTCACGTTCTTCGACTCCCGGCACGGCCTGGCGATGAGCGACCCGGTGGACGGGAAGTTCCGCATCCTGTCGACCGACGACGGGGGCCGGAGCTGGCGGGTCCTGCCGGCCGAGGGCATGCCGGCCGCGCTGCCCGGCGAGGCGGGCTTCGCGGCGAGCGGCCAGTGCCTGGTGGCCGCGGGCCCGCGCGACGTCTGGCTGGCCACGGGCGGCGGGGCCACCGCGCGGGTGCTGCACTCCGCCGACCGCGGCCTGACCTGGTGGGCCGCCGAGTCCACCGTCCCGGCCGGGGACCCGGCGCGCGGGGTCTTCGCCCTGGCCTTCCGCGACCGTACGAGGGGCCTCGCGGTCGGCGGCGACTACCGCACCGGGCAGCCCTCCCCGCAGGCCGCGGCCGTCTCCTCCGACGGCGGCCGCACGTGGGGCCAGGCGGCCACCCCGCCGCCGGCGTACCGGTCGGGCGCGGCCTGGTACCCGTACGGCGGCGGTACGGCCCTCGCCGTGGGCCCGACCGGCACGGACCTGACGCTGGACGGGGGCCGCAGCTGGCGGACCCTGGACCCGGGCTCGTTCGACACGGTCGACTGCGCGCCGGACGCGGGCTGCTGGGCGGCGGGGGAGAAGGGCCGCGTGGCCCGGCTGGAACGCCGCTGATCAGGGGGCGGGCGGGGCGAGGGGCGCGGGGGTGATCCGGTCCATGCCCGGGTAGCGGCCGGGGAGGAACCCCGCCGCCCGGTACACCGGCTCGCCGTCGGCACTGGCGTGCAGCTGGACGTAGCCGATGCCGAGCCCTTCGAGCCAGCCGACCAGCGCGTCGACGATCCGCCGCCCGTGCCCCCGCCCGCGCGCCGGGCCGTCGGTGACGACCCCGTCGAGGTAGCCGCGCCGCCCGTCCGTCCACTGCGGCCCGGGCAGGTGGTAGGTGATCCAGGCCATCCCGGTGGCCAGCAGCGGCTCGCCCGGTGCGCCGCCGACGACCAGGCAGCGCACGTCGGGGCGGTCGCCGACGCGCTCGCCGAACCAGTCGTACGCCGTCCGCCGCCAGGCGGCGTCCGCCGGCCCCGGGTCCACTCCCAGGGAGGCGAGCGCGACGGCGCGCAGCCGGATCAGCTCGGGTATGTCGGCACGGGTGGCGGGACGCGGTGGCATCGGCGTTCTCCTGTGGGTCAGCGGGTGAATGCGGTCGTGGTGTCGGTGGCCGGGGGCCGGGCGCGGCAGGCTCCCGGCCCCCTGGGCGGCCTGGCGCCCACGCCCGGGCAGGCGCCGGACCCGCTCGCCCCCGGGGCCGAAGGCGACCAGCCGGTGCCGGACCGGGACGACCAGCGCCCAGCCGCACGCGCCCGCGGACAGCCTCGACCGGGTCAACAGGGCCCTGGCGGCCGCCCCGCCGCTACGGGCCCGGCCTGGATGGCGGCCGTTGGCCCCCGGCGCGTGCTGCGGCCCCGGGCCCGGGAAGCCCGGCCGCGTGCGGCACCCCCGGCTGCACCCGGCTGATGAAGGACACACGAGGCCCGGTGCCCCCGAACGCAACTAGACCGCGGGGTTCTCGCGGACCGTCGACAGGTCCGCCGAGGTCTTCGTCGCGATGAACTCCGTGATGCGGTAGGCGCAGACCCCCGCCACCGTGAAGGGGTCCTCGGCCGCGATCTTCTCGATCTCCGCACGGGAGACCCCGCCGGCCAGGATCACCCCGCCTTCGCGCGGGACCTTGCGCCCCGACGCGAGGAAGACGCCGGCGGCGTAGTAGCCGTCCAGCCAGGCGATGTGGGCGTCCATCTGTTCTTCGACGGCTTCGAGGGGCGCTGTGTAGCTGAGCTCCATGACGAACATGATCGTCAGGCTACTCTCGCACCATCATGACGAGTGTGAAGACCCCCGCCGACGAGGCCGAGGCCCGGGCGATACAGGACGTACTGCGCCATCAGGTCGTGCTCACCGAACCCGGCCCGCCGCCCGGCCGCGGACTGGTCGCGGGAGTCGACGTGGCCTACGACGACGAGCGCGACCTCGTCGCCGCCGCGGCCGTGGTGCTCGACGCCGCCACCCTGGAGGTCGTCGAGGAGGCCACCGCCGTCGGGCACGTCAGCTTCCCCTACGTGCCCGGGCTGCTCGCGTTCCGCGAGCTGCCGACCGTACTGGCCGCCCTCGACTCCCTCACCGCCGTGCCCGGGCTCGTCGTCTGCGACGGCTACGGGCTCGCCCACCCCCGCGGCTTCGGACTCGCCTGCCACCTCGGCGTGGTCACCGGCATCCCGGCCATCGGCGTCGCGAAGAACCCCTTCACCTTCACCCACGAGGAACCGGGCGCCCGGCGCGGCGACGCGGCCCCGCTGCTCGCGGCCGACGGCACCGAGGTCGGCCGGGCGCTGCGGACCCAGGACGGCGTCAAGCCGGTCTACGTCTCCGTCGGAAACCGCGTCTCGCTGGACAACGCCTGCGCCCACACCCTCGCCCTCAGCCCCCGCTTCCGGATCCCGGAGACCACCCGGCACGCCGATTCCCTGTGCCGCCGCGCCCTGCGCGAAGCCGCTGGGTGACTCAGCCGGCGTCCCGCACGTCCACCACGCGGAAGGTGATCCCCGCCTTCCGCAGGCGGTCGATCAGCGCGTCGCCCATCGCCACGGCCGTCGTCAGCTGGCCGGCGGCCTCGGGCAGGGCGTCGTAGGCCAGGCACAGCGCCGACTCCGCCAGCATCTTCGCGGTGTCCCCGTACCCCGGGTCGCCGCCGGACACCTCCGTGAACACGCGGCGGCCGCCGCCCTCGCCCACGAACCGCACCGTGAACCAGCTGCGCGCCCGCCGCTCCGCGTCCGGACCCTGCCCCGCCTCCCAGCGGTTCATCAGCCAGCGCCGGGCCGGCGGGATCTGGGCCAGCGCCACTGTCGCGCCGACCGCCGCCGTGCCGCCCACCGCGAAGGGAAGGTGCCGGACCGAGGCGTAGTGCCGGTAGCGGAAGTCGGGGCCGTACCGCTCCAGGGCGGCCGCCGACCGGGCCACGACCGCCGGGTCCAGCACGGGCAGCGGCACCGCCCACGTCCCGGTCTCCCGGCTGAACCGGGGCGCCCCCACCGGGCCGCGCGCCCGCCGCCCCAGCAGCCGGGGCTCGTGCAGCCGGCGGGCGCGGGCGGCCGCGAGGGTCTGCGGGCCGCGACTGACCGCGGTGAGCGCGGAGGCCAGCGTGCCGCCGGAGAAGAGCGCGTTGGACCGCAGGAACCCGTCGACCCGCAGCGGCACCCCCTCCGGGAGCTGCCCCACGGTGAAGTACGCCCCCAGGTCGGCCGGGATCGAGTCGAAGCCGCAGGCGTGCACGAGCCGTGCCCCCGTCTCCCGGGCCCGCGCGTCGTGCTCCACGTACGTCCGGTCCACGAACTCGGGCTCCCCGGTGAGGTCCACGTAGTCCGTGCCCGCCTCCGCGCAGGCCGCGACCAGCTCCGTGCCGTACCAGACGTACGGTCCCACGGTCGTGGCCAGGACCCGTGTGGAGGCGGCCAGTTCGCGTACCGCCTCCGGGTCGGAGGCGTCCGCCTGCAGCAGCTCCACCGCCGCGCAGGCCGGGTCGAGCGCGGCCAGCCGCTCGCGCAGCCGCTCCAGCTTGGCCCGGTCCCGCCCGGCCAGCGCCCACCGGCAGCCCGCGGGGGCGTGCGCGGCGAGGTACTCGGCGGTCAGCGCCCCCACGAACCCGGTCGCCCCGAACAGCACGACGTCGTAGGGCCGTTCCGAATGGTCCTGCCGGACCCGTGCGTTCATGACCGCTCCTCCCAGCTGTTGTCGGGGGCTGAGGCTAGCGTGAGGACAGGCTGTCCGTGCGGGCAGGTGGGACCAGCGGTGGCGGGAGGCGTCATGAAGGCCGGACAGGCTGCGGTGCGCAAGTGGGAAGCGGTGCGGGAGTTCGCACGGGGGCTCCCGGAGGCGGTCGAGGACCACCCGTGGGGGCCCGAGGACTGCGTGGTGAAGGTCAACAAGAAGATCTTCGTCTTCCTGGGCGACGTGGACGGGGACCGGCCGCCGGGGCTGTCCGTGAAGCTCAAGGACGAGGCGCTGCACGGGCACGCGATGGCCGCGCCCGGCGCGGAGCCCACCGGATACGGCCTGGGCCGCTCCGGCTGGGTCTCGGTGCCGATGGGGGTGAAGGGGGCGCCGTCGCTCCAGGTGCTGTGCGAATGGGTGGAGGAGAGTTACCGGACGGTGGCCCTCAAACGGCACGTCAAGGAGCTGGACGCCCGCATCGCCGCAAACGGCTAAGCGCTTGCTCTTGTGCTGAGCGGGACACGTTCCTAGCATCACTGGTGTTACATCAGTTGTGTCACACCGTGTGCTCGACAACGCTGGGGGCTCGATGGCAGTGACAGGGAACGGCCCGCTCGCCGGGGTGCGCGTCGTCGAACTGGCGGGCATCGGCCCCGGCCCGTTCGCCGCCATGCTCCTCGCCGACCTGGGCGCCGACGTCGTACGGGTGGACCGGCCGGGCGGTGGCGGCCTCGCGGTCGATCCGGCCTACGACGTCACCAACCGGAACAAGCGCTCCGTGCTGGTCGACCTCAAGTCCGCCGACGGCCCCGCCCGGGTCCTCGACCTGGTCGAGCGCGCCGACGTCCTCATCGAGGGCTTCCGCCCCGGGGTCGCCGAGCGGCTCGGCGTCGGCCCGGCCGACTGCCACGCGCGCAACCCGCGGCTGGTCTACGGCCGGATGACCGGGTGGGGCCAGGAGGGCCCGCTCGCGCACACCGCCGGGCACGACATCGCGTACATCGCCCTCACCGGGGCGCTCGGCATGATCGGCAACCCGGGCGAGCCCCCCGCCGTGCCCGCCAACCTCGTCGGCGACTACGCGGGCGGCTCCCTGTACCTGGTGATCGGCGTCCTCGCCGCCCTCCAGCACGCCCGCACCCCCGGCGGCGCCGGGCAGGTCGTCGACGCGGCCATCGTCGACGGGACCGCCCACCTCACCGCGATGATCCACGGCATGGTGGCGGCCGGCGGCTGGCAGGACCGGCGCGGCGCCAACCTCCTCGACGGAGGCTGCCCCTTCTACGGCACCTACGAGACCTCCGACGGCGGGTACATGGCGGTCGGGGCGCTGGAGCAGCAGTTCTACGACACCTTCGTGGACCTCCTCGGCATCAAGGACGAGGCCCCGGCCCGCAAGGACCTCGCCCGCTGGGGCGAGCTGCGCGAGGCCGTGGCCGCGCGCTTCAAGTCCCGTACGCGCGAGGAGTGGACGGCGGTCTTCGAGGGCACCGACGCCTGCGTGGCGCCCGTGCTCTCGCTGCGCGAGGCCCCGCACCACCCCCACCTCGCCGCCCGCGGGACCTTCACCGACTTCGGCGGGATCACCCAGCCCGCCCCGGCTCCCCGCTTCTCCGCGACCCCGGTGGCGGTGACCTCCGGCCCCGCCCGGCCGGGGGCGGACACCGCGTCCGTGGCCGCCGACTGGGACGTACCGGCCCTGCTCGGCAAGGAGGCGTGATGGAGCTGTCGATGATGCTCGACTACGCCGGGGACCCGCGCCGGGCCGCCGACCAGGCCGCCGCGCTGGAAGCGGCCGGGCTCGACGCCGTGTGGGTCGCCGAGGCCTGGGGCTTCGACTCCCCGACGATCATGGGCTACCTCGCCGCCCGCACCGAGCGGATGAAGATCGGCTCGGCCATCCTCAACGTCTACTCGCGCACCCCCGGCCTCATCGCACAGACCGCCGCCGGCCTGGACGCGGTCTCGGGCGGCCGGGCGCTGCTCGGTCTCGGCGCCTCCGGCCCGCAGGTGGTGGAGGGCTGGCACGGGAAGCCGTACGACAAACCGCTCGGCCGAACCCGCGAGACCGTCGAACTGTGCCGCCGCATCTGGCGCCGCGAGACGATCGACCACCACGGCATCACCGACATGCCGCTGCCGCCCGAAAAGGGCGGCCGGCACGGCAAGCCGCTGAAGATCCTGACCCGGCCGGTCCGCGACACCGTCCCCGTCTACATCGCCTCGCTCGGCCCGGCCAACGTGCGGCTGACCGCCGAGATCGCCGACGGCTGGCTGCCCACCCTCTTCATCCCCGAGAAGGCCGGCGCGGTGTGGGGCGGCGCCCTCGCCGAGGGCGCGGGCAAGAGGCCCGCGGAGCTCGGCCCGCTGCAGACCGTGGCGGGCGGCCTGCTCGCCATCGGCGAGGACGCCGCCGCCGTACGGGACCTCGCGCGCCCGCAGATCGCCCTGTACGTCGGCGGCATGGGCGCGGTCGGCAAGAACTTCTACAACGACCTCGCCGTGGCCTACGGCTACGAGGAGGAAGCCCGCAGGATCCAGGAGCTGTACCTCTCCGGGCGCAAGCGCGACGCCGCGGCCGCCGTCCCGGACGAGTTCTGCGAGCTGATGACGCTGTGCGGGCCCGAAGGCTACGTGCGCGAGCGTGTCGAGGCCTTCCGCGAGGCCGGCGTCACCATGCTCAACGTCACGCCCGTCGGCGCCGACCCGGCCCGGCTGATCGAAACCGTCAAGAACTGGCTGTAGGGAGCCGACCGATGAAGCGCCAGATCTTCGACGCCGACCACGAGGCGTTCCGCGAGACCGTCCGCACCTTCCTGAACAAGGAGGTGCTGCCGCACTACGAGCAGTGGGAGAAGGACGGCATCGTCAGCCGCGAGGCCTGGCGGGCCGCCGGCCGGCAGGGGCTGCTCGGCCTCGCCGTCCCGGAGGAGTACGGGGGCGGCGGGAACACCGACTTCCGCTACGCCGCCGTGATCGCCGAGGAGTTCACCCGGGCCGGGGCCGCCGGACTCGCCATCGGCCTGCACAACGACATCATCGGCCCCTACCTGACCTCGCTGGCCACCGAGGAGCAGAAGCGCCGCTGGCTGCCCGGATTCTGCTCCGGGGAGACCGTCACCGCCATCGCGATGACCGAGCCCGGCGCGGGCTCCGACCTCCAGGGGATCCGGAGCACCGCCGAGGACCGCGGGGACCACTGGGTCCTCAACGGCTCCAAGACGTTCATCTCCAACGGCATCCTCGCCGACCTGGTGATCGTCGTCGCGAAGACCACGCCCGAGGGCGGGGCGCACGGCCTGTCGCTGCTGGTCGTCGAGCGCGGCATGGAGGGCTTCGAGCGCGGCCGCAACCTCGACAAGATCGGCCAGAAGGCGCAGGACACCGCGGAACTGTTCTTCCACGACGTACGCGTCCCCAAGGAGAACCTGCTCGGCGAGCTGAACGGCGCCTTCGTCCACCTGATGACCAACCTCGCGCAGGAGCGGATGGGCATCGCGATGGCCGGCATCGCCGCCGCCGAGTACCTGCTGGAGATCACCACCCAGTACGTCAAGGAGCGCGAGGCCTTCGGCCGGCCGCTGTCCCGGCTCCAGCACATCCGCTTCGAGATCGCCGAGATGGCCACCGAGTGCGCGGTCACCCGCACGTTCCTCGACCGCTGCATCACCGACCACTCCAACGGCGAACTGGACCACGTCCACGCCTCGATGGCCAAGTGGTGGGCCACCGAACTCCAGAAGCGCGTCGCCGACCGCTGCCTGCAACTGCACGGCGGATACGGATACATGACCGAATACCGGGTCGCGCGGGCCTTCACCGACGGCCGCATCCAGACCATCTACGGCGGCACGACCGAGATCATGAAAGAGATCATCGGACGTTCCCTGCTCGGCTAACTCCCCTCGAAAGGCTTGACCAGTGAGCACCGAAGCTTACGTATACGACGCGATCCGCACCCCGCGCGGCCGCGGCAAGGCCAACGGCGCCCTGCACGGCACGAAGCCGATCGACCTGGTCGTCGGCCTCATCCACGCCCTGCGCGAGCGCAACCCCGGCCTGGACCCGGCCGCCATCGACGACATCGTGCTCGGCGTCGTCGGCCCGGTCGGCGACCAGGGCTCCGACATCGCCCGCATCGCGGCCATCGCCGCCGGGCTGCCGGACACCGTGGCCGGCGTCCAGGAGAACCGCTTCTGCGCGTCGGGCCTGGAGGCCGTCAACCTGGCCGCCGCCAAGGTGCGCTCCGGCTGGGAGGACCTCGTCCTCGCGGGCGGCGTGGAGTCCATGTCCCGCGTCCCCATGGCCTCCGACGGCGGCGCCTGGTTCGCCGACCCGATGACCAACTGGGACACCGGCTTCGTCCCGCAGGGCATCGGCGCCGACCTGATCGCCACCATCGAGGGATTCTCCCGGCGCGATGTGGACGAGTACGCCGCCCTCTCCCAGGAGCGTGCCGCCACCGCCATCAAGGACGGCCGCTTCGCGCGGTCCGTCGTCCCGGTCACCGACCGCAACGGCCTGGTCGTCCTGGACCACGAGGAGTTCGTCCGCCCCGGCACGACGGCCGACACCCTCGCCAAGCTCAAGCCCTCCTTCGCCGACATCGGCGACCTCGGCGGATTCGACGCCGTCGCCCTGCAGAAGTACCACTGGATCGAGAAGATCGACCACGTCCACCACGCGGGCAACTCCTCCGGCATCGTCGACGGCTCCGCACTCGTCGCCATCGGCACCCGCGAGGCGGGCGAGCGGAACGGGCTGACACCGCGCGCCCGGATCGTCTCGGCCGCCGTCTCCGGCTCCGAGCCCACCATCATGCTCACCGGCCCCGCCCCCGCCACCCGCAAGGCCCTCGCCAAGGCCGGCCTGACCATCGACGACATCGACCTCATCGAGATGAACGAGGCCTTCGCAGGCGTCGTCCTGCGCTTCGTCAAGGACATGGGCGTCTCCCTGGACAAGGTCAACGTCAACGGCGGCGCCATCGCGCTCGGGCACCCGCTCGGCGCCACCGGCGCGATGCTGCTCGGCACCGTCATCGACGAACTGGAGCGCCAGGACAAGCGCTACGGGCTCGTCACCCTCTGCGTCGGCGGCGGCATGGGCGTAGCCACCATCGTCGAACGCCTGTAGCCGTGCGGCGCAGCGGAGGCCCCGGCCGCCGCGCAGCGCCCGAGCCGGGACGACCCCGGCCCCCTTCCGCCCGGCCCTGCCGAACCAGACTTCCACGGAGACCCACCCCATGACCGAGACCCGCACCATCCGCTGGGAACAGGACGAGACCGGCGTCGTCACCCTGGTCCTCGACGACCCCGGCCAGTCCGCCAACACCATGAACCAGGCCTTCAAGGACTCCATCGCGGCCATCGCCGACCGCGCCGAGGCCGAGAAGGACTCCATCCGCGGCATCATCTACACCTCCGCCAAGAAGACCTTCTTCGCGGGGGGTGACCTCAAGGACATGATCCGGCTCCGCCCCGAGGACGCCGGCCTCGCCTTCGACACCGGCACCGCCATCAAGCGCTCGCTGCGCCGCATCGAGACCCTCGGCGTGCCCGTGGTCGCCGCCATCAACGGTGCCGCCCTGGGCGGCGGGTACGAGATCTGCCTCGCCTCCCACCACCGCGTCGCCCTCGACGTGCCGGGCTCCAAGATCGGCCTGCCCGAGGTCACCCTCGGCCTGCTCCCGGCCGGCGGCGGCGTCACCCGCACCGTGCGCCTGATGGGCATCGCCGACGCCCTGCTGAAGGTGCTGCTCCAGGGGACCCAGTACAACCCCCGGCGCGCCCTGGAGAACGGCCTGGTCCACGAACTGGCCGCCACCCCCGAGGAGATGCTCGCCAAGGCCCGCGCCTTCATCGACGCGAACCCGCAGTCGCAGCAGCCGTGGGACGTCCCCGGCTACCGCATCCCCGGCGGGACCCCGTCGAACCCGAAGTTCGCCGCCAACCTCCCGGCCTTCCCCGCGAACCTCAAGAAGCAGCTGAACGGGGCCCCGTACCCGGCCCCGCGCAACATCCTGGCCTGCGCCGTCGAGGGATCCCAGGTGGACTTCGAGACCGCGCTGACCATCGAGGCCCGCTACTTCACCGAGCTGGTCACCGGGCAGACCGCCAAGAACATGATCCAGGCGTTCTTCTTCGACCTCCAGGCCGTCAACGCGGGCCGCAGCCGCCCCCGGGGCGTCGAGCCCCGCACGGTCCGCAAGGTCGCGGTGCTCGGCGCCGGGATGATGGGCGCGGGCATCGCCTACTCCTGCGCCCGCGCGGGCATCGAGGTGGTCCTCAAGGACGTCTCCGCCGAAGCCGCAGCCAAGGGCAAGGCGTACTCGCAGAAGCTGCTCGACAAGGCCGTCTCCCGCGGCCGTACGACCGAGGCCCAGCGCGAGGAGCTGCTCGCCCGGATCACGCCGACCGCCGACGCGGCCGACCTGGCGGGCTGCGACGCCGTCATCGAGGCCGTCTTCGAGGACACGGCCCTCAAGCACAAGGTGTTCCAGGAGGTCCAGGGCGTCATCGAGCCCGACGCGCTGCTCTGCTCCAACACCTCCACCCTGCCCATCTCCGGTCTGGCGGAGGGGGTTTCGCGCCCCGCCGACTTCATCGGCCTGCACTTCTTCTCGCCCGTCGACAAGATGCCGCTGGTCGAGATCATCAAGGGCGCGCAGACCGGCGACGAGGCCATCGCCCGCGCCTTCGACCTGGTCCGCCAGATCAACAAGACCCCGATCGTGGTCAACGACTCGCGCGGCTTCTTCACCTCGCGCGTCATCGGCCAGTTCATCAACGAGGGCGTGGCCATGGTCGGCGAGGGCATCGAGCCCGCCTCCATCGAGCAGGCCGCGGCGCAGGCCGGGTACCCGGCCAAGGTGCTCTCCCTGATGGACGAGCTGACCCTCACCCTCCCGCGCAAGATCCGCAACGAGACGCGCAAGGCCTTCGAGGCCGAGGGCCGGGCGTGGGCCGAGCACCCCGCCGACTACGTCATCGACCGCATGGTCGACGAGTTCGGCCGTCCGGGCCGCAGCGGCGGGGCCGGCTTCTACGAGTACGACGAGAGCGGCAAGCGCGCCCGCATCTGGCCGGGCCTGCGCGAGCACTTCGCCAAGCCGGACGCCGACATCCCCTTCGAGGACATGAAGGAGCGGATGCTCTTCTCCGAGGCCCTGGACACCGTCCGCTGCCTCGACGAGGGCGTGCTGACCTCGATCGCCGACGCGAACATCGGCTCCATCATGGGCATCGGCTTCCCGGCCTGGACCGGCGGTGTGATCCAGTACATCAACGGCTACGAGGGCGGCCTGTCCGGCTTCGTAGCCCGCGCCCGGGAGCTCGCCGACACCTACGGCGAGCGCTTCACCCCGCCCGCCTCCCTGGTGGCGAAGGCCGAGCGGGGCGAGACCTACAGCGACTGACGACGGGGCGGGGAGGCCGGCCGGCCTCCCCGCCTCCCCCGTTCTCAGGGCAGCGTCCAGAACTGCCGTGTCACGAGGTAGAAGACGACCACCCAGAACGCCAGCGCCGCGAAGACCAGGCCGAGGCCGACGAGGTTGGTCCGCGCGGCCGGTTCGTCCGGCGGGGGCCACAGCCACCGCTTGAGCAGCCGGTTCACGTAGTACGGCATCGTGAAGAAGGTCATGGCGAGGCTCGACAGCAGGTTGCCCACGAGCAGTCCGAGCCAGATCGGCAGCTTCAGCGGCGACAGGGCGAGCGCCAGCAGCACGACGGTCGGGTACAGGCCGACCCAGACGGCGATGGCGGTCTTGGTGTCCGAGGGCGGCGGTGCCTCCCTGCCGTTCTCCTCGAAGGCGAACCAGCTGCCGAACGAGTTGTCGATCGTACGCAGTTTGAAGTCGTTGAACTTCTCCCCTTCGGCGAGGATCTCCCGCCGTTTCGCCGACGTCAGCCAGGCATCGAGGTGTTCGGCGTTGTCGTAGCGGTACAGGGTGGTCCACTCGTCCTGGAGGCCCTCGATGGGACGGAAGAGCTCGGTCCCGCGGAACCCGTCGAACTTGCCCTCCTCCTCGCTCATGCGGCGCTGCCAGGCGAGGAAGTCCTCGACCTGGTCCGGGTGGACACGGTGGGTCACCACCACGGTCACGAGCGGGTCCGTCGGCTGGGTGCCGCCGCTGATCACCTGCTGGGTCGCGGGACCGTCGAAGAGCTCCTCACCGATGTCGAGCAGCCTCTGCCGGGTCGCGCCGTTGATCCACGCCTGCAGATGGGCCACCGAGTCGAAGCGGTAGACGACGACCCAGTCGGGCTGCAGCTCCGTCGGCGGGGACACCTCGGCGCCCAGGTGCCCGGCGTAGCGGGCGGCGGCGGCGTTGACGCCCTCCTGCCACTTCTCGTACTGCCGCTCCATGCCGGGGCGGACCCTGCGGCCGATGATGACGGTGGCCGCCGCCTCCGCCCGCTCCTCGGTGGTCATCGTCTCGGGCCCGTCGCCGCCGACCGGCTCTCACTCAGCCGGCTGTAGATCCTTTCCGGCGTGAGGGGCAGCTCGCGGTAGCGGACGCCGGTGGCATCGCGGAGCGCGTTCGCCAGCGCGGGGGCCACCGGGTTGATGCAGCATTCCGCCATCCCCTTCGAGTGCATGGCCCCGACGGAGTCGGACGAACCCACCAGGAGCAGCTCGGTGCGGGGGACGTCGGCGTAGGTGGGGATCCGGTAGTTGCGCAGGTTCGGGTTGACCATGGCGCCGTCCGCGTCGATCAGGTAGTTCTCCGTCAGCGCGAATCCGACGCCCTGGGCGACCCCGCCGTCCACCTGTCCCCGGACCTGCTCCGGGTTGATGAGCACACCGGCGTCGGCGGCATGGACGCTGTGCAGGATGCGGATCTCACCCGTGACCTGGTGGACGGCGATGCGGAAGCCCTGGGTGTTGGAGGTGACGCTGCGCGGCGAGCCGTAGGCCTTGCGGGCGGCGGTGAAGCGGATGCCGCGGGCCCGGGCCAGCGCGACCAGTTCGGCCAGCGGGACGCGCTCGTCCCCGCAGACGACGTCCTCGTCGTCCATCGAGCACATCACGGGGTGGACGCCCGTGTGCGCGGCGGCGAACTCCAGGATGCGGTCGCGCACCGCGTTGGCGGCGCGGAGCACCGCGTTGCCCGCCACGAAGAGGCCCGCGCTGGCGAAGGCGCCCGTGTCGAACCCCGTGCGGTCGGTGTCGGACTGCACCAGGCGGATCCGGGACGGGGTCGTACCCAGCTGGTTGGCCGCGATCTGGACGTGCGCCGTCGAGGTGCCCTCCCCGAATTCGACGGTGCCGACGGCAAGTTCGTACACGAGGTCGTCGCCGAGGGTGATCCAGGCCTCCGATATGTGCTCGGTGGGGGGCGCCGTCTCGTGCAGGGAACTCGCGACACCGACCCCGACGAGCCACCCCGGGCCGGGGGAGGGCTGATCGGCCGTACGGGCCAGGGCGCCGGCCACCAGGTCGATGCACTTGGCGAGTCCGTCCTCGTTGAACATCACGTCGTCGGGGCCCTCGTGCATGGCGACGAGCGGATCGCCCGGGCGCACGATGTTGCGGCGGCGCAGATCGAGCGGATCCATGTGCAGGGCGAGGGCCAGCTCGTCCATCGCGCACTCCACGGCGAAGGCCGGCTGGGTCATCCCGTAGCCGCGCAGCGCGCCGCTCGGAACGGTGTTGGTGTAGACGGAGTAGGCGTCGTACCGCTTGTTGGGGCAGCGGTAGATCATGACGGCGGCCCCGCCCGCGAAGAGCGTCTCGCCGCCGTGGTTGCCGTAGGCGCCGGTGTTGGACATGTTGCGGACCTGGAAGGCCGTGAGCGTGCCGTCCGCCTTCGCGCCGAGTTTGACCGTCAGTTTCATCGGGTGCCGCGGCGAAGCCGTTGTGAACTCCTCCTCGCGCGTGTACTCGAGGCAGACGGGACGCCCGGTGTCCAGGGCCGCGAGTGCGACCAGGTCCTCCGCGATGACCTCCTGCTTGCCGCCGAACCCACCGCCGACGCGCTTGCAGAACACGCGGAGCTGGTCGGGGCGGAGCGCGAACAGGTACTCCAGTTTGACCTTGGCGATCGACGGGGACTGCGAACTGGTGCGCACGTTCAGCCGGCCGCCCTCCATCCAGGCGATCGAGCCGTGGGTCTCCAGGTGCGCGTGCTGCACGCGCGGTGAGACGTACGTGCCCTCGTGGATCACGTCGGCCGCGGCGAAGCCCGCGTCCACGTCGCCGATGTCGGAGTGGATCTCCAGCAGGAGGTTGTGGACGGAGTCGCGGACGAACGGGTCCTCCGAGCCGTGCAGTTGCGGTGCCCCGTCGGCCATGGCCTCCTCGGGGTCGAAGACCGCCGGCAGCACCTCGTACTCGACGGCCAGCTTGCGGCAGCCCTCCTCGGCCGCCCCGACCGTGTCGGCGAGGACGACGGCGACGCGCTGGCCCACGAAGCGGACCGTGTCGTCGAGGATGTAGGTGTCGTCCGGATCGACCAGGTGGTCGGTGTGGATCGCCGTGGTGAACCGCCTGCGCGGCACGTCCTGCCAGGTGTAGACGCGGTGCACGCCGGGGACCGCGAGGGCGGCGGTCTTGTCGATCGACAGGATCCGGGCGTGCGCGTGGGGCGAGTGCAGCACCTTGAGGTGCAGCATGCCCTCCATGCGGGTGTCCATCGTGAACTCGGCGCGGCCGGTCACCACTTCCTCGGCCGCCGGCGCGCCGACGCTCGTCCCGACGGCCTTGCCCGGCGCCGCGGTCTGCACGCCGGTGACGCCCCGCACGGCGTCCTCGATCGACCGGTAGCCGGTGCAGCGGCACAGGTTGCCCTTCAGCGCCCTCGGCAGGTCGGCCTTCTGCTCCTCGGTGAACGTCGCCGAGGTCATGATCATCCCCGCGGTGCAGAAGCCGCACTGGAACCCGGGGGCGTCACGGAACTGCCGCTGCACCGGATGCAGGTCGCCGGGTGTGCCGAGCCCTTCGATGGTGGTCACCTCGCGGCCGTCCGCGCGGAACGCGGGGGTGATGCAGCTGTGCACGGGCCGGCCGTCCAGCCACACCGTGCAGGCGCCGCAGTCGCCGGCGTCGCAGCCCTTCTTGACGCCGAAGTGGCCGAGCGCCCGCAGGAACGTGCGCAGGCACTGGCCGGGGGCGGGTTCCTCGGCGAAGCTCTCGCCGTTCACGGTGTACGTCATGCCGCACTCCCCTCCATGAGTTCGCGGCGGATCTCCTCGGCGAAGTGCTCCGTCAGGTGCCGGCGGTGGTCCGGGGTCCCGTTGGGGTCGGCGAACCAGACGTCGGCGGGGATGGCGTCGATGCTCTGCCGCAGGGTGGCGGCATCGGGCATGGAGTCGAAGGCGAACCGCACCGGCCGTGTGGTGCCGGCGGTGACGGTGAGCAGCAGGTTGCTGGTGCCGGGCGTGTGCGTACCGATGAGGAACACGGTCGAACGGCCGAGGTGGGTCAGGGTGAAGCGGCGGTGCGCGGCGCGTTTGCCCAGGGCGTGCGCCGGAACGTCGATGCGGCGCAGCAGCTCCCCGGGCGCGAGGACGTTGCGGTTGTTCCCGGTCACGAAGTCGAGGGCGTCCACGGTGCGCACCGACCCGTCGGGGGCCCACAGCTCGTAGCGTGCCTCCAGCGCCACCGTGAGCGTGATCATCGGTCCGGCCGGGAGGGACATGCAGATGTTTCCGCCGACGGTCGCCGCGTTCCAGACCTTGAAGGAGGACAGGAACGCCTCGCAGGAGGTCCTGATGAGGGGGCCGGCGGTCCACTCCGCCGGCGGTGCGAAGGCGTACAGGTCGCGGATGGTGCAGGTGGCACCGATCTCCAGGCCGGCGTCGCCCGGGACGAGGGATTCCCAGGGCAGGGCCGTCAGGTCGACCAGGCGGCGCAGGTGCGGCTGCTCCGCGGAGAACAGCCACGTGCCGCCCGCGAGCCAGGCGTCGCCCTCCCGCCAGTCCGTGCCGGGACGCTCGGACGGCAGCCGGACGACTTCGGTGATGGTGTTGAGGTCCACGGGAATCGATCTCCCTCACGACGGTGAGCGTGAACTGACCGAGGCAGGACCGGCGGGCGCGGAGATTCCTTTCCAGCGTACTCAGGCCGGGCCGGCCCCGCTCGGCAGGACCGGCCCGGTGCCCGTGCGCCTGTCAGAGCGTGTTCAGGTCCACGGCGTCGGCCATCGCCTTGTAGCCGGCGTCCTTGAGGTGGAGGTGGTCCATCTCCAGCACGTACTCCTCCTTGATGGCATCGCCGGCCGGGTCGGAGCCGTCCGCGAGGACCCGGTCGAAGTCGGCGACGCCGTCGTACGCGCCGCTCGTGCGGATCCAGGTGTTGACGGCGATCCGCACGTCGTCGGAGGCCTTGTTCCAGGCGGGGAAGCCCCGGTACGGCGGGATGGTGGCGCCGACGACCCTGACCCCGCGGGTGTGGGCCTCGCGGATGAGCTGCAGGTGACCGGCGATGATCTGCTCGGCGGTCACCCGGGGGCTGCCCGCCGTGCAGTGGTCGGCGGGCACGTCGGGCTGCACGATGTCGTTCGTGCCCTCGAGGACGATCACCGTGCGTACGTCGGGACGGCCGAGGGCGTCGCGCCGGAACCGGGAGAGGGCACTCTCGCCGAAGCACTCCGAGCCGGTCAGCACCTTGTTGCCGCCGATGCCCGCGTTGAGCACGGGACGGGCGGCGCCGCTCTCCGCGAGGCGCTCGGCGAGCAGGTCCGGGTAGCGGCGGTTGGCGCCCGGGGTCGAGCCGAAACCGTCGGTGAGGGAGTCTCCGAAGGTCACCACGGCCCCGCGTTCGCCGCCGCGGCCGCGGTCGCGGTCGCGGTTCTTCACGTCGACACCGGCCAGGTAGTACCAGGACCAGCTGCGGTCGGTGAACGCGTCCCCCGCCGCGTCGCGCCGGTGGTCCCCGGCCGCCCGGTAACTCGTGGTCATGGCGACGTTGTGGAAGGTGGCCGGACCGGTGGGCCCCTGGAACCAGAAGGTGACGGTGAGTTCCTCGAACGCCCGGACGGGCAGGGCGACCGGGTCGCTCGACAGCTCCCCGCCCGCCGGGACGGTCACGCCGCCCGACCCCCGGAACGTCAGCGTGCGCACCGTGTCCTGCTGTACGGCCGCGCCCCCGGCGCTCCTGGCGACCGTCGCGCCGGTGAGCCGCAGCGGCGTCTTCCCGTAGGCGTTGGTCAGCCGGATCCGCACCTCCGAGCCCTCCGCGCCGACGCGGACCACCTGGCGTACGGACTGGTCGGCGAAGCCCTGCTCGGACCAGTTGGGGTACCAGGAGGTGTGGGCGGGAGCCTGCGGGGAGGAGGCCCAGGCACTGTGCCAGGGGGAGCCGTACGCGCCGGCGGGCGAGGCGGCGGTCACGGCCAGCAGGGCGGCGGCGAGCGGGGCGGCGAGAGCGATCTTCTTGGTGTCCATGCCTCCTTGACCCGCCCCGGCGGGCAGATGTGACAACGTGGCGGCCCTCATTCCCCGCCGGAGACGAACGCCGCCCGCAGCTCCTCCTTCAAGGACCGCTGGAAGGCCGTCACCAGGGCCTGCACCACCATCGGCTGCATGTGCGCCGACAGCGCCTTCATCGACTCCACCCGCTCCGGATCGCTCTCGCCCTGGGTGAACGGTCCCCACACCTCGTCCCGGAACAGCGCCGTCAGTTCGTGCGCCGCCGACCTGGTGTGCTCCACCAGCACCTTGCGCGCCGCCAGGATCGTCTCGTGCGCGATCGGCACGTCGAGCAGCGCCACCCCCAGCCGCAGCAGCCCCACGTCCACCCGGAACCCGTCCCCCGAGGCGGAGAGGACGTTCATCGCCGTCAGCCGCCGCACATCGGAGTCCGACAGGCTCCGCCCGGCCCGCTTCTCCAGCTCCGCCCTTGACACCTCCTGCGCCGAATCCGGGGCCCAACTGGCCACCAGCGCCCGGTGGATCGCCAGATCGTGCGCGCTCAGATCGTCCGGCAGCGCGTCCAGGTAGCGCTGACACGCGGACAGGGTCATGCCCTGGTGCTGCAACTCCTCGATCAGCGCCAGCCGGGAGAGGTGCTCGGGGCCGTAGTGGCCCACCCGACGAGGGCCGATCACGGGAGGGGGCAAAAGCCCGCGCGTGCTGTAGAACCGTACGGTACGGACGGTGACGCCCGCCCTGGCCGCCAGCTCGTCGACGGTGAGCATCGGCTCGGGTGCCTGGTCGGCCATCGTCTGCGCCTCGCTCTCTGCTCAACGGCTTGGGTTCAACAGTATTGCTGTCGCACCAACGATGTGAAACGGCCAGGAGCTGCCCATGACCACGAAACTGCGACTGCCCGGACGCCCCGAGGAGCTCACCCTCCCCGCATTGCTGGCCCGCAACGCCGCCGAGTACGGGGACCTGCCCGCCCTGTCGTGGCGTGCCGGCGAGGGCTGGGAGACCCTCGGCTGGAGCGAGGTGCGCCGCAAGGTCGCCGTCCTCGCCTCCGGCTACGCCGCGCTCGGCGTCGGGCGCGGCGACCACGTCCTGCTGATGATGGGCAACCGCCCCGAGCACTGGCTCAGCGACCTCGCCCTCGTCCACCTCGGCGCCGTCCCCGTCACCGTGTACGGGACCTCCGCGCCCCAGCAGATCGCCCACATCGCCCGCCACAGCCGGGCCAGGGTCGCCGTGGTCGAGGGCGCCCGCGAACTCGCCCGCTGGGAGCCGCTGCTGGCCGACGCCGGGGTCCCCCTGGAGCGGCTGGTCGTGGCCGAGGCCGCGGAGGCCGGCCCGCACCGCACCTACGGCTCCCTGTACGCGAGCGGAGCCCGCCTGCACCGCCCCGACGCCTTCGACAAGGCCTGGCAGGAGACCCGCCCCGAGGACCCCCTGACCGTCGTCTACACCTCGGGCACCACCGGCGACCCCAAGGGCGTCCGGCTGACCCACCGCAATATCCTGCTCCAGGCCGTGCGCCTCGACCGGAACGTGGACCTCCCCGAGCACGCCGAGCACATCTGCTACCTGCCCTTCGCGCACATCGCCGAGCGGGTGCTGGGCATCTACCTGCCCCTGCTGCGCGCCGCGCACGTGCGGCTGTGCGCCGACCCCACCGCCGTGTCCGGCGCCGTCCGCGAACTGCACCCCGTGCAGTTCTTCGGCGTGCCCCGGGTCTGGGAGAAGCTCGCCGCCTCCGTACGGGCGGTCCTCGCGCAGCTCCCGCGGGAGCAGCGCGAGGCCATCGAGGCAGCGAACGACCTCGCCCGGGCGCGGGCCGGCCACCGGGAGCGCGGGCAGGCGGTGCCGCCCGCGCTCGAAGCCTCGTACGCGAGGGCGAAGGAGCAGGTGCTCGACCCGCTGCTGGGCCTGGCGGGCCTGGACCGGCTCGTCTGGACGGCCAGCGCGACCGCGCCGATGCCGATCGACGTGGTCCGCTTCTGGGCGGGCTGGGGGATCACCATCATGGACGCGTGGGGGCTGACCGAGACCTCCGGCGTGTGCACGGTCAACAGCCCCGACGGCTTCCGGCTCGGCTCGGTGGGCCGCCCCATCGAGGGGCTGGAGCTGCGGCTCGCCGAGGACGGCGAGATCCTCACGCGCGGCGCGACCGTCTTCGACGGCTACCTGCGGCCCGACGGCTCGGTGGAGAGCGCGTCCGACGCGGAGGGCTGGTTCCCGACCGGGGACGTCGGCCGGCTCGACGAGGACGGCTTCCTCTGGCTGACGGACCGCAAGAAGGAACTGATCATCACCTCGAACGGCAAGAACGTCTCCCCGGCGCTCGTGGAGAACACCGTCAAGGAGCACCCGCTGATCGGCCAGGCCCTGGTCCACGGCGACGGCCGCTCCTACCTCGTCGCCCTGCTGGTCCTGGACCCGGAGCTGGCGCCGGTATGGGCCGCGGCCCGGGGCATCGAGGCCGCCTCCATGGCCGAGCTCGCCGAGGACCCCGCCGTACGGGCGGAGATAGCCCGGGCCGTCGAGACCGCCAACGCGCGGCTCAACCGGACCGAGCAGATCAAGCGCTACCGGCTGCTCACCGGGGAGTGGGGGCCCGAGACCGGCGAGCTGACCCCCTCGCTCAAGCTCCGCCGCCGGGTGATCCGCGAGAAGTACGGCGCGCTGATCGACGGCCTGTACGCGGACTCGTACGAAGCCCCGTAACCCGGACGGGGCGGTGCCGCACTCCGCACCCGGCGGGACGGACCGGGTGCGGGGCGCGCGGGCAGGCCTAGCGGCCGATCAGCGGGTAGTGGTCGGAGAGGTTGGTGTAGGTGTAGGAGGTGCCCCAGCTGGAGACCGTCCAGGGCGCCGACTGCTCCTTGACCACGTTGTTCTCCCAGCCCGCCGGACGGGCGTTGCCCTTGCGGTACAGGACGTAGTCCAGGTCCTCGCGCGGGTCCGTCGGGTAGCGGTAGTTCGCGATCGAGTTCAGCGCGGTGTCGAAGGAGTACGGGTGGCCCGTGCGCGTGTCGGAACCCGCCAGGTCGGCGTTGGCGAGCATCGAGGCGTACTCGGGGGTGCGCGAGTCGACGTTCATGTCGCCCGCCACGATCACCTGCTCGGCCGCCGGGATGTTCTTCCCGTCCAGGAACGCGTCTATCGCGCGGAACTGACGGGCGCGCATCTCCGCCGCCTCGCCCGCGTTGCAGCCGGGATCGGTGGACTGCGCGTGGGTGCCGACCACGTGCACCTTGGTGCCGTTCACGTCCAGCACGACGTAGGCGAAGCCCTTGTTCGACCACCAGTCGGCGCCGCAGGCGTCCTTGTAGACGACCTGCTCCTTGCGGACTATGGGCCACTTGCTCAGGATCGTGACGCCGCCGTCCTCCGGGGTGGTGGAGGAGTAGGCGCCGCCCGTGGCGTCCCAGCCGCTCTTGCTGCGGCCCACGACCGGGGTCTGGTACGGGTAGCGGGCGGCCGCGTTGGCCTTCAGCGCGTCGGAGGCGCCGTTGTCGAAGGCCTCCTGGAGCACGACCACGTCGTGGCCCTGGAAGAAGGAGGCCTTGGGGATCTCCGCGGCCCGGTGGTCCTGGCCCCAGTTCGGGTACAGGTTCTTGCTCATCAGGAACACGTTGTACGACAGGACGCTGAGCCGCGGCGCGGCGGCCGGTTCCGCCGCCGCGGCGGAGGGCGCGGTGGTGACGGCCAGCGTGCCGGCGGCGACCGCGGCGACGGCCGCGGCGGCGGCCCGGTGACGGCGGTGCGAGGTGTGCAGCATGAGGTCTCCATCGTTCCTGTGGGGAAGATCGGCTTCGCCATCCAAGCAGCCGCGGTTACCTCTGGGTAACACCCGTGACAAGACTTTCTGTCGGGCCCGGGACATCGTGGGGGCGCGATACTGGGGGGACCAGCAAGAACGCGCACCGGGGGCACGTGGATGAGTACGACGCAGCAGCCTGCCGAGCGGACCCCGCCGAGCGGGACCGCCGGCCGGACCGACCCCGAGCCGCCCCCGCCCGGCGGGGTGCTGTGGACCATCGCCGGGGACGTCCGGGCGCTGCTGATGCTGCCCGCCGCCTTCACCATGCAGGTCGCACACCCCGCCATCGCGGCCGGGGTCGACCAGTACTCCGTCTTCCGCACCGACCCCTGGGGCCGCGGCGAGCGCTCGCTGCGCTCCGTCCAGCTGTGGGTGTACGGCGGGGAGGACGCCGCCGAGGAGGGCCGCCGGGTACGCCGCCTGCACAAGGAGATCCAGGGCACCGACACCCGCGGGCGGCGCTACCACTCCCTCGACCCCGCCTGCTACGCCTGGGTGCACGCCACCGGGTTCCCGGTGTACACGTACGCCGGGCGCTACCTGCTGCGCCCCTTCACCCCCGCCCAGGAACGGCAGTTGTACCAGGAGTGGCTCCAGGTGGGCCGGATCCTCGGGCTCCGCGACCGGGACATGCCGCAGAGCATCGAGGAATACCGGGAGTACTGGGGCCGGATGCTGGCCGAGGAGATCGATCCGACCGCCGTCGCCCGCGAGCTGGTCGCCACCGACGTGCCGCTGCCCCGGCCCGAGGGCGGCGGACCGCTCGCACGGCTGCTGCTGCGGCTCGCCTGGCCCGTGCTGCGGCCGGCGTTCCTGCACTTCCGGGCCTTCGTCTCCGTCGGCTACATGCCGCCCGAGGCGCGCGCCGCCATCGGGCTGGAGTGGAGCCCGGCCCAGGAGCGCAGGCTCAGGCGGTTCAGTACCGCCGTACGGCTCCTCGCACCGCTGCTGCCGGAGCGGCTGCGGTACCTGCCGATCGCCCGTCGGGCGCGGGCGCAGTGGCGCGCCGGCGCCCGCTGAGGGGCGCCGGCGCGCGAGGTCCCGTACGGCCGGGGCCGGGGCCGGGGCTCAGTTCCGGGCTTCGTGCCCGTGGATCGTGTTCGTCTCCGCGATCTTCTTCCACGACTTCGGCTCCGCCGCCGGCTTGACGGGGGCCGCCTGGAGCGAGCGGGCCGTCGGGGCCTTCGCCGTCCCGTTCAGCGCCGAGGCGTCCGGCTTGCCCGGGGTGTACAGCCAGGTCTCGAACAGCTGGGCCAGCGGCTTGTTCGACACCTTCTCGGCGTACCGGACGAAGTCGCCGACCTTGGCGTTCCCGTAGGCCCGCTCGGTCGGCCAGCCCTTCAGGATCTGGAAGAACTTCTCGTCGCCGATCTCGTTGCGCAGCGCCTGGAGGGCGATCGCACCGCGGTCGTAGACGGCCCCGTGGAACTGGTTGTCCGGACCAGGGTCACCCGGCTTGACCTGCCAGAACGGGTCCTCGGCGGGGCGCAGGGCGTACGCCCAGTCGGCGAGCTCCTGCGCGGTGCCCTCGCCCTCCTTCTCCGACCACAGCCACTGGCTGTAGCGGGCGAAGCCCTCGTTGATCCAGATGTCCTTCCAGCCCTCGACGGACACGCTGTCGCCGTACCACTGGTGGGCGAGCTCGTGCACGACCACCGAGACGTTGGCGCCGTTCGAGAACTGGCGCGGGCCGTAGAACGGGCGGGTCTGCGTCTCCAGCGCGTAGCCGGCCGTCACGTTCGGCACGTAGCCGCCCAGCGCGTTGAAGGGGTACGGACCGAAGACCCCCTCCAGCCACTCGGCCACCTCACCCGTCCGCTCCACGCTCGCGCGGGCCGCCCCGGCGTTGTCGCCGAGGTCCTTGGCGTACGCGTTGAGGACGGGCAGTCCGCTCGCCGTCTTGTCGGTGGTGATGTCGAACCTGCCGACCGCGAGCGTGGCGAGGTAGGTGGCCTGCGGCTTGTTGGAGCGCCAGTTGTACCTGGTCCAGCCCAGCCGCGAACTCTGCGACTGGAGCACGCCGTTGCTGATCGCCTGCGTGCCGTCCGGGACGCTCACGGAGACGTCGAAGGTGGCCTTGTCGAGCGGGTGGTCGTTGCTCGGGAACCACCAGGCGGCGGAGTGGGGCTCCTGCGCCGCGACCCCGCCGTCGGGCGTGCGCTGCCAGGCCGTCCAGCCGTCCACCTTGAACTCGGAGGGCTTGCCCGCGTACTTGACGACGACGGTCACCGGGGTGTTGCGGGCGAGGGGCTTCGCCGGGGTGACCTCCAGCTCCTGCGCGCCCGAGGTGGCGAACTTCGCCTTGGCGCCGTTCACCCGGATCTCGCTGACCTGGAGGCCGAAGTCGAGGTTGAACCGGGACAGGTCCTGCTTGGCGGTGGCGAGGAGCGTGGCGGTGCCCTCGAGGAGGTCGGTCTTCGGCTCGTACTTCAGCCGCAGGTCGTAGTGGGACACGTCGTATCCGCCGTTGCCGCTGGCCGGGTAGTAGGGGTCGCCGATACCCGGGGCGCCCGGACCGGAACTCGCCGCCGATGCCGGGATCGCCAGCAGCAGGGAGGCGGCGAGCACGCTCGGGGCGATGACTTTGCGGTGCACGAAAGGCTCCAAGTGGTAGGGGAGTCATGTCGGTTGGATGGCTCGTCGTTCGACCGTATTCACCCCTGCGTCCCAGGTCATGTCCATGGCGCCCCCTGTCACACGATCGCCATTCGGCCGTCACACCGCCGCCGCCCCGCACGGGCCCGTGGCCAGGGCGCCGAGCGCGCCGAGCAGCCACATCAGCGCCCTCGCACCGCCCGCGGAGGGACCGAAGAAAGGCCAGAAAGAACAGGGCCGGCCGCACCAGGCGGGCGGCATCAGCCAAAATCCAGCCCCGCCGGCGATTGAGGCGCGGGGTTCGGGGCAGCGCCCCGGCAACGGCGCCGCACCCGGCACACATCCAGCCCCGCCGGCGTTTGAGGCGGGGGCTCGGCGCGGCGGCGGACGGCGGCGGGGGTTCCCGGCATACTGAGCAGTCGGTAACCTGCCCGGCATGACGATTCCCGCGCTCGCCGCCCGGCACGCCTGGCACGGTGCCATCAACCCGCTGCACTCCACGGTCTACTTCTCCCCGGACTACCTCAAGGAGCTCGCCGCGCTCGGCGTGGCCGACCCCGGCGCCGCCAACCTCGCCGGCCGGGCCGCCGCCATGGGCCCCGTGGGGGCCGGCGTCGTGGCGGCCACGTTCTACAACTACCGCTACGAACACCTCGCCCGCGTCCTGCCCGCCGTCTGGGACACGGTCTCCCCCGAGCAGGTCATCGCCGCCCGCTACCGCGCGGCCGACAGCACCCTGCGCCGGCTCCTCGGCGACGAGACCGTCGAGTCCCCCGAGCTCGCCGAGGCCGCCGAGCTGGCCATACGCGCCACCGAGGGCTGCACCCGCCACGCCCGCACGCTCTACTCCGCCCACGCCGACCTGCCCGTCCCCGAGCAGCCGCACCTGCGGCTCTGGCACGCCGCCACCCTGCTCCGCGAGCACCGCGGCGACGGCCACCTCGCGGCCCTGCTCATCGTCGGGCTCGACCCGGTGGAGGCCCT
The DNA here is from genome assembly GCF_042673805.1 of Streptomyces sp. NPDC057010. NCBI lineage: Bacteria > Bacillati > Actinomycetota > Actinomycetes > Kitasatosporales > Streptomycetaceae > Streptomyces > Streptomyces sp. NPDC057010. The sequence continues at coordinate 9,145 of NZ_JBHUSC010000012.1, read as the reverse complement.
CGTCAGCCACGGCGCCACCGGCAAGGGCATGACCTCCAAGTGGCTCAAGGCCACCCGGGGCTGGCAGCAGGCCGACCTGGACGCCGCCGCCGGGCGCCTGCGCGAGCGCGGCGTGCTCGACGCCGACGGCGAGCTCACCGAGGACGGCCTGGCCCTGCGCGAACGGCTGGAGACCGAGACCGACCGGCTGGACGCCGCCCCGTACGAACACCTCGGTGCGCAGGGCCTGGCCCGCCTGGCGGAGCTGGGCGGCGGCTTCGTGCTGAAGGCCGTCGCGGCCGGCGCGTTCCCGGCCGACCTCCGCGGCAAGGGCTGACCCGCACGGACCGATCGGCAGGGGTCCCGCCGACCGCCGCCGCCACCTGCCACAATTGGCAGCCTTCCAGTGCAAACGAAGGCAGGCGGGACCCGATCGTGACGATGTCCATCGAAGGCAGGATCGCCGAGGAGCTCGGCGTACGGGAGCGGCAGGTCAAGGCCGCCGTCGAGCTGCTCGACGGCGGCTCCACCGTGCCGTTCATCGCGCGCTACCGCAAGGAAGCGACCGAGATGCTCGACGACGCCCAGCTGCGCACCCTCGAGGAGCGGCTGCGCTATCTGCGCGAGCTGGAGGACCGGCGCGCCGCGATCCTGGACTCCGTACGGGAGCAGGGCAAGCTCGACGCCGAGCTGGAGGCGCGGATCAACGCGGCCGACACCAAGGCCCGGCTGGAGGACATCTACCTCCCCTTCAAGCCCAAGCGCCGCACCAAGGCCCAGATCGCCCGCGAGGCCGGCCTGGAGCCGCTCGCCGAGCGCCTGCTCGCCGACCCCTCGGTGGAACCGGCCGCCGCGGCGGCCGCGTTCGTCGACGCCGACAAGGGCGTCGCCGACCCGGCCGCCGCCCTGGAGGGAGCCCGCGCCATCCTCACCGAGAAGTTCGCCGAGGACGCCGACCTCATCGGCGAACTCCGCGAGCGCATGTGGGGCCGCGGCCGGCTCGCCGCGAAGGTCCGCGAGGGCAAGGAGGAGGCGGGCGCCAAGTTCGCCGACTACTTCGACTTCGCCGAGCCGTTCACCGCGCTGCCCTCGCACCGCGTCCTCGCCATGCTGCGCGGCGAGAAGGAGGACGTCCTCGACCTGACGCTGGAGCCGGAGGAGCCGGGCGAGACGCCCGGCCCGTCCACCTACGAGGGCATCGTCGCCCGCCGCTTCGGGATCAACGACCGCGGCCGGCCCGGCGACAAGTGGCTCGCCGACACCGTCCGCTGGGCCTGGCGCACCAAGATCCAGGTGCACCTCGGCATCGACCTGCGCATGCGGCTGCGCTCGGCCGCCGAGGACGAGGCCGTACGGGTCTTCGCCGCGAACCTGCGCGACCTGCTGCTCGCCGCGCCCGCCGGCACCCGCGCAACGCTCGGCCTCGACCCCGGCTTCCGTACCGGCGTGAAGGTCGCCGTCGTGGACGCCACCGGCAAGGTCGTGGCCACCGACGTCATCCACCCGCACGTCCCCGCCAACCGGTGGGACGAGTCCCTCGCCAAGCTGGCCCGCCTCGCGAAGGAGCACGCGGTCGAGCTCGTCGCCATCGGCAACGGCACGGCCTCCCGCGAGACCGACAAGCTCGCCGGGGACCTCATCACCCGCCACCCCGAGCTGAAGCTCACCAAGGTGATGGTCTCGGAGGCCGGCGCCTCCGTGTACTCGGCCTCCGCCTTCGCCTCGCAGGAACTCCCCGGCATGGACGTCTCCCTGCGCGGAGCCGTCTCCATCGCCCGCCGCCTCCAGGACCCCCTCGCCGAGCTCGTCAAGATCGACCCGAAGTCGATCGGCGTGGGCCAGTACCAGCACGACCTGTCCGAGGTGAAGCTCTCCCGCTCCCTCGACGCGGTCGTCGAGGACTGCGTGAACGGCGTCGGCGTGGACGTCAACACCGCCTCCGCGCCGCTGCTGTCGCGGGTTTCGGGCATCAGCGGCGGACTCGCCGAGAACATCGTCGCCCACCGCGACGCCAACGGCCCCTTCCGCAGCCGCAAGGGCCTCAAGGACGTGGCCCGGCTCGGCCCGAAGGCGTACGAGCAGTGCGCCGGCTTCCTGCGGATCCGCGGCGGGGACGACCCGCTGGACGCCTCCGCCGTGCACCCCGAGGCCTACCCGGTGGTCCGGGCCATGGGCAAGACGGCCGGCGGCGAGGTGGCGGCCCTCATCGGCAACACCGGTGTCCTGCGCTCCCTGCGGCCCGAGCAGTTCGTCACCGAGGCCTTCGGCCTGCCCACGGTCACCGACATCCTGCGCGAGCTGGAGAAGCCGGGCCGCGACCCGCGCCCCGCCTTCAAGACGGCCACCTTCAAGGAGGGCGTGGAGAAGATCGGCGACCTGACCCCGGGGATGATCCTGGAAGGCGTCGTCACGAACGTGGCCGCCTTCGGCGCCTTCATCGACATCGGCGTCCACCAGGACGGGCTGGCGCACGTCTCGGCGTTGTCGAAGACCTTCGTCAAGGACCCCCGGGACGTGGTCAAGCCGGGCGACATCGTCCGCGTGAAGGTCATGGACGTGGACATCCCGCGCAAGCGGATCTCGCTCACCCTGCGGCTGGAGGACGAGGCAGACCGCACCGCCGGCGCGCCCAGGCAGCGCGAGGAACGCCAGGAGCGGCGCGGCGGCGGCCGCCCGCCCCAGCAGCGCGGCGGCACGGGCTCCCGCGAAGGCGGCCGGAACCAGGGCCAGGGGCAGGGCCAGGACCAGCGGAACCAGGGCCGGCGCGGCCAGGGCCAGGGTCAGGACCGCCGGCAGGGCGGCGGAAACGCCCCCGCCCCCGCCAACAGCGCCATGGCCGACGCCCTGCGCCGGGCCGGCCTGACCGGCCCCGAGGAGCGGCGAAAGCGCTAGTCAGCGCAGGTGCGTGAGGGTCTTCCCGCGGAATGGCCGAATAGGTTCCCCGGATTGGGGGGCACCTTGCCAACTCGCGTACAAGATCTGTAGGCATGGTGGAACGCCCGTTCGTCACCTGGCGGACGGGCCTCCGCTTTTCCCCTCAGGACCGCATTCCCCGAGGCCGCCTTGAAGGCACAGGACACCATGCCCATGCCCACGCACGCCTACCGACGCTGCCCGAGAAAGGGTCCGAAGAGGGATCACATGCCCCACCGGCAACTCAGCCTCCGCAAACGGTGCGAGAACATTCTCGGCCAACTGGATCTGACCCATCCGTTCTCGCTCGATGCGCTGTGCAACCGAATAGCCGAGCAGCGCGGCCGCCCCATACGGCTGCACCCGCTCCCCAAGGAGGCCGCGGAGTCCGGCGTCTGCGGGCTGTGGGTGGGCACGGCCACCGTGGACTACGTGTTCTACGAGGCCCAGACCACCCCGCTGCACCGCGAGCACATCGTGCTCCACGAGCTCGGCCACATCCTCTTCGGGCACAACTCGCTGGAGGGCGAGGAGGCCGACGGCGGCGCCCCGACCGTGCTCGGGCGCACCAACTACACCACCCGCCAGGAGCAGGAGGCGGAGATGCTCGCCAGCATGATCCGCATCCGCACCGCGAACTCCGGCCCGCACACGGCCGCCGGGGCCCACGGCACGCTGGCCCGGCTGGAGTCCGCCATGGGCTACGAGCGGGGGGAGAGATGACCGCCGCCGGCCTGACCGACTTCGGCAACTCGCTCGCCGTCCCGAGCGTCGTCATCCTGTGGATCGCGGTCCTGCTCCGCGCCCCCGGCGCCCTGCGCTCCCCGCAGCAGCGCGGCCTGTGGCTGGCCGTCGCCACCGCCGCCGCCGCGATGACACTGAACCTCCCCGACGTCGTCGCCTACGCCATGAGCCGCGGCGCCGGCTACGCCCACACCATCGGCCTCGTCCGCAACCTCATCGGCGTGCTGTCCGCGGGCGCCGTGATCTACTTCGTGGCCGCCACCACCCGCGGCCGCCGGCTCCAACTCGCCTCGTGGATCGCCACGGTGGCCTGGCTCTCCGCGCTGATCGCCCTGGACCTCGCGGCGCCCGCGCACGGCACCCACACCATGCCGCCCGTCGGCGATCCGGTGCCCTCGCTCGCGTACTGGCTGGTGCTGATCTCCGCGCACGTGGTCGCCAACACCATCTGCGTCTCCCTGTGCTGGCGCTACAGCCGCCGCAGCGAGAGCCGCGGACTGGCCGCCGGGCTGCGGCTCTTCGGCCTCGGTACCGCGCTCGCCGGCGTGTTCTGGTTCGCGTACCTCCTCAAGGCCCTGTTCGGCAGCACCTGGGCGATGCCCGCCCTGCCGCTGCTGATGAACCTGCACGGCCTGCTGCGCGCCGCCGCGATCTTCGTGCCGACCCTGTTCACCTTCCGCCGGACCGCCGCAGACATCGCCACCGCCTGGCGGCTGTGGCCGCTGTGGCGCGACCTGGTCCAGGCCGTCCCGCACGTGGCCCTCAACAAGCCCCGGTCGGGACGGGTGGTGGAGCTGCTGTGGCCGCCGGTGCCGCGCGACATGCTCGTCTACCGCAAGGTCATCGAAACGCGCGACGCGATCCTCATCCTGGGGGAGTACGTGGCTCCGGGCGCCCTGGAGCTCGCCCGCGGCCGGGTCGCCGGGCGCGGGATCCCCGAGCAGCGGCGCACCGCGGCCGCGCTGGCCTCCGTACTCAAGGAGGCGCGGCAGGCCAAACTCGCCGGACTGCCCGGGCACGCGGGGGAGTCGGCCGGGCTGGAGCTGCCCGCCGCGATCCAGAGTTCGCACGAGGGCGGGGACCTGGCGGACGAGGCACGGTTCCTCGTCGACGTCGCGCAGGCCTACGGCTCGGCGGGCGGCAGCGAGGAAGAGGAAGTGAAGGTGTCGTGAGCACCACCGTACTGATCACCGGGGCCAGCGCCGGACTGGGCGCCGCCTTCGCCCGCGGCTTCGCCGCCAAGGGCTGCGACCTGGTCCTCGTCGCCCGCGACAAGGACCGGCTGGAGGACGTCGCCCGGGAACTGGGGCGGGAGTTCGGCACGGTCTGCGAGGTGCTGCCCGCCGACCTGCTGGACGCGGCGCAGTGCGCGGCCGTCGCCGAGCGGCTCGCCGACCGGGACCGGCCCGTGGACGTCCTGGTCAACAACGCGGGCTTCGGACTGCCCGCGCCCTTCCCGTACAGCCCCGTCGAGGACGAGGAGCGGATGCTCGACCTGCTGGTCAAGGTCCCGCTCCGGCTGACCCACGCGCTGCTGCCCGGCCTGCGCGAACGCCGCCGCGGGGCCGTCCTCAACGTCTCCTCGGTGGCCGGGCTCCTGCCGACCGGGACCTACGGGGCCGCCAAGGCCTGGGTCACCGCCTTCAGCGAGTCCCTGCGCGTGGACATGGAGCCGTACGGGGTCCGGGTGCTGGCGGTGGTGCCCGGCTTCACGCGCACCGAGTTCCAGGAGCGCGCCGGGATGGACGTCAGCTCCCTGCGCGAGGCCGTCTGGCTGCAGCCGGAGGCCGTCGTCGCGCGCGCCCTGCGCGACCTCGCGCTGCGCCGGCCGCTCAGCGTCACCGGCCGCCGCTACCGGGCCTACGCCCTGGCGGCCCGCCACCTCCCGCGGGGCTTCGTGGCGCGGAGGATGGCCCGCACCCGGCGCGCCCCGGCGGACCGGTCACAGGAGCACGAGCACTGACGTCACCGCGGCAGACCGATGCGCGGCCCGGTGACCGGTCCGCGCACGGTGTGCTGTGAAGGGGACGGATCAGCAGCCGCCGTGTCCTCCGTATCCTCCGTGTCCTCCTCGGCCGTGGTGACCGCTCCAGTTGCCGTGTCCGCCCCAGCCGTTGTCGTCATCGTCGTCCCAGCCGCCGTGACGCCAGCCACTGTTGTGCCAGCCGCCGCCGTCGTCATCGTCGTCGTCCCAGCCGCCGCCGGTGACGTAACTGACGGATTGGGTCGGGGTCGCCGCGGAGGCGGTGCCCGCCGTGCCGAGCGCGGCCCCACCGGCCATCAGGAGACCGGCGGCGGAGACCACGAAGAGGCGCTTCGCTCTCAGTGCATGCATGAGAAATTCCCTTTCCTTCCACCCGCCCACACCTCTGCGAGGCATACGGGGAGCGGAACCGCGGCCGCAAAATCGACATGCGCAGCGCGGATCGGATACAGGGCCGCGGGAAATGCGGAGGCACACGTCCGGCCACAGGGGGTTCGACCCCGGCGGCGCGGAGCTCCGGCCATGGGGGCGTGCTCCGCGGTTGCGGCTCTCACTCACAAAGGCTAGTCGCGTTCGACCACGGGGGCACCTTGGGACGTGCCCCCGTGGTCAATACACCTAAAGCTCGGTCACCTTGCCGTCAGCGACCCGCAGCCGGCGGGTCACCGAGACGGCGTCCAGCATGCGGCGGTCGTGCGTGACCAGGAGCAGCGTGCCCTCGTACGCCTCCAGGGCGGACTCCAGCTGTTCGATGGCCGGGAGGTCCAGGTGGTTCGTGGGCTCGTCCAGGACCAGCAGGTTCACCCCGCGGCCCTGGAGCAGCGCCAGGGCGGCACGGGTGCGCTCGCCGGGGGAGAGCGTGGCCGCCGGGCGCAGCACGTGGGCCGCCTTGAGGCCGAACTTGGCCAGCAGGGTGCGCACCTCGGCCGGCTCGGTGTCCGGGACCGCCGCGCAGAAGGCCTCCAGCAGCGGTTCGTCGCCGAGGAAGAGGCCGCGCGCCTGGTCCACCTCGCCGATCAGGACCCCGGAGCCGAGGGTCGCGGAGCCCGAGTCCGGCTCCAGCCGGCCGAGGAGGACGGCCAGCAGGGTGGACTTGCCCGCGCCGTTGGCGCCGGTGATCGCCACCCGGTCGGCCCAGTCGATCTGCAGGCTGGCGGGGCCGAAGGCGAAGTCCCCGCGCTTGACGGCCGCCTCGCGCAGGGTGGCGACCACCGAGCCGGAGCGCGGGGCCGCCGCGATCTCCATGCGCAGCTCCCACTCCTTGCGCGGCTCGTCGACGACCTCCAGCCGCTCGATCGCCCGCTGCGTCTGGCGGGCCTTGGCGGCTTGCTTCTCGCTCGACTCGCCGCGCAGCGCCTTGCCGATCTTGTCGTTGTCGCTCGACTTGCGGCGGGCGTTGCGCACGCCCTTGTCCATCCAGTTGCGCTGCATCTGCGCCCGGCCTTCGAGGGCGGCCTTCTTGTCCGCGTACTCCTCGTACTCCTCGCGGGCGTGGCTGCGGGCCCGGGCCCGTTCCTCCAGGTAGGAGTCGTAGCCGCCGCCGTAGAGGTTGATCTGCTGCTGGGCCAGGTCGAGCTCCAGGACCTTGGTGACGGTCCGCGTCAGGAACTCGCGGTCGTGGCTGATCACGACCGTGCCCGCGCGCAGCCCCTTGACGAACTGCTCCAGCCGCTCCAGACCGTCCAGGTCCAGGTCGTTGGTGGGCTCGTCGAGCAGGAACACGTCGTAGCGGGAGAGGAGCAGGGAGGCGAGGCCCGCGCGGGCCGCCTGGCCGCCGGAGAGCGCCGTCATGGGGAGGTCGAGACCGACGGTGAGACCGAGCTCGGCGGCGACCTCCTCGGCCCGATCCTCGAGGTCGGCGCCGCCGAGGTTCAGCCACTGGTCCAGGGCCGTCGCGTAGGCGTCGTCCGCGCCCGGCGTGCCGTCCACCAGCCCCTGCGTCGCCGCGTCGAGCTCCGCCTGCGCGGCGGCCACGCCCGTGCGCCGGGCCAGGAAGTCCCGTACCGACTCGGCGGGCCGGCGCTCCGGCTCCTGCGGGAGGTGGCCCACGGCGGCGGTGGGCGGGGAGAGCCGCAGCTCACCGGTCTCGGGGGTGTCCAGCCCGGCGAGGAGGCGCAGCAGGGTGGACTTCCCGGCGCCGTTGACGCCGACGAGGCCGATGACGTCGCCGGGCGCGATGACGAGGTCGAGATCGGCGAACAGCGTGCGCTCACCGTGCGCGGCGGTGAGCTTCTTGGCGACGAGGGTTGCAGTCATGATCTGCCGATCCTATCCGCGCCGGGGGTCATGGCCGTAAAGGTGGGAAGCGCGTCATTGCGGCCATCGGGGTCCGCGTCACACCATGAGGCCATGTCGTTGCGAAACGTGCTCGTCGTCCTCTACGACGGGGTGCAGAGCCTGGACGTGACCGGGCCGGTGGAGGTGTTCGCCGGGGTGGCCCGGTTCCCCGGGCTGTCGGGGTCGGGGTACGGGATCCGGACGGTGTCGCTCGGGGGCGCCCCGGTCCGGACGAGCAGCGGGCTCACGCTGGTGCCGGACGGGGAACTGGAGAGCGCCCGGCCCGGGGCCGGGACCACGCTGCTGGTGCCCGGGGGCCGCTACACGGCCGACTTCGAGCCGCGGCTCGTCGAGTGGCTGCGCGCCTACGGGGGCGGGGCGGAGCGGGTGGTGTCCGTGTGCACGGGAGGGCTGCTGCTGGCCGAGGCCGGGCTGCTGGACGGGCGGCGGGCGACGACGCACTGGAACGCGTGCGAGCGGATGGCGCGGGACTATCCGGAGGTGGTGGTCGAGCCGGACCCCATCTACGTACGGGACGGGCCGGTCTCCACCTCGGCCGGGGTCACGGCGGGGATCGACCTCGCGCTGGCGCTGGTGGAGGAGGACCACGGGCGGGACGTGGCGCTGACGATCGCCCGGCACCTGGTGGTGTTCCTGCGGCGGCCCGGCAACCAGGCGCAGTTCAGCGCGCAGCTGGAGGCGCAGACGGCGCGGCGGGAGCCGCTGCGGGACGTGCAGCAGTGGATCACGGAGCACCCGGACGGGGACCTCAGCGTGGAGGCGCTGGCCGCGCGGGCTCGGCTTTCCCCGCGGCACTTCGCCCGTGCCTTCCAGTCGGAGACGGGGGTGACGCCGGGGCGGTACGTGGAGCGGGTGCGCGTGGAACACGCGCGGAGGCTCCTGGAGGACAGCGGGGCGGGCGTCGCCCAGATCTCCCGTGCCTGTGGCTACGGCACCCCGGAGGCCCTGCGACGCGCCTTCGTGAAGACCCTGGGCCAGTCCCCGGCCGAATACCGCCGCCGCTTCGGCCCCTGACCCCGCGCCTCAAACGCCGGCGGGGCTGGATGGTGCCGGGTGCGGCGCCGCTGCCGGGGCGCTGCCCCGGACCCCGCGCCTCAAACGCCGGCGAGGCTGGATTTTGGCTGATGCCGCCCGCCTGGTGCGGCTGGATTGCCCGCAGGGCAATTTCAGCCCCTCCGGCGTTTGAGGAGCGGGGGTCCGGGGGCAGCGCCCCCGGCCACGGCGCCG
>NZ_JBHUSC010000011.1:81404-159148 GCF_042673805.1 Streptomyces sp. NPDC057010 | reverse complement strand
CCCCGCGCCTCAAACGCCGGCGGGGCTGGATTTGGGCCGGGCATGCCGACGGGGCCGGGGGTCGCCCGGCCCCGTCGGCGTTTCGGCCGCTACTCCGAAACCGTGGCCACCGCGTCCGCCGCGCCCGGCAGGGGCTGGTCGCCCGGGGCCTGGTCGGGGGCGTTCTCCGGGTGGTGACAGGCCACCTGGTGGCCCGTCTTGAGCGCCAGCAGCGGCGGTTCCTGCGTCGTGCAGATCTGCGTCGCCTTCCAGCACCGCGTGTGGAAGCGGCAGCCGCTCGGCGGCGAGATCGGGGACGGCACGTCGCCCTTGAGCAGGATGCGGCCGCTCTTGGCACCGCGCCGCCGCGGGTCCGGCACCGGTACGGCCGACATCAGGGCCGTCGTGTACGGGTGCATCGGCGCCTCGTACAGCGACTTGCGGTCGGCCAGCTCGACGATCTTGCCGAGGTACATCACCGCGATGCGGTCCGAGACGTGCCGGATGACCGACAGGTCGTGCGCGATGATCACGTACGTGAGGCCGAGCTCCTCCTGGAGGTCGTCCAGCAGGTTGACCACCTGGGCCTGGATGGAGACGTCCAGGGCGGAGACGGGCTCGTCGGCCACGACCAGCTTGGGCTTGAGGGCCAGCGCACGGGCGATGCCTATGCGCTGGCGCTGGCCGCCCGAGAACTCGTGCGGGTAGCGGTTGTAGTGCTCCGGGTTGAGGCCCACCAGGGAGAGGAGCCGCTGCACCTCCGCCTTGAGGCCGCCCTCCGGCTCCACGCCCTGCAGCTTGAACGGCGCGCTGACGATCGTGCCGACCGTGTGGCGCGGGTTCAGCGAGCCGTACGGGTCCTGGAAGATCATCTGGATGTCGCGGCGCATCGGCCGCATCCCGGCGACGCCGAGGTGCGTGATGTCCGTGCCCTCGAACTCGACGGTTCCGCCGGTCGGTTCGAGCAGCCGCGTGATCAGCCGGCCCATCGTCGACTTGCCGCAGCCGGACTCGCCGACGATGCCGAGGGTCTCACCGCGCCGGACGTCGAAGTCGATGCCGTCGACGGCCTTGACCGCGCCCGCCTGGCGCTTCAGCAGCCCCTTGGTGATCGGGAAGTGCTTCGTCAGGCCCGTCACCTTCAGCAGCAGCTCGGGCTCGGGAGAGCCCGCGGCCTGCGCGGGGATGGCGGCTGCTTCCGTCTTCTTGGTCTCAGGCGTGTCGGTCACAGCTTCGGCGCAATCTCTTCGGTCCAGATCCGGGTCCGCTCCTCCTGCGACATGTGGCAGGCGGACCAGTGGCGGCTGCCGTCCTCCGTGAGCTCCGGCCGCACCGTGCGGGTCACGTTGCCCTTGGGTACGTCGGCGTACGGGCACCGCGGGTTGAACGCACAGCCGCTCGGGATGTTGATGAGGCTGGGCGGCGAACCCTTGACCGGGATGAGGCGCTCGGTCTGGTCGCGGTCGATGCGCGGCATCGAGCCCAGCAGGCCCCAGGTGTAGGGGTGCCGGGGCTCGTAGAAGACCTTCTCTGCGGAGCCCCGCTCCACGCACCGGCCGCCGTACATCACGAGGAGGTCGTCGGCCATCTCGGCGACGACGCCGAGGTCGTGCGTGATCATGATGACGGCGGAGCCGAACTCCTGCTGGAGATCCCGGATGAGGTCGAGGATCTGGGCCTGGACGGTGACGTCCAGGGCGGTGGTCGGCTCGTCCGCGATGAGCAGTTCGGGGTTGTTGACCAGCGCCATCGCGATCATCGCGCGCTGGCGCATGCCGCCGGAGAACTCGTGCGGGTAGCTGTCGACCCGCTTGTGCGGCTCGGGGATGCCCACGCGGTCCAGGAGCTCGACGGCCCGCGTGCGCGCGGCCTTCTTGTCGACCTTGTGGTGGACCCGGTACGCCTCGGCGATCTGCTTGCCGACGGTGAAGTACGGGTGCATCGCGGACAGCGGGTCCTGGAAGATCATCGCGATCTCCCGGCCGCGGAGCCTGCGCACCTCGTCCTCGTCGGCGGAGAGCAGCTCCTTGCCGTTCAGCCAGATCTCGCCGGAGATCCGGGCCCGCTGGCGGCCGTACTGGCCGACGCGGTGCAGGCCCATGATGCCCAGCGAGGTGACCGACTTGCCGGAGCCGGACTCGCCCACGATGCCGAGGGTCTTGCCCTTCTCCAGCGTGAAGGAGAGCCCGTCGACCGATTTGACGAGTCCGTCCTCGGTCGGGAAGTGCACCTTGAGGTCGCGGACTTCGAGGAAGGCGCTGGAGGGCTGCCCGGCGCCGACGGGCTCGTTGAGAGCTCCGGTCTTGGTGAGATCGGTCATGACAGCCTCACTCGGGGGTCGATCACCGCGTACATGAGGTCAACGATGAGGTTCGCGGCTACGACGAAGAAGGCGGAGATCAGCGTGATGCCCAGGATGACCGGCAGGTCGTGGTCGCTGATGGCGCGGACCGCGCTGTAGCCGAGGCCGTGCAGCGAGAAGGTGGACTCGGTCAGCACCGCGCCGCCCATCAGGGCGCCGAGGTCCAGGCCCAGCACGGTCAGGATCGGGGTCATCGTCGAGCGCATGGCGTGCTTGCCGATGACGACCGGTTCCGTCAGGCCCTTGGCGCGGGCCGTGCGGATGTAGTCCTCGTTGAGGACTTCGAGCATGGTCGCGCGGGTGAGCCGCGCGTACATCGCCGCGTAGAGGAAGGCGAGCGAGACCCACGGAAGGATCATGCCGTTGAACCACTTGCCCGGGTCGTCGGCGAAGGTCGCCTCCGGCCGCCCGAACCAGCCGAGCTGGTCGGAGAAGAAGGCGATGAAGAGCATGCCCGTGAAGTAGATGGGGAGGGAGACGCCGGCCAGGGCGACGCCCATCGCCGAACGGTCCAGGACCGAACCGCGCTTGAGGGCGGAGACGACGCCGGTGGCGACGCCGCCGATGACCCAGAGCACGACGGCGCCCGCCGCGAGCGAGAGGGTGACCGGGAGCCAGTCGAGCAGCAGCGGCCAGACCTCCTGCTCGGTCTTGAAGGAGTAGCCGAAGCAGGGCGCGGCGCATTGCGTGACGTCGGAGCCGTTGGCGTACGTGCGACCCGCCACCAGCCCGACGATGAACTTGCCGAACTGGACGAGGATCGGGTCGTCGAGACCCATCTTCTGCCGGATGCCCTCGATGGCGGCGGGGTCGGACTGCTTCCCGACGAAGTACAGGGCCGGGTCCGTCCCGATCAGCTTCGGGAAGAGGAAGAAGATTCCGAAGGTCACCAGACAGATGACCAACAGCATGACGATGACGGCGAAGATCCGTCGGATGAGATATGCAAGCACTGCGCTCGGCCTGGCTGCGGCCCGGGGGCGCCCCCTTCTGGAGAGCGCCCCCAAGCCGTAACCGCGGCCATCACCTGCCCTTCGTGCCTAGCGGGTGTGGCACTGGAACACTGGAAAGTGGAACTGAACCGGGTCTGACGGACTACTACTTGGTGACGCCGAGCGACGCGTAGTCGTAGCGGCCGTTGTAGGCGTCGGAGGTGTAGGCGTTCGTCAGCCGGTCGCTGCGCCACGTGATCGTCTTGTCGTAGACGAAGGGCAGGTAGACGGCGGCCTCGGAGACCTTCTGGTTCATCTGCTTGTAGATGTCGCCGGCCTTGGCCGGGTCGGTCTCGGCGATGGCCTTGTCGAACAGGCCGTTGATCGCCGGGTCGTTCAGCTCGGAGAAGTTGTTGTTACCGCTCTGCAGGATGAAGCGGCCGTCGACCAGCGGCTGGGAGAAGCCCTGCCCGGTCGGGAAGTCGGCGCCCCAGCCCATGATGATGATGCCGTAGCCCTTCTCCTTGACGACCTTCGGCGAACCGATGATGCCGGAGGTCTGGGCGCCGTCGAACTGGTCGACGTCGGCCTCGATGCCGACCTGCTTCAGGGCGTTCTGGAGCGAGACGGCCGTGGCGACCTCGACCGGCTTGTTGTTGCGGACGGCGATGGTGGTCTTGAAGCCGCCCTCCTTGCCACAGGCCTTCAGGGCGGCCTTGGCCTTCTCCACGTCCGGCTTGCCGTCGTTCTTCAGGACGCCGTACGGGTCGTAGCTGCCGTCCGAGCCCTTGATGCCCAGCGGGAGCATGTTGGGGGCGATGTCGCCACCGGCCTGCGGGCCGCCGCGGGCGGTCTGCAGGGACTTGTGGTCGGCACCGTAGATGACGGCCTTGCGGCACTCGACGTTGTCGAACGGGGCGACGGTCGTCGGCATGACGGCGTACCGGATGAAGCCGGTCTGGCCGTTGTCCAGGTTCGCCTTGTGGTCCTTCAGCGCGGTGGCGCGGGCCGCCTGGCCGATGCCGGTCGCGTTGATGTCGAGGTCGAACTCGCCGTTCATCAGGCGCTTGTCCATGTCGTCCGCGTTCGCCATGAACGTGACCGAGATGGAGTCCGGGAGCGCCTTGCGGATGGTGTCCGACTCGGGCTTCCAGTTCTCGTTGCGCGAGAGCTTCATGCTCTTGTTCGGCTCGTACGAGTCAATCTTGTACGGGCCGCTGGAGAAGGGCTTCAGGCCGTACTTGGCCGCGGTGTCCTTGTCCTGCTTGACCGGGCTCGCCGCCGGCATGGCCAGCATCTGCTCGAAGTCACCGTTGGGCGCGGGGAGCTTGAAGATGATGGTCTTCGCGTCCGGGGTCTCGATCGCCTTGAGGCCGAGCTTGTCCGGGGCGGTGTCCTTGTACGGGCCCGGGTACTCGGTCTTCGGGTCGAGGACCTGCATCAGGTAGACCGGGCCGCCGGAGATGACGTCCTGGGCCCAGGTGCGCTCGATGCCGTACTTCACGTCCTGGGCGGTGACGGGGGTGCCGTCCTCCCAGGTCACGTTGTCCTTGAGGGTGTACTTGTACGTCTTGCCGCCATCGCTGATCTCGGCCTTCGCGGTGGCGAGGTCGGGCACCAGGTCGGTGCTCTGCTCACCCGGGGCCGCCTTGTAGCTGACCAGCTGACGCGTGTAGTAGCGCTGGAAGTCCCACACGAAGCCGTAGTAGCCGCGCTGCGGGTCCCACGAGTCGGCTTCCTGGGTGCCGACGAACTTGAGCTCGCCGCCCTTCTTGTCCGACGCGTTGGCGACCTTGCCTATGCCGGCGTTGAAACCGCCCGAGGCACCCGTCTTCTCGTCGTTCTTGTCGTTGCCGCCACAGGCGGTCGCGGTCAGCATGGCCGCGAGCACGACGGCGGTGCCGGCGGCCAGTCTGCGCTTCGACGTGCGATGGGTAGTCACGATGCTCGCAACCCTCCGTTGTAGTACCGGTGTTCCGGTGTGCTTACGGCTCGAAGCCGGTTCCTGGTGTGCCCTGCGATGGCTAGCGGGAGCCCTTCGGGTCGAGGGCGTCACGGACGCCGTCGCCGAAGAGGTTGAAGGCCAGCACGGTGATGAAGATCGCTACGCCGGGGAAGATCATGAAGAGCGGATCGTCCTCGTAGGTCCGCACGGCCGTGGAGAGGGTCTCTCCCCAGGACGGCGTGGGCGGCTTGACGCCGACTCCGAGGAAGCTCAGGGCGGCCTCGGTCAGCACGTTGGTGGGGATCATCAGCGTCGAGTAGACGGTGATGGGCGCCACCAGGTTCGGGAGCAGTTCGCGGAAGAGGATGTACATGCGGCCCGCGCCGAGGCTGCGCGCCGCTTCGACGTACTCGCGTTCGCGCAGCGACAGGGTCTGCCCGCGGACGATGCGGCCGATGTACGGCCAGCCGAAGAAGCCGATGACCAGCACCAGTACGGCGATGCGCAGGCCCGATCCCTCGAAGCCCCACAGCTTGCTGGGGATGACGGAGATCAGCGCGATGATGAACAGCAGCTGCGGGAAGGCCAGCAGGAGGTCCATGACGCGGCTGATGGCCGCGTCGATCCAGCCGCCGAAGTAGCCGGCGATGATGCCGAAGAAGGTGCCCAGCGAGACCGCCACGAAGGCGGACAGGAAGGCCACCAGCAGCGAGATCCGGGCGCCGTAGACGATCCGGCTGAAGACGTCGCGGCCGTTGACCGGCTCGATGCCCAGCAGGAAGTCGCCGTTCATGCCGCCCCAGTCGCCGGCCGGCAGGCCGAGCAGCGGGTCCAGCAGGTCCTCGTGCAGTTCCTCCGGCGGGTGGCCGAAGGCCTTGACGATCAGCGGCGCGAAGATCGCGACGAGGATCAGGAGGAGCACGACGACACCGCCGGCCAGGGCGACCTTGTCACGCTTGAGGCGCAGCCAGGCGATCTGCCACGGCGAGCGCCCCTCGATCGCCTTCTGCGGAACGTCGGGGGCGGCCACGGCTGCGGGCTCGGCCGCGCTGGTGTCGTGCAGTGGTGCCGTCATCGTGGTGGGGACCCCTCTCGGCCGACGGTGGCCGGCCCATGCCCGCCGCTGTGGCGGCTTTGGTTCTTTCGGCGTCGCTAGATGCTGCGATTGGCGCGAAATGCGCCTGAAGTGCACGTGAAGAGCTGGTGATTGCGGGATTGACCGGCCTTCGGTGGGGGGAGTCTTCAACGGCCTCTCGATCGCCCGCCAGACCTGCCGGGGATGTGATGCGCAACCGTGATCTGCGCCTACACCTTCCGTTATCCGAACCACGCGCTCTGGTGAGCGGTGAAACAGGGCCCCTTCGGCGCGCAACGGACATCCGGGCCAACTGCCATATCAGGCATGGATCTTGGGTGGATTCGGCGGATATGCCGAAGGCCGCACCGGTGGGGCCGGTGCGGCCTTCGAGATGAATGTCTCAGTATGTGGATCTGCCCGCGGGGGCCGGTCAGTAGGCCGGGACCTGGCCCTCGCGGTCGTAGAACGGCCGGGTCTGCGAACGCAGCCACATCGCCACGGGGTCGTGCTCGTCCGCCAGGGCGACCGTGCACACGGGGACGCCCTCGGGGACCACGCCGACGGACTGCCGCATCATCTCCCGTACGGATTCCAGCGCGGGCGCGGAGGCGTCGTACAGGTCGAGCCCGACCGCGAGGTACGGGGAGCCGAGCGCGGGCTGCACCCACGCGCGGCGCAGCGACCGGACGGCCGGGGTGCGGTGGGCGTGCTGGGTCAGCAGCCCGTAGAACTGCGGGAGCTCGATGGCGGGCTCGGAGAGCCGCAGCGGGCCGGCCGGCATCCGGTCCAGGCCGGTCGCGATGCGGCGCAGGTCGGCCCACGGGACGCCGAGGCCGCCGCCCTGGGCGTGCGGGTTGAGCCACAGCCCCCAGCGGTCGGGGTAGAGCGCGCGGGCGATGTCCCGCCCGGTGACGACCTCGCACTCGCGGTTCCAGCCGCTGGCGGCCAGCTCCTGCGGGGAGGTCACGCAGGGGGCGTAGCCGAGCCCCTCGACCTCCATGCCGCCGTACTGGGCGTCCGGGGAACCCGGCCGCCCCTGCCAGAGGAGCATCCACAGGCGGCCCTCGGCGAGGGCGTGCAGAAGCGACTCGTAGCCTTCATAGCGCCCCGGAGTCACCTGGCGCAGCATGTGCTCGACCTGCCCGGCCGCGGCCGTGCCTGACGCACTCACCCGGTACCCCTCTTCGTCCGCCCGTCGTCCACACGTACCAACAGCTTAAGCGGCGCTACGCGAGGTAGAAGGGGCGTACGCGCTCACGAATCCACTCCGTGACCGGGTCCTGGGCGGCGTCGAGGAGGATCAACTGCACGGGCCACGGCGGCGGAACGCGGGTCAGGGCCCGGCCGAGGGCGTCCATCGGGGCGTTCCGCATCTCGGGCTCCCATCCCAGCAGGCGGACACCGATGAACAGTTCCGGGTCCCCTCCCTCGACGCTGGCGAGGCAGCGGTGGGCGGCGGCGACCACGCCGGTGGCGCGGAACTCCTCGGCGGCGGCGGCCAGGAAGTCCACCGGGTCGTCCTGCCAGTCGGGTTCGTAGAGCCGCACGCGGCCGCCGGTGGCGGCGCCGTCGAGGGGGGTCCGGCCGGTGCGGCACAGCTCCGCCACGGCGGGCGGGGGGAGCGGGACGCCGACGGCGCCCTCGGGGTTGAGCGCGATGCCGAGCTGCGGGGGCAGGCCGCGGGCGAACTCGACGGCGGGGGCCACGGCGAAGTCCATGCCGGGGCCCGCGCAGGCGTGGAACTGGGCCTCGGAGCTGTACACCGGGACGTACGCCGCGCCGCCGATCTCCATGGTCGGCAGGGTGAGGCCCTCGGTGCCGCCCTGCTCGGAGCCGCCGCCGGCGGGCAGGGGCACCCACACCTGGCTCCGCCCGAGGACCTCCAGGATCCGCGCCCCGGCGTCCGGCTGCCCGAGCGCCGCCCCGAGCACCTGCTCCAGCTCATTCCCCGGCCAGCCGCTGCCCCGCATGTGCCCCTGCCTTCGTATCCCGCCGATGTCGGTGGAGAGGCTATCGGCCCGGGTACGGCGCCGCTCCCTGGGGCTCCGCCCCAGACCCCGCGCCTCAAACGCCGGCGGGGCTTGATTTGGCCCGCCCGAGTGCACAGGTGCGGCTACAAGACCGGGGCTCCGCCCCGCACCCCGCTCCTCAAACGCCGGAGGGGCTGGATTTGGGCTGAGGTGCCCCGCCCAGTGCGGCTACGGGTGGAACGCGATGCGGGTGACCGCGGCGGCCGAGCGGCGGTCCAGGAGGGTGGCCGAGGCGCAGCCGGCCGGCGGGCGGCCCGATTCCGCGTCGCGCAGGAGGCGGGTCACCGCACCGCGGTGGCGGGCGAACGCGTAGGACGAGACCCCGCGGCCACGGGCCGCCTGGCCGGCCAGGGCCTCCTCGGGGCTGGTGTCCAGCAGGAGCAGGTGCAGCGAACGGCCCCGGCGGCGCGCCGCCGCCGCCATCCAGTTCCGTACCCAGCTCTGCGTACCGCAGTCGTGGACGACGACCGAGGCACCGGAGCGCAGGGTCCGCCACAGCCCCCAGTAGTGCGCGGCGCGGACCAGCGGGCGGTAGACGGCATAGGGGAGCGCCGCCGGCATCCGGCGCTCCCAGCGCTCGCGGGTGTCCTGGGAGTCGATGGCCCCGCCCTCAGCCGCCGCCCGCTTGATCAGCGTGCTCTTGCCGCCGCCCGGCAGGCCGGACACCACCACGATGTCCCCCGGGGCGAAGCCCAGCCGCTGCGGCCCCCGCACCCCCGGCCCGCGCAGGTCCCGCACCGGCCCGGCCGGCTCCCGCCGGACCCGCGGCCCCGCACCCGCACCCCGCTGCACCGGCACCGGCCCCGCCGCCGTCGCCACCACTCCGAATCTCCGCACAGTGCTCGCCTCCCCCGAATCGGGTCCCAGGACCCTTGCCCACTGAGTGTAAAGAGACGGTAATCCGGCGGCCCCGGTTCCGGTCCGCCCCTTGAGAACCGCACGAACCTTCGGACCCCCACACCCGATCACCGCGGTGGCGTGCAATGATGTGCGCCATCTGGACCAACTGCATACCGGCCGCTTGAATCCGCGCGGGAGAGTCCCGGCACGCCGCAAGGCCGTGCGCGGGCGCCGAAGGAGCAAGAACCTCCCTTGAATCTCTCAGGCCCCGTACCGCGTGGATGAGGCAGATCTGAAAAGCGAGCTCCGCGACGCGGCGGCTCCACCCAAGGTGCAAGCCGGGTACCCCTGTCTGATCGGGGGCACTCTCGGCGAACCTCTCAGGTTCCGATGACAGATGGGGAGGACCCTCCTCGTCATGTCATGCCCTGGGACCCGGGAGCCACACCCATGAGCACTGCCCCCCGTCTGACCGCCCTCGATGCGGTGCACCGTTCGCTCGGTGCGACCATGACCGACTTCGCGGGCTGGGACATGCCGCTGCGGTACGCCAGCGAGCGCGACGAGCACAACGCCGTCCGCACCAAGGCCGGTCTCTTCGACCTCTCCCACATGGGCGAGATCACGCTCACCGGCCCGGAGGCCGTCAAGGCCCTGGACTACGCGCTGGTCGGCAACATCTCCACCGTCGGCGTCGGCCGGGCCCGGTACACGCACATCTGCCAGGAGGACGGCGGGATCGTCGACGACCTGATCGTCTACCGCCTGGGCGAGACCGAGTACATGGTCGTCGCCAACGCCTCCAACGCCCAGGTCGTCCTCGACGCCCTCACCGAGCGCGCCGCCGGCTTCGACACCGAGGTCCGCGACGACCGCGACGCGTACGCGCTGATCGCCGTCCAGGGCCCCGAGTCCCCCGGCATCCTCGCCTCCCTCACGGACGCCGACCTGGACGGCCTCAAGTACTACGCCGGCCTGCCGGGCACGGTGGCCGGGGTGCCCGCGCTGATCGCGCGTACGGGCTACACCGGCGAGGACGGCTTCGAGCTGTTCGTCTCCCCCGAGCACGCCGTGGAGCTGTGGCAGGCGCTGACGAAGGCCGGCGAGGGCGTCGGCCTGGTCCCGGCCGGCCTGTCCTGCCGCGACACCCTGCGCCTGGAAGCGGGCATGCCGCTGTACGGGCACGAGCTGAGCACCTCCCTCACGCCCTTCGACGCCGGTCTGGGCCGCGTCGTGAAGTTCGAGAAGGAGGGCGACTTCGTCGGCCGCGCCGCGCTGGAGGCCGCCGCCGAGCGCGCCGCCGGCACCCCGCCGCGCAAGCTGGTCGGCCTGATCGCCGAGGGCCGCCGCGTCCCGCGCGCCGGCTTCCCCGTCGTGTCCGGTGGAGCGGTGATCGGCGAGGTCACCTCCGGCGCCCCCTCCCCGACGCTGGGCAAGCCGATCGCGATGGCGTACGTGGACGCGGCGCACGCCGCGCCCGGCACCTCCGGCGTCGGCGTCGACATTCGCGGTACGCATGAGCCGTACGAGGTCGTGGCCCTGCCGTTCTACAAGCGGCAGAAGTAACGCTCGTACCGCGCTCGACCCGTCTCAGCCCGCAAGACCACTGTTCGTATTCACTCCCCCGCATCCAGGAGAATCAGGCCATGAGCAACCTCGAGAAGCTGCGTTACAGCAAGGAGCACGAGTGGCTGTCGGACGCCGAGGACGGCGTCGCGACGGTCGGCATCACGGAGTTCGCGGCCAACGCGCTCGGTGACGTCGTCTACGCCCAGCTCCCCGCCGTAGGCGACACGGTGACCGCGGGCGAGACCTGCGGCGAGCTGGAGTCGACCAAGTCGGTCAGCGACCTGTACTCCCCGGTCACCGGCGAGGTCGTCGAGTTCAACCAGGACGTCGTGGACGACCCGGCCCTGGTGAACACCGCCCCGTTCGAAGGCGGCTGGCTGTTCAAGGTGCGCGTCGCGGAGGAGCCGGCCGACCTGCTCTCCGCCGAGGAGTACGCCGCGCTCACCCACTCCGACAACTGACCCAGGGACTCCTGATGTCTGTGCTGAACACCCCTCTCCACGAGCTCGACCCGGACGTCGCCGCCGCCGTCGACGCCGAACTCGTGCGCCAGCAGTCGACCCTCGAAATGATCGCGTCGGAGAACTTCGCTCCGGTCGCCGTCATGGAGGCCCAGGGTTCGGTCCTGACCAACAAGTACGCCGAGGGCTACCCGGGCCGCCGTTACTACGGCGGCTGCGAGCACGTCGACGTGGTCGAGCAGATCGCGATCGACCGCATCAAGGCGCTGTTCGGCGCCGAGGCCGCGAACGTCCAGCCGCACTCGGGTGCGCAGGCGAACGCCGCCGCGATGTTCGCGCTGCTGAAGCCGGGCGACACGATCATGGGCCTGAACCTGGCCCACGGCGGTCACCTGACCCACGGCATGAAGATCAACTTCTCCGGCAAGCTCTACAACGTGGTCCCGTATCACGTCGACGAGACCGGCGAGGTCGACATGGCCGAGGTCGAGCGCCTCGCCAAGGAGTCCAAGCCGCAGCTGATCGTCGCCGGCTGGTCCGCCTACCCGCGCCAGCTGGACTTCGCCGCCTTCCGCCGCATCGCGGACGAGGTCGGCGCGTACCTGATGGTCGACATGGCGCACTTCGCCGGCCTGGTCGCCGCGGGTCTGCACCCGAACCCGGTGCCGCACGCCCACGTCGTCACCACCACCACGCACAAGACCCTCGGCGGTCCGCGCGGCGGTGTCATCCTGTCGACGCAGGAGCTGGCCAAGAAGATCAACTCCGCGGTCTTCCCCGGTCAGCAGGGCGGCCCGCTGGAGCACGTGATCGCGGCCAAGGCCGTCTCCTTCAAGGTCGCGGCCTCGCCCGAGTTCAAGGAGCGCCAGGAGCGCACCCTGGCCGGCGCGAAGATCCTCGCCGAGCGCCTGGTCCAGGACGACGTCAAGGCCGTGGGCGTGGACGTCCTCACCGGCGGCACCGACGTGCACCTGGTCCTGGTCGACCTGCGCAACTCGGAGCTGGACGGCCAGCAGGCCGAGGACCGCCTCCACGAGGTCGGCATCACGGTCAACCGCAACGCCATCCCGAACGACCCGCGGCCGCCGATGGTCACCTCGGGTCTGCGCATCGGTACGCCGGCCCTGGCCACCCGCGGTTTCGACGCCGAGGCCTTCACCGAGGTCGCCGAGATCATTGCGCAGGCGCTCAAGCCGACCTACGACGCCGCGGACCTCAAGGCGCGCGTCTCCGCGCTCGCCGCGAAGTTCCCGCTGTACCCGTCGCTCTAGGCAGCGGCTCGGAAGGGCCCGGCCTTGTTCCGCACAGGGCCGGGCCCTCCTCATGACCAGGGCCCGGGTGGATCTTCGAGCGCGGACGAGCCGTTCACCTCGCCACGTTAAGCTCGTCTGTCGGACAAAATCCGAACAAACCGCCTCTCCTGCCCCCTCCCACCCCACGAGCAGACAAGGGAGTCCGCCAGTGGCCATCTCCGTCTTCGACCTCTTCTCCATCGGCATCGGCCCGTCCTCCTCCCACACGGTCGGCCCGATGCGCGCGGCACGCATGTTCGTGACGCGGCTGAAGAAGGACGGCGTACTCGCCCAGACGGCCTCCGTCCGGGCCGAGCTGTTCGGCTCCCTCGGGGCGACGGGCCACGGCCACGGCACCCCCAAGGCGGTGCTGCTGGGTCTGGAGGGCCACTCCCCCCGCACGGTGAACGTGGAGACGGCGGACGACGAGGTCGAGCGCATCCGCAAGAGCGGCCGCCTGCGCCTGCTGGGCGCGGAGATAGGCGACGTGCACGAGATCGCCTTCGACGAGCCGAACCAGCTGATCCTGCACCGCCGCCGCTCGCTGCCGTACCACGCGAACGGAATGACGCTCTTCGCGTACGACGCCGCCGGCGCCCCGCTGCTGGAGAAGACCTACTACTCGGTAGGCGGCGGTTTCGTCGTGGACGAGGACGCGGTCGGCGAGGACCGGATCAAGCTCGACGACACCGTGCTGAAGTACCCCTTCCGCTCCGGCGACGAGATGCTGCGCCTCGCGAACGAGACCGGCCTGTCGATCTCCTCCCTGATGCTGGAGAACGAGAAGGCCTGGCGCACCGAGGAGGAGATCCGCGAGGGCCTCCTGGAGATCTGGCGGGTCATGCAGTCTTGCGTCTCCCGGGGCATGTCCCGCGAGGGCATCCTCCCGGGCGGCCTGCGCGTCAAGCGCCGGGCGGCCTCCACGGCGCGCCAGCTGCGCACCGAGGGCGACCCGATGATGCACCGCAGCGAGTGGACGACGATCTACGCGATGGCCGTCAACGAGGAGAACGCGGCGGGCGGCCGCGTCGTCACCGCCCCCACCAACGGCGCGGCGGGCGTCCTGCCGGCGGTCCTGCACTACTACGTGAACTTCGTGCCGGGCGCGGACGAGGACGGCGTGGTCCGCTTCCTCCTCGCCGCGGGCGCGATCGGCATGCTGTTCAAGGAGAACGCCTCGATCTCCGGCGCCGAGGTCGGCTGCCAGGGCGAGGTCGGCTCGGCCTGCTCGATGGCGGCCGGCGCCCTGGCCGAGGTGCTGGGCGGCACCCCGGAGCAGGTCGAGAACGCCGCCGAGATCGGCATGGAGCACAACCTGGGCCTGACCTGCGACCCGGTCGGCGGCCTGGTCCAGATCCCGTGCATCGAGCGCAACGGCATGGCGGCCGTCAAGGCGGTCACCGCCGCGAAGATGGCGATGCGCGGCGACGGCAGCCACAAGGTCTCCCTGGACAAGGTCATCAAGACCATGAAGGAGACCGGCGCCGACATGAAGGTCAAGTACAAGGAGACGGCCCGCGGCGGCCTCGCGGTCAACGTCATCGAGTGCTGATCCGGTAGCTCCGCGACAGGGGACGCAGGGGGCGGAACCAAAGGTTCCGGTCCTGGCGTCCCCTGTTGTGTACCAGTCCCCGTCTCTCGTGAATCGAGGGGACGTCATGATCCACACGCATCTCCGCCGGATCGTGGCCCTGGCCTCCGGTGTCCTGCTCACCGCCGGACTCGCGCTCGCCGCTCCGGCCGCCACCGCCACCACGACCACCACCGGCACCACCACCCCGGCACAGACCCGGACCGCACTGGTGGTCAACGCCCGCTGGGGCGGGCACCCCGCCTTCGACCGGATCGTCATCGACCTCCGGGGCCACGTGCCCCCGGTCACCGTCACCTCCGTCCCCCGGCTGGTCTACGACGGGTCCGGCAAGCCCGTACCGCTGCCCGGGAAGTCCTTCCTGCAGATCCGCTTCCACCCGGCCGCCGCGCACGACGACGCCGGCCGGTCCGTCTACAAGGGCCCCAAGCTGGCCAGGATCCATCTGCCGGTCCTCAAGGGCCTCGCCCTCACCGGCGACTTCGAGGGGTACGTGACCTTCGGCGCCGCCTTCGACACCACTCCGTACTACCGCACCTTCGTCCTGCACTCCCCCGAGCGGTTCGTCATCGACATCGCGCGCCTGAACCGCTGCTAGCACCGTCAGCGGTGCTCGGGGTTGGGGAAGTCGAAACGGCAGCCGGCGTCCCACAGCGAACGCTGGTTGCCGTGCGCCGGGATCCCGCCCGCCCGCTTGAGGAGGGCGGCCAGGTGCATGAGGTTCCACGACATGAAGGTGGTGTTGCGGTTGGTGAAGTCGTTCTCGGGGCCGCCCGAGCCCGGGTCGAGGTAGGAGGGCCCGGGTCCGGCCTCGCCGATCCAGCCCGCGTCGGCCTGCGGTGGGATCGCGTAGCCGAGGTGCTGGAGGCTGTAGAGGATGTTCATGGCGCAGTGTTTGACGCCGTCCTCGTTGCCGGTGATCAGCGCGCCGCCGACGCGCCCGTAATAGGCGTACTGACCCTGCTCGTTCAGGATCGAGGAGCAGGCGTAGAGCCGCTCGATGACCTGCTTCATCACCGAGCTGTTGTCGCCGAGCCAGATCGGCCCGCAGAGCACGAGGATGTCGGCGTCCATGATCCGGCTGTAGAGGACCGGCCACTGGTCGCTCTCCCAGCCGTGGTCGGTCATGTCCGGCCAGACGCCCGTGGCGATGTCGTGGTCGACGGCCCGGATGAGCGAGGTCCGGACGCCGGCCGACTCCATGACGGCGCGGCTCTTGTCGATCAGGCCTTCGGTGTTGCTGGTCTCCGGCGAGCGCTTGAGCGTGCAGTTCACGTAGACGGCGGTGAGGTCCGGGTACGAGTAGTCGGCAGCCACACCCCCAGCCTCCGCGGGTGGGGACCGCGCCGCCACCCGGCCGCGCCCGTCCGGGGAACGCCCGCCCGGCCGGCCGCGCCGCGTGCCCGAGTTGTGACCGGTCCGCGCGGCCGACTAGGGTCAACGGGCCTTGGTGTTCGGGAAACCGGTGGGAAACCGGTGCGGCCCTCGCCACTGTGATCGGGAAGTCCGGCTCCACTCCCCAGCGGGAAGCCACTGGGCCCGCGCGGGAGACCGCACGGCCCCGGGAAGGCGGGGACCGGGCATGAGCACCCGTGAGCCAGGAGACCGGCCGGGGCGCGTTGTCCATCCACGAGGTGCTGGAGAGGTCTCCCCACTCATGCATATAGCCGAGGGGTTTCTGCCCCCTTTGCACGCGGTCGCCTGGGGCGCCGCGTCCGCTCCCTTCGTCGTACACGGCGTGCGCGCCCTCACCCGTGAGGTGAAGGCCAACCCGGAGAGCACGCTGCTGCTCGGAGCGTCCGGCGCGTTCACCTTCGTCCTGTCCGCGCTGAAGATCCCCTCCGTGACGGGCAGCTGCTCCCACCCCACCGGGACGGGACTGGGGGCCATCCTCTTCCGGCCGCCGATCATGGCGGTCCTCGGCACGATCACCCTGCTCTTCCAGGCACTGCTGCTGGCCCACGGCGGGCTCACCACCCTCGGCGCCAACGTCTTCTCCATGGCGATCGCCGGCCCCTGGGCGGGCTACGGGGTCTACCGCCTGCTGCGCAAGACCGGCGTGCCGCTGCTCGTGACCGTGTTCTTCGGCGCCTTCTTCGCCGACCTGGTCACCTACTGCGTCACCTCCGTCCAGCTGGCGCTGGCCTTCCCCGACGCGGCCACCGGGTTCACCGGCTCGCTCGTGAAGTTCGCCGAGATCTTCGCGCTGACCCAGATCCCGCTCGCGGTGAGCGAGGGCCTGCTGACCGTGCTCGTGATGCGGCTGCTGATGCAGTCCAGCAAGTCGGACCTGGTCCGGCTCGGCGTCGCGAAGCTCACCCCGGCCGGGTCGAAGCAGGAGGCGGCGGCCTGATGTCCAGGAACGCGAAGATCAACACGCTGCTGCTGCTCCTCGTCGCGGCGCTGGCCGTGCTCCCGCTCGCGCTGGGGCTGGGTGACGACAAGGAGGAGCCGTTCACGGGCTCCGACGCGCAGGCCGAGTCGGCCATCACCGAGCTGGAGCCCGACTACGAGCCGTGGTTCTCGCCGCTGTACGAGCCCCCGTCCGGGGAGGTGGAGTCGGCGCTGTTCGCCCTCCAGGCGGCCCTGGGCGCGGGCGTGCTCGCCTACTACTTCGGCGTCCGCAAGGGCCGCCGTCAGGGTGCCGCCGCTGCCGCTGCCGCCGCGGGTGCGGCCGAGGGTTCGGCGTCGGCCGCCGTCCCCGCGCCGGAGGCGTAGGGGTGCTGCCGATCGACGCGGCGGCGCACGCCGGCCGCTGGCGGCGCCGGCACCCGCTGGAGAAGGCCCTGCTGGGCATCGGGCTGACCGTCACCGCGGTGTGCCTGCCGCCGTGGCCCGGCGGGCCGCTGGTCGCCGCCGCCACCCTCGCCGTGCTCCTCGGGCCCGCCGGGGTGGCCGGGCGGCAGCTGTGGCGGGCCTTCCGGATCCCGCTCGGGTTCTGCTTCACCGGGGCGCTGCCGCTGCTGTTCGCCGTCGGCGGGCCCGACGGGTTCGTCGCCCTGGCCCCCGACGGGCCCCGGCAGGCTGTGGAGCTGCTGCTGCGCACCTCGGCGGCCTCCCTCGGCGTGCTGCTGTTCGCGTTCACCACCCCGGTCTCGGACGTGCTGCCGCGGCTGGTGCGGGCTGGGGTGCCGGCCCCGGTGGTGGACGTGGCCCTGGTGATGTACCGGATCGGGTTCCTGCTGCTCGACTCGATCGCCCGCGTCCGCCAGGCACAGGCGGCCCGCCTGGGCACCACCGGCCGGGCCGCGGCGTGGCGTTCGCTGGCAGGGCTCGCCGCGACCTCGTTCGTACGGGCCTTCGACCGCGCGGCGCGGCTCCAGTCGGGCCTGGCCGGGCGCGGCTACGACGGCACGCTGCGGGTGCTCGTACCGGAGGCGGCGCTGTCCTGGCGGTTCCTCGCGGCGTCCGGCGCGCTGCTGGCGGCCCTGGTGGCCATGACCCTCGTACTGAAGGAGCTGTACCTGTGAGGCCGTTGGTGGAACTGGTGGGCGCGGGCTACGCGTACGAGGACGGGCCCGCCGTGCTGTCCGGGGTGGACTTCGGGATCGCCGAGGGCCGGGCGCTGGTCCTGCTGGGCCGCAACGGCAGCGGCAAGACCACGCTGATGCGGCTGCTGAGCGGGGGCCTGCGGCCGGGCTCGGGCGCGCTGCGGCTGGACGGCGAGGCGGTGACCCACGACCGGGCCGGCCTGACCCGGCTGCGGACGGCGGTGCAGCTGGTGGTCCAGGACCCGGACGACCAGCTGTTCGCGGCCTCGGTGGAGCAGGACGTGTCCTTCGGGCCGATGAACCTGGGGCTGCCGGTGGCGGAGGTCCGCGAGCGGGTCGATTCCGCGCTGGCCGCGCTGGACATCGCGGGGCTGCGGGACCGGCCGACGCACCTGCTCTCCTACGGGCAGCGCAAGCGGGCGGCGATCGCGGGGGCGGTGGCGATGGCCCCGCGGGTGCTGATCCTGGACGAGCCGACGGCGGGGCTGGACCCGGACGGGCAGGAGCGGCTGCTGGACGTGCTGGCGGGACTGCGCTCGGCGGGCACCACGGTGGTCATGGCCACGCACGACGTGGACCTCGCGGTCCGCTGGGCCGACGACGCGGCGGTCCTCACCCCGGTCGGCATCCGCACGGGGCCGGCCGCGGACCTGCTCTCGGACCCGGCGCTCCTGGCCTCGGCGGGCCTCCGCCAGGCGTGGTCCCCGGCGGTGACGGCCTTCCTGCGCGCCCACGGCTTCCTGGCCGACGGCGCCCCCGGCCCCCGCCGCCCGGAGTCCCTGTCCAGCTGGCGCTGACCACCGGACGGAACGCCTACCTAGGATGGCGGCATGTCGCTGCCCCACGCCATCCTCACCGCCCTGCTCGAGAAGCCCTCGTCCGGGCTGGAGCTGACCCGGCGGTTCGACAAGTCGATCGGATACTTCTGGTCCGCGACGCACCAGCAGATCTACCGCGAACTCGGCCGCCTGGAGGAGGCCGGGCTGATCCGGGCGCTGCCCAGCGAGGCACCCGTGCGCGGGCAGAAGAAGGAGTACGAGGTCCTGCCCGCCGGCAGCGCGGAGCTCGCCCGGTGGGTCGGCGAGAGCCAGGACCCCAAGCCGATGCGCGACCCGCTGCTGCTGCGGATCCGGGCGGCCGGCGTCGTGGGGCCGCAGGGGCTCGGGCCCGAGCTGCGGCGCCACCTGGAGCTGCACCGGCGCCAGTTGGCGCAGTACGAGGCCATCGAGGAGAAGGACTTCCCGGCGGAGCGCGACGCCGTCGAGGACCGGCTGCGGCGGCTCGTCCTGCACGGCGGGATCGCCCTGGAGACGTTCTGGCTGCACTGGCTGGAGGAGGCCCTCGCCGAGGTCGAGGACATGTCCTGAGCTGCCGGGCGAACGCCCGGCCGCGCCCCCGCCCCGGCAGGTCGGGCGGGGAGGGGGCGTGCGGCGGGGTGGCGGGGTGTTACTTGTCCAGGGAGGCCCAGAACTCGTCGAAGCTCAGCAGCTTGTCGCCGTTGGTGTCCTTGGCGGCGACCACCGCGTCCGCGACCGCGGCGGTGACGTACGCGTCACCCATGGCCTTCATGGCCGCGCTGTACTCGTCGGCCGTGATGAAGCCGTCACCGTTCACGTCGAACTTGTCGAACGTAGCCCGTGCGCTCTCGATGTCCGCCACTGGGTCCACCCCTTCTTGGTGCTTGTTGACCGGCTCAGGGTAGCGGCCTCCCCCGGCCGCCCCCTCCCCGGGTCCCGTTCGAGCGGCTGATAGATATTCCAAATTCCCCTTCCGCGATGCGGAAGCGATAATTCCAGCCAACAAATCCAGCCCCCACTTGTCACGCTCCGGGATCACGGCATAACGTACCGGCATTGCCGCCACACCAGGAGCGCAGGGCTCCCAGGGACAAGCGGCAACAAGGGCGATCACACAGGTGACGATCACAGCCGACGCATCATTCGAAGTTCTGCCCTTCACCCGCACCTGCCGCCATATCTGGGAAGACGGCGACCATGTGCTCATCGGAGTGAGTCCCGGAAACAGCTACTTCAGCTCCGAGCGCATCGCCAGTCTCGCCCAGTGGGCCACGACCCGCTTCGCGCAGGTCGACTTCGTCTACGCAGACCTCCACGTGGACCGGATGTTCGCCGCTTTCGGCTACACCCGGGAGCATGCGGAGAAGCGTGCCACGAAGGAGATCAAGGCGGTGCGGCGGCGGATACTCAAGGGCGTGGAGGAATCAGGACCTCCACAGGCCGAAATCCGCGTGAGGGCACTTTCGGAGTTCCAGGCGAACCCCGTTTACCAACTATTGCACCGGCGCGTACTGCATTTCCTGGAGACCGACGACGAATTCCGCAAGGGCTGCGAGAGGATGGCCTTGCATTTTGTCGGCTCCAAGTTGCCGGAAGGTGAATCCATCACGGACGAACAGTTGCAGGTCTGTTTCGACTACATGGCGGCCGAGCTGCCGTTCTTCGTGGACACCCCGAGCATTCTCGACGTGCCGTCCTCCGTGGCGGCCTACCACGTCAAGATGCCGCTGACGGACGTCCTCTACGCGCGCGGCGGGGGCCTGCGCGCGACCCGCAACCAGGCGTACGCCGTCGTCCGGCCCGAGGCCGCGGACCGGCCCGGGAGCGGCACCCGCACCACGAACACCGTGAACCACGTGAACCACGCACCGACCGAAGGGATCGTCGATGAGCGTCGAGCAGCTTGAGGGCCGGGGGACGCAGGAGCAGCCCCTCCTCGACTTCCCGCTCTCGCGGCGCGGTGACGTGCTCCCGGAGGAGTGCACGTGGCTCCGCGAGAAGGCCCCGGTCGCCAAGGTCCGCACCCTCACCGGTGACCCGGCCTGGCTGGTGAGCAGCTACGCGCTGGCCAAGCAGGTGCTGGAGGACGAGCGGTTCAGCCTCAAGGACACGGCGAACGCCGGCGTCCCGCGCCAGTACGCGCTGACGATCCCGCCCGAGGTCGTCAACAACATGGGCAACATCAACAGCGCGGGCCTGCGCAACGCCGTGATGAAGGCGCTCAACCCCCGCCAGAAGGGGCTCCAGGACTGGCTGCGCGCCACGGCCGGCGAGCTCATCGACCGGCTCGTGGCCGAGGGGGGCCCGGCCGACCTCCGGGCGGGCTTCGCCGACCCCTTCTCGGCGGCGCTGCACTGCCAGGTGCTCGGAGTCCCCTTCGAGGACTGGCGCCGGCTGATGTCGGGGCTGGACGTCGCATTCATGACCGCACGCGAGCCGTTCGCCGACTCGGCCCTCAACTGGTACAAGGACGTCGGCTACTTCGTCGAACAGCTGGGCGCCCAGCTCGCCCGGCCCGCCGAGGAGCGTACGGGGCTCCTCGGAAAGTTCGCCGAGCTGAAGGAGGCGGACCCGGAGTCCGCGCACCTGACCGACGAGATGTTCGCGACCGTCGCCGTCTCGCTCTTCGGGGCGGGCGCGGTGTCCACGTCGGCCTTCCTCACCCTCGCGGTCCTCGCGCTGCTGCAGAAGCCCGAGCTCATCGGGTACCTGCGCAAGCACCCCGAGCGCATGGGCAAGGCGGTCGACGAGCTGCTGCGCTGGAACCTGTCGGTCGGCGACGGCCTGCCGCGCATCGCGCTGGCGGACGTGCAGGTCGGCGACGTGCTGGTGAAGGAGGGCGAGCTCGTTCTCGTGCTCCTGGAGGGGGCCAACTTCGACCCGGAGGCCTTCGAGAACCCGGACGTGCTCGACCTGGAGCGGGAGAGCAGGAACGCCAATCTGGCCTTCGGCGCGGGCCGGCACTTCTGCCCGGCCTCCGCGCTGGGCCGCGCGCACGCCGAGATCGCCCTGGAGGTGCTGGTGGAGCGCCTGGCCGGGCTCCGCCTCGCCGTTCCCGCGGAGAACCTCGTGTGGCGTACGGGCTTCATCAAGCGGCTGCCGGAACGGCTCCCGGTCGCCTGGTGATGACACGACGGTGCCCCGGGAGCTGTGCGAGCTCCCGGGGCACCGCCGTGCTCAGCGGCCGTGCTCAGCGGAAGATGCCGGTGTGGCCGAGCGAGTAGCGGCCGGGCTGCGGGTACACGGCGAGCCCGTGCGGGCCGCCGCCCACCGGGATCCGGGCGAGCTGCTTGCCGGTGGTGGTGTCGATCGCGTAGACCTCGGAGTTGTAGCGGCCCGAGAGCCACAGCACCTTGCCGTCGGCGGAGACGCCGCCCATGTCGGGGCTGCCGCCGTCGGGCAGCTCCCACTTCTTGGTCAGCTTGTTCTGCGGGAAGTCGAAGACGGAGATGCTGCCCTCGCCCCGGTTGGAGACGTACATCTCCTTGGAGTCGCGGCTCACGTAGAGGCCGTGGCAGCCCTTGCCGGTGGGCAGCAGCTTGGGGGTCTCGAACTTGTCCCCGCTGAGCACCCACATGCCGTCGGCCATCATGTCCGCGACGTAGAAGGTCTTTCCGTCCGGGGAGACCTTGACGTCCTGCGGCATGGCGCCCTCGAACGGCAGTTTCTGCTGACCGATGACCTCCATCTTCTCCGTGTCGACCTTGAGCAGTTCGCCGGAGAACTCGCAACTCACGATGAAGTACCGGCCGTCGGCGGAGAAGTCCGCGTGATTGACGCCGTAACAGGTCACGGGGACGGTTTTCACTCGGTCCATAGTGTGCGGATCGCGGAAGACCAGCTCTTTGTCCATGGAGGCCATGACGACCGCGTACTTCCCGTTCGGGGTGAAGTACAGGTTGTACGGGTCGTGCACCTCGACGGCCGGTCCGGCCTCGCCGGTGGCCGGGTTGATCGGGGTGAGCGTGTGGCCGCGGTTGTTGTTGACCCACAGGGTCTTCATGTCCCAGGAGGGGACCACGTGCTGGGGCTGGACGCCGACCGGGATCGTGTCGATGACCTGGTAGGTCGCCGGGTCGATGACGGACACCGTGTTGGAGTTGGTGTTGGGCACGTAGACGCGCGAGGGGAAGTCCTTGACCACCGGGGAGAGCTTGTTCGGGCGGTCCGCCGCGTAGACGTCGTGGGGGTCGAGGAGCGGGGGCATGCCGGCCAGACCCGGCGGGGCGGCCGGAACGGCCTTGGCGGGCTTGGCCGGGCCCTTGGTGCCGAGCGCCTCGGCGGGTCCCTTGTCGGCCGATCCGCAGCCGGCCAGGGCGGCGAGGACCAGACCGGCCAGCAGCACGGTGGCCTTCCGGGGAAGGCGGGTGGTCTTCATGGCGTCAGCAGCTCCGTGGTGGTCACCGCGCGCAGCTTGCGGCGCGCGAGTTCTTCGAGGAGGGGTGGCATCGCGTCGACCGTGTCCGCGTAGCCGAAATGCAGGCTCACCACCGATCCGCCGTGGATCGTCCCGGTGACGGTGCGGATGACGGCCGCGGCGCCGGGCGAGGTGAAGTCGAGGGAGTCCACGTCGTACGAGAGGACGTGCGGGTAGCCGGCCCGCTGGGCCAGCCTCTGGACGAGCGGGGACGCGTACTGGGTCTGCGAGGGCCGGAACCAGGTGCCGATGGATCCCGTCAGGCGCTTGAGCCGCTGGGCGCAGCCGGTGATCTCGGCGTACGCCTCCGCCTCGGGCAGGGCGTTGATCGCGAGGTGGCGCTGGGTGTGGTTGCCGAGCTCGTGGCCGCCGTCGAGGACCCGGCGGGCCATCTCCGGGTGGGCGTCGAGCCAGCTGCCGATCGCCAGTACGGTGACCCGCGCGCCCGCCCTTTCCACCTCGGCCAGCACCGCCCGGGCGATGGCGGGGTCCCCGTTGCCGTGGAAGGTGAGGGCGACCCGGGGGCGGTCGCGCGGGCCGTGGCCGATCTCGACGGGCTGGCCGGGGAAGCGGCGCGGGAGGGCCGGGGCCGCCTGCGCCGGGCGGGCCGGTTTGGCCGGACCCGGGGGCGGGGCGGTGGGCGCGGTACCGGGGCGGCCCGTTCCGCAGGCGGCGGTGAGGCCCGCCGTGGCGGCGCCTGCCACCCCGAGACCGGCCGCGCGCAGGGCCGCCCGGCGGCCTGGATGTGAGAGCACCTGCCCATTTAAGGGCCGGTAGACCCGGAAGGTAATGATTGACCCAATTCGGGACGTTCGCCGAGATGGGGGCCGAGACGAGCCTGTCCGCTATCTGATCAACGAATTACGCACAGCGGTCGCCCGTTGTTCATTGATTGTGAGGCGAGTGGCCCACCTCACCTAGGATTTAGCGCGAAACTCTTACTATTTGCACACTTATGTCCGAGTAGGGACTTTTGGCGTTTGGGGCCTCGTCTGCCATAGTCGGAACCACGGCTTCCCATTGACCCGAGCGAAGTCGCCCTGCCGAGGATCACACACCCCCTTTGATCCTCGGCACACCCATGAAGCCCCCGCACCGCCCCACCACGGCGCCCCGGGGGCTTCAGGCATTTCCGCTCCGGTTCCGGGTTCAGCCGCTCTGGCGGTCCGCGACCCGCATCTCGAACCAGGTGATCTTTCCGCGCGGCAGCAGGTCGGCGCCCCAGCGGTCGGAGAGCTTGTCGACGAGGAAGAGCCCCCGGCCGGTGGTGTCCAGCTCGTGGACCGGCATCAGACACGGCAGCCCGCGCGAGGGATCGCGCACCTCGACCCGGATCCAGCCGCGCCGCCGCAGCATCCGTAAGCCGAAGGAACGGGCGCCGGTGTGCCGGACCGCGTTGCCGACGAGCTCGGAGACCAACAGGACGGCGTGCTCGGCGATCTGCGGGGAGAGGCCCCAGAGGCGGATCACCACGCACTGGGTGAGCCTGCGCGCGGTGCCGGCCGACTCGGGCAGGGACGGCAGCGTCACTTCCGCCTCGGCCGGGTTCCCGTGCAACTCCAGCGCCTTGATGCCCTGTTCGTCCTCAAGTGCCGCCGTGAGCCGTACGGCCGAAGCGCTGCTGCGCTGCCGCGGCTGTTCCACACCCTCCAGGCCCGCCATGCACCCATCATGGACGGCCCGCCCGCCCCTCCGGGCCGTTCCGCAGGAAAACACCCTCCGGGATCAAGGATTCCGAGAGGGTGTCCTGTCATATGCGGAAGGCAACGGGAGGGTGGGTATACCGCAATTGACCTGCTGTTACGTAGCGCATCGTGACGATCACCGTGAGTCGATCACGGATCGCGCTTAAGGTTGCCTTAAGCCCTGGCTAATCCACCCGCAGGGAGGACGGGGCCCGGACGGGGCCCGGACGGGCCCCGAACGGGGCTCCCGCTAGAGGAACTTGGCCTTGCCCGGGCCCTCCTCGACGAAGCTGCGCATGCCGCGCTCGCGGTCCTCGGTGGCGAACAGGCCCGCGAACCAGTTGCGTTCGATGGTGAGGCCGGTGTCGATGTCCGCCTCCAGGCCCGCGTCCACGCACTCCTTGGCGGCGCGCAGCGCGATCGCCGGCCCCTGCGCCAGCTTCGCGGCCCAGGCGTGCGCCTGCTCGTACACCTCGGCGGCGGGGACGACCCGGTCGACCAGGCCCAGGGTGAGCGCCTCGTCGGCCTTGACCATGCGCCCGGTGAAGATCAGGTCCTTGGCCTTGGACGGGCCGATCAGCCGGGACAGCCGCTGGGTGCCGCCGGCGCCCGGGATCAGGCCGAGCAGGATCTCGGGCTGGCCGAGCTTCGCGTTGTCGGCGGCGATCCGGTAGTCGGCGCACAGCGCGAGCTCGCAACCGCCGCCCAGCGCGTAGCCGGTGACGGCCGCGACGACGGGCTTGGGGATGCGGGCCACGGCGGTGA
Organism: Streptomyces sp. NPDC057010; assembly: GCF_042673805.1. Lineage (NCBI taxonomy): Bacteria > Bacillati > Actinomycetota > Actinomycetes > Kitasatosporales > Streptomycetaceae > Streptomyces > Streptomyces sp. NPDC057010. Next base: position 133,914 of record NZ_JBHUSC010000011.1, on the reverse strand, counting down.
AGGCGTCCTGCAGGGCGCGGGACCGGGCGACCATCGCCGCGTGGTCCATCACCTGCATCTCCTTGATGTCCGCGCCCGCCGCGAACACCTTCTCGCCGCCGTAGAGGATGACCGCGCGGACGTCGGCCCGGTCGGTCGCCTCCGCCGCGAGCTCGCGCAGCCGGTCCTGGGTGGCGATGTCCAGGGCGTTCATGGGCGGCCGGTCCAGGCGGATGGTGCCGACGCCTTCGGAGACTTCGAGAGAGATGGTCATACGGGGAAGGTTAGCGCCGGTTAACCGAAGGTGGCCCGGTGCTGTGGGTCACAGCACCGGGCCACCTGGGCTACGCGACGGACGGGACTACTTGATCCACTCCGCCCAGTCCATGTTCCAGCCGTTGAGGCCGTTGTCCGGGGCGATCTGCTTGTCCTTGGAGTTCTTCACGACGACCACGTCGCCGATCAGGGACTCGTCGAAGAACCAGGCGGCGGGCTGGTTGCCGTCGCCGGCGCCGCGGACGTCCTTCAGGCCGACGCAGCCGTGGCTGACGTTCTCCGAGCCGAACGTGCCGGAGGAGGCCCAGTAGTTGCCGTGGACGAAGGTGCCCGAGTTCGACAGCCGCATGGCGTGCGGGACGTCGGAGATGTCGTACTCGCCGCCGAAGCCGACGGTCGCGCCGTTCATCCGCGTGACCTTGTACTTCTCGCTGATGACCATCTGGCCGTTGTAGGTGGTCGTCGACGGGGCGCCCGCGGTGATGGGGAGGTTCTTGAGCACCTGGCCGTCGCGGACGACCTCCATGGTGTGCGCGCTCGCGTCGACGGTGGAGACCTGGGAGCGGCCGATGGTGAAGGTGACCGTACGGGTCTGCTTGCCGTAGACGCCGGGGCGGCCCTCGACCCCGTCGAGGGCGAGCTTCACGGTGACCTTGGTGCCCGCGGCCCAGTACTTCTCGGGGCGGAAGTCGAGGCGGTCGTTGCCGAACCAGTGGCCCTCGACGGGGACGGACGGCTCGGCCGTCACCGTGATGGCCTTCTCGACGGCCTCGGTGTTGGTGATGCCGCGGGTGAAGTTGATGGAGACGGGCATGCCCACGCCGACGGTCTCGCCGTCCTCGGGCGTGTAGTGCCCGACGAAGGTGTTCTGCGGGGTGAGCGTGGTGAACGTGGTGTCCTTGGCGGACTCCCGCCCGGCCTCGTCCTTGGCGACCGCGTGCACCTTGTACTCGGTGGCGGAGGCCAGGTTGCGGGCGGGCTCCCAGCTCGCGCCGTCGGCGGCGATCTTGCCCTCGACCGCGTTGCCCTTGGTGTCGGCGACGGTCACCGTGGTGAGCTTTCCGCCGGTGCTGGTCACCTTCAGGATGCCGCTGGTGGCGACCTCCTTGGACCCGTCGTCCGGCTTGACGTTGACGACGGCCTTCGACGCCTCGGTGCCCGGCTTCGCGGCACCGCCCCCGGCGTTGTCGCCGCCGCTGCCACTGCTGTTGCCTCCTCCGCCACCGCTGCACGCGGTGGTCAGCAGCAGGGCCGCCCCCAGCAGAAGGGCCGGCAGGCCGGTGCGGGCTCGGCCGCGTATCGGCTGCAGGTTCACTCGTGTTCTCCCCATGTCCCCCGCGCGCGGGCAGTCGCGCGCTTGTCGACAGGTAATCACATGGGGACACTACGAAAAAACACGGTCTTGTCACCGTTCCGTCCCAAGTGCGGGGGCCGGCCGCCGGCGCCGGCCCGGTCACGCGTGACGGTCAGGCGATGGCGGACCCGGCGACCCAGTCGGCCCAGGACATGTTCCACCCGCCCAGACCGTTGTTGGGGGCCACCGTCTTGTCCTGCGAGTTCACGACCTCCACCACGTCCCCGACCAGGGTCCGGTCGAAGAACCAGCCCGCCGGGGTGTCCGAGCCGCCGCCCTTGTCGTCGCGCAGGCCCACGCACCCGTGGCTCATGTTGCTCTTGCCGAAGGTGTCGGGGCTGAGCCAGTAGTTCCCGTGGAGGAAGGTCCCGGAGGAGGTGAGCCGCATGGCGTGCGGGACGTCGGGGATGTCGTACTCGCCGCCGAAGCCCACGGTCTGGCCGTTCATCCGGGTGACGTCGAACATCTCCATCACCACCATCTTCCCGTTGTAGGTGGTGGTCTTGGGCGCACCGGCGCTGATGGGCACGGTCGACAGCAGCTCCCCGTCCCGGCGGACCTCCATGGTGTGCGCGGTCGCGTCCACGGTGGAGATCTGGGACCGCCCGACGGTGAAGGTGACCGTCTTGGCCTGGATCCCGTACGAACCGGGCGCGCCCTCGACGTCGCGGAGGTTGACCTTCACGGTGACCTCGGTGCCTGCCTTCCAGTACTCCTTGGGCCGCAAGTCGAGCCGCTCCTTGCCGAACCAGTGACCGACGACCTGGACGGGCGGGTCGGAGGTGACGGTGATGGCCCGCTCCACCTCGGCGCGGCGCTCGATGGGCCGGCTGAAGTTGAAGGAGACGATCATGCCGGTGCCGACGGTCGAGCGGTGCTCGGGCTTGAAGTAGCCGATGAACCGCTCCTCGGGAACGTAGGTGGTGAAGGTGGTGTGCCGGGCCTGCCGGCGGTTGTGCCCGTCGAGGGCGACGGCGTCCACGGTGTACTTGGCGGCGAGGGCGAGCCGGCCGGCCGACTCGTCGGGGCTCCAACTGAGCCCGTCCTCGGCGATGGCGCCGGGGACCTTCTCCTCCTGCGCGTCCTCCACCTTGGTGACCACGACCCGCTCCAGCCGGCCCTCGGGCACGGTGACCATGAGCCGTCCGTCGGCCGGGACCCCCTTGGCGTTGTCGTCGGGGGTGATCCGGATGGCCTCGTCCGGGGAGCGGGGTTTGCCGGGGAGCTCGATCTCGACCGGCGACCGGCCCCCCTCGGTGCATCCGGCCAGGCCGCCGAGCAGGCCCGCCCACACCGCCACGGCGGCCAAGCCCGCCCCTGCCCGCCTCGTCAGAAGTGTCACGATCCCTCCAACGACGGGGGCCCTCCGGGGGAAACGTGAGCGGGACGCACGTTCCGGGGAGAACAGTCCGGGCAGAACAGTGGGAAGGACCAGACGGGGGCGGGCCCTGGCCGGGACGCCGGGGCCGCACTCGCCTCCCCCGCAGGTACCCAGGAGCCGTGGAGGCGGGCAGTGTCGAGCGCAGCCGAGCAGGAAGAGGCGGTGGAAGCCGTCGGGAACGGCGGGAACGCCGCCGGCGTGGTGCGGGGCGGCCGGGCCGCGCCCGTGCCGCAGACCGACGACCGGCCCGACGGCAGGCCGTACGGGCGGCCGGACGGGCGGCCGGACGGCAGGCCCGACGGGCAGCCGAACGGGCAGCCGAACGGCCAGGTCAGAGGGCAGGTTTTACGTGCCTCCGCGCGCCCGGGCCCACCGGTGTGGCCGGGATCCTCGCATCCCCTCGGGGCGCGCTTCCACCACGGCCCCGACGGGACGCCGGGCACCAACTTCGCGCTGTGGGCCCAGGGCGCCGAGGCGGTGGAGCTGTGCCTCTTCGACGAGGGCGGGGCGGAGACCCGCTGCTCCCTGACGGAGCTCACGCACGAGATCTGGCACGGCTTCGTGCCGGGCGTGCGCCCCGGGCAGCGCTACGGATTTCGCGTGCACGGCCGCTGGGATCCCTGGACGGGCGTGCGCCACAACCCGGCGAAGCTGCTGCTGGACCCGTACGCCCGGGCCGTGGACGGCGACTTCGCCCTGCCGCCGGAGGTCTACGGGCACGTCCGCGACTGGCCGCAGCAGTACATCGCCGACACCGTGCGCGACGACCGGGATTCGGCCCCCTTCGTCCCCAAGGGGGTCGTCGTCCACGATGACGACGACTGGGCGGACGACGTCCGGCCGAAGACCCCGTGGGCCGATTCGGTGATCTACGAGCTGCACGTGCGCGGCTTCACGATGCGCCATCCGGGTGTTCCCGAGGAGCTGCGCGGCACGTACGCGGGCCTCGCCCATCCGGCGGCGGTCGAGCACCTGGTGAAGCTGGGCGTGACGGCCGTCGAGCTGCTGCCGGTGCACCAGTTCGCGCACGAGGACCACCTGCTGCGCCGGGGCCTGCGCAACTACTGGGGCTACAACTCGATCGGCTACTTCGCCCCGCACGCGGGCTACTCGGCGAGCGGCACCGCCGGGCAGCAGGTCGGGGAGTTCAAGCGGATGGTGCGCGCCCTGCACGCGGCCGGCATCGAGGTGATCCTCGACGTGGTCTACAACCACACGGCGGAGGCCGGCGAGCTCGGCCCGACGCTGTCGCTGCGCGGGATCGACAACCGGGGGTACTACCGGCTCCAGTCGGACCAGCGCCGCTACGCCGACTACACGGGCTGCGGGAACACCCTGCACGCCGGTCGCCCGCACGTGCTGCGCCTCATCACGGACTCGCTGCGCTACTGGGTCACCGAGATGGGGGTGGACGGCTTCCGCTTCGACCTGGCGGCGGCGCTGGCCCGCTCGATGCACGACGTGGACATGCTGTCGCCGTTCCTCGCGGTCATCGCCCAGGACCCGGTGCTGCGGCGGGTCAAGCTGATCGCGGAGCCGTGGGACGTGGGCTCGGGCGGCTATCAGGTGGGGGCCTTCCCGCCGCTGTGGACGGAGTGGAACGACCGGTACCGGGACGCCGTACGGGACTTCTGGCGGGGCGCGCTGCCCGACGTACGGGATCTGGGGTACCGGCTGTCGGGGTCGAGCGACCTGTACGCGTGGGGCGGGCGGCGGCCGTACGCCTCGGTGAACTTCGTGACGGCGCACGACGGGTTCACGCTGCGGGACCTGGTCAGCTACGAGCGCAAGCACAACGAGGCGAACGGGGAGGCGGGCCGGGACGGGACCAATGACAACCGGTCGTGGAACTGCGGGGCGGAGGGCGAGAGCGACGACCCGCGGATCGGGGTGCTGCGGCGCCGTCAGCTGCGCAACCTGCTCACGACCCTCCTGCTGTCCACGGGCGTGCCGATGCTCGTGGCGGGGGACGAGTTCGGGCGCACCCAGGGCGGCAACAACAACGCGTACTGCCAGGACAACGAGACGGGCTGGGTGGACTGGCGGCTGCTGGAGGACCCGGCGTGGCGGGAGCTGTTCGCGCTGACGGCGCGGCTGATCTCGCTGCGCCAGGCCCATCCGGTGCTGCGCCGGCGGGCCTTCTTCTCGGGCCGACCCCAGGGTGCGGACGGCCTGCGGGACCTGGCCTGGTTCACCCCGGCGGGCGCGGAGATGACGGAGCGGGACTGGTACGCGCCGGCCGCCTCGCTGGGCATGTACCTGTCCGGGCGGGACATTCCGGGCCGGGACGAGCGGGGCCGGCAGGTGGTGGACGACAGTTTCCTGGCCGTGCTGCACACCGGGGACCGGCCGGTGGCGTGGCTGCTGCCGGGTGCGCCCTGGGCCGAGGCGTACGAACTCGTCCTGGACACCTCGCGGGAGGACCAGGCCACGCCCCCGGGCACCCGGCACCGGGGCGGGGAGACGCTGACGGTCCCGGCGCGCTCGGTGGTGCTGCTGCGGGTGGTGGTGTCCGCGGGCCTGCAATGATGTGGCCTTCCTGCGAACACATGAGCACACGAACACACGAACAGGGGCACGCATGGCGAGTGTCGGTACGGCGCTGCGGGAGCTGCGCGGGGCGCAGAAGTCGGCGAAGGGCGTCTCGCTCTACTCCCGGTTCGTCAACCGGCCTGCCGGGCGGTTCCTGGCCGCGGGGTCGTACGCGCTCGGGCTCACGCCGAACCAGGTGACGCTGGTCAGCGCCGCCTTCAGCTTCGCCGCCGTGGCCGCGGTCGCGCTGGCCGCGCCGTCGTGGGGGCTGGGGCTCGCCGTGTGGGCGGCGCTCGCCGTCGGGTTCGCGTTCGACTCGGCCGACGGACAGCTGGCCCGGCTGCGCGGGGGCGGCAGCCCGGCGGGCGAGTGGCTCGACCACGTCGTGGACTGCGCCAAGCTGACCGCGCTGCACACCTGCGTGCTGATCGCCTTCTACCGCTTCCCGGACGCCTACGGGACGCAGGCGCACGGCTGGCTCCTGGTGCCGCTCGGCTTCCAACTGGCGGCGGTCGTCACCTTCTTCGGCGGGCTGCTGACCGAGAAGCTCAAGCCGAAGGCGGCCCCCGGAAGCCCCGCCGCGGCGCCCTCGACCGTGCGCGCGGTGGCGCTGCTGCCCGTGGACTACGGGGTGTTCTGCGGGGTGTTCCTGCTCCTCGGCGGCGGGACGCTGTTCCGCTGGGCCTACGCCGGCTTCGGGGTGGTCGCCGCCCTGTTCCTGGTGGCGTTCCTCGCGAAGTGGTTCCGGGAGCTCAGCGCCGTTCCGCGGTGAGCGGCCCGTCCGCCGGGGCGAGCGGTTCCGCGAGCGCGTCCAGCGCCCGGCGCAGCTGGGTGCTGGACGTGTGCACGGTGTAGGGGAAGTAGACGACGTCGACCCCGTGGGCGGCGAAGTCCTTCTCCAGCTTGTCTCCCTTGGGGGTGCCCCGCCAGTCGTCGCCCTTGAAGATGACGTCGAAGCGGACCTGCCGCCAGGTCTCCACCTTGTCGGGGACCGTCTCGACGAAGGCGGCGTCGACGTACTTCACGCTGCGCACGATTTCGAGGCGTTCGACCAGCGGGATCATCGGGCGCCGGCCCTTGGCGAGCTCGGCCATCTCGTCGGAGACCACTCCGGCCACCAGGTAGTCGCACTGACTGCGGGCGTGCCGAAGGATGTTGAGGTGCCCGATGTGGAAGAGGTCGTACGCGCCCGGCGCGTAGCCGATTCTGTACGCCCGCTGCGCGCCCGTCCGCGCGGGCGCGCCAAGGTCCGACATGTCCCGCTCCGTCATCTGTTACCCCCAGCAGCCGCACCCCCCGGTGCGGCGGATTAGCAGACAATAGCGTGCACGTTCCGCACCATGCCGGTGAACGAATAGGGTGACGTGCGCATCATCCAGGGGAGAAGGGGACGCTCAGTGTCCAGATCCGGTCACCGGCGCCTGCTGCTGGTTTCCACCAATTACGCTCCGGAGCACGCGGGGATCGGGCCGTACGCCACCCAGATCGCGGAGCATTGGGCGGATCTCGGCCACGAGACCCACGTCCTCGCCGGCATGCCGCACTACCCGGCGTGGTCGCTCGAACCGGAGTACAAGGGGGCGCTCCGGCGCACGGAACAGCGCGCGGGGGTCACCGTGCACCGGCGTGCGCACACCGTGCCGCCGCGCCAGACCGCCGTGAAGCGGGCCATGTTCGAAGGATCGATTCTGCTGCACGGCGCCGTGGCCCCGCCCCGGATGCCGAAGCCGGACGCCGTCCTCGCCCAGATGCCCAGCCTGGCGGGCGGCGTGCTCGCCGCCAGGCTCGCGGCACGGTGGAAGGTCCCCTACGTCCCGGTCGTCCAGGACCTGATGGGCGCCGCCGCCGCGCAGAGCGGCATAAGCGGCGGCGACAAGGCGGCCGCGATAGCCGGCCGCGCCGAGGCGTACGCCCTCAAGCGGGCCACGCTCGTCGGCGTCATCCACGAGACCTTCGTGGACCGGGTCGTCGGCATGGGCGTGGACCCCGGCCGGATCCGCCTCGTCCCCAACTGGTCCCACGTGGCCGTGCCCACCACACCGCGCGGCGAGACCCGCCGCCACCTCGGCTGGGCCCCGGACCAGACGGTGGTCCTGCACTCCGGCAACATGGGCCTGAAGCAGGGCCTGGAGGTCCTCGTGGAGGCCGCCCGCCTGGAGCCCGAGGTCCGCTTCGTCCTCATGGGCGACGGCAGCCAGCGCTCCGCCCTCGCCGAGCTCGCGGCCGACGTGCCCAACCTAGACATCATCCCCCCTGCCGCCGACGGCGAGTTCCCCGATATCCTCGCGGCGGCGGACGTGCTCGCGGTCACGCAGCACGCGGCGGTGATGGACATGAGCGTGCCGTCCAAGCTCACCTCCTACTTCCAGGCCGGCCGGCCCGTCGTCGCCTCCGTGGCGGCGGAGGGCGGAACCGCCCAGGAGGTGGAGCGCTCGGGCGCGGGGGTGCTCGTACCGCCGGAGGACCCCGAGGCCCTACTGAAGGCCGTACGGGCCCTGGCCGAGGACCCGGAGGGCGCGGACGCGCTCGGAGCGGCCGGGCCCCGCCACGTCGCGGCCCACCTGAGCCGCGAAGCGGGCCTGGCCCGCATCGACGCACTGATGGACGAGGCACTTGGGGGTCCCCGCCCGTGATCGAGACGAACCGCCCCGCAGCGGCACCGGCCGACGACGAACCCGACCTCCTCAGAGACCAGTTCCGCCAGCTCCTGCGCTACCGCAGGCTCATCGGCGCCGGCATCGGGATCGGCCTGCTGGGCGGCGTCTACCTGGGCATCTCCACGGCCGACACCTACGTCGCGACCACCGACGTCGTCCTGCGCGCGCCCACCGACGACCCCTTCAACCCGAGCCTCGCCCCCGACAAGGCGATCAACATCGGCTCGGAGCGGCAGGTCGCGCTCAGCTCCTCCATAGCCAACGAGGCCGCGAAGAAGCTCGGTGTCGGCCCCTCCGACTTCGCCGCCCTGCGCAGCGGGCTCCAGGTCACCAACCCGCCGCAGACGATGGTGCTCCGCTTCACCTACACCGCGGACTCCCCCCAGGAGGCCGCCAAGCGCGCCAACGCCCTGACCGAGGCCTACCTGCTCAAGCGGCAGGAGGCCCTCGACGCCACCCGCGACAAGATGGTCAAGGGCTACAAGGACCAGCGCGACCCGATCGCCAAGCAGCTCGACGAGCTCACCAAGGAGATCGCCCGGATGCCGGCCGGCGCCCCGCGCGACGCCGCCACCTCCACCAAGACCGACCTCCAGAGCGAGGTCGGCGGCTACAACACCAAGATCACCAAGCTGGAGACCCTGGACATGACCCCGGGCCGGGTCACCAGCGCCGCGACCCCGCCCCACTCGCCCGACGGCCCCGGCATCCCCATGTCGCTTGCGCTCGGCGCGGCCGTGGGCCTGGCCCTCGGCCTGCTCGCCGCCTGGGTCCGGCTCGTCTTCGACCCGGCGCCGCGCTCCGAGGGCGATGTGGCGCGGGCCCTGCGCGCGCCCGTACTCGGCTACCTGCCGCGGGACAAGACGGGCGGCGGGCCGATCCTCGCGGCCGGGGAGGCCGACCCACGGCTGGCGGAGGAGTACCGCTCGGTGGCGTTCCGGCTCGCCTACGACTCCCGCTTCGCCGACCGGCGCCGGCTGCTCGTCGTCGCCCCGCGCGGCAGCAGCGAGACGGCCGCCGCGGTCGCCGTGAACCTCGGCGCCTCCTTCGCGGAGACCGGCAAGGACGTCCTGCTCATCGAGGCCGACCTGCGCACCCCGGTGCTGGCCAGCCAGCTGCCGACCGACGCCGGCGCCCGGCCCCGCTGGAGCCAGTCCGGCGGCGGCCCGGACACCGGCAAGCGCCCGGCGCAGCACGCGGACACCGAGTGGCCCGACGGGCGCCAACTGGTCGTGGACGCGGGCGAGTCCGGCGCCTTCGACCTGATCCCGGGCGAGCGGGTGCGCAACGTCGCCCGCGCGCTGACCTCCCCGCGCGCCACCCGGCTGATCTCCGAGGCCGACTCCCCCAACTCCACCGTCGTCGTGCTCGCGCCGCCCGTGCTCTCGTACGCCGACGCCCTCGCCCTCGTGGACCGCGTCGACGGCGTCCTGGTGGTGTGCGACCCGCGCGCCGTGCACCGCAGCGACCTGTCGCGGATCCGCGAACTGATCAGCGGCGCCGGCGGTACCGTGCTGGGCGCGGTGCTGCACGCGCCGCTGCCCGGCGAGAAGCGCGGCCGCGGCAAGGGCGGCCGCGGCGGTCCGGAGGCCGGCGGTCCGCCGCCGTCCGCGCCGACGCGGTCCGCGCCGCAGCCGATCCCCTACGAGGTCGCCGCGGCCGAGCAGCACATCCCGGGCGACGGTACGGACACGGTCGCGCTGCGGACCGTACGCATGGGCAGGCGGTGAGCCGGCGCGGCCTCGCGGCGGTCGCGTCGGTCCTCGACCAGGCGGCGTCCAGCGCCACGAACATCCTGGTGCTGGTGCTGGCCGCCCGGCTGTCCTCGGCGTCCGGCTTCGCCGACTTCTCGATGGTGTACGTGGCCTTCAGCGTGCTCCTCGGACTGAACATGGCCTACGTCGGCCAGAGCCTGGTCCTGGAGAAGGGCGGGGCCGAACGGCTGGGCGCGGTCTGCCGGTCGGCGGCCGCCTTCACCGGCGCGGCCTCGGCGGTGGCCGGTGCGGTGCTGGCCCTCGTGGGCCTGGTGCTCCCCGGGGCCACGGGGCGGGCCTTCCTGGCGCTGGGCCTCGTCCTGCCGTTGGTCCTGGTGCAGGACGGGCTGCGGTACTGCTTCTCCGCGCTGCGGGCCCCCGAACGGGCGCTGGCCGCCGACGGGTTGCGGCTGGTGTGCGTGGTCGCGGCGCTGGCCGTGCAGCCCGCCGGCGCGTCCGCGGGGCGGCTGGTGCTGGTCTGGGGGCTCTCCGCGCTGCCCGCGCTGGGGGCCGGGCTGTGGCTGCTGCGGCCGTACGTACGCGGTTCCCGCGCCGATCTGCGGCCGTACCTGCGGCGGGGGCACCTCGGGCAGCGGTTCGTGGTCGAGTTCGCGGTGGGCAACGGCTCCAGCCAGCTCGCCGTGCTGGGCCTGGGCGTCTTCGCGACGCCGCTCGCGGTCGGCGCACTGCGGGGTGCGACCACGTTGTCCGGCCCGCTGAACGTGCTGTTCAACTCGGCGAACTCCTTCGGGCCGCCGGTGCTCGGGCGCCTCGGCGGCAAGCGGGCCACGATCCGGGCGACGGCCCTGCTGGGCGCACTGCTGGCGGCGGTCGCCGCGGCCTGGGCCACGGCCCTCTCCCTCCTCCCGGACCACCTGGGCCGCGAACTCCTGGGCGACACCTGGACGGCGGCGTCCGCGCTGCTGCCGGCGACGGGGGCGCAGTACGCGGTGATGGGGCTCGGCACGGCCGCCCTCCTCACCCTGCGGGTGCTGGCCCCGAAGTCCACCCTCTCCCTGCAGGTGGTCTTCTCCCTCCTGTCGGTGGGGCTGCTCCTGGGCGGGTACGTGCTCGGCGGCGCCCTGGGCGCCGCCTGGGGCCTGGCGGCCGGCTCCACCCTCAAGGCCGCGGCGGCCTGGTACCGAGCCGCCCGCCTCGACGCCGCCACTCCGCAGGACGAGACCCGGCCGGCCGCCGCAGCGGCCTGACCCGCACCAAGCGGACCACAGGAGCGAAATCCAGCCCCGCCGGCGTTTGAGGCGCGGGGTCCGGGGCGGAGCCCCGGCAGCGGCGCCGCACCCGTTGCGGGGCGGTGCGGGGCGCGTCAGCGGAGGGTCGTGGCGCGGTCCTGGCGGTACGTGGCGACCAGCCAGAGGCACAGGGCGGCGATCGCGACCCGCCCCGACGCCTGGAGCAGGGGGCCCCGGAGCAGGATGAAGGAGTAGCCCGCGACCAGCGGGACCACCACCGAGATCAGGCTGCCCGGCGGCGACCGCCGAGTGGCCCGCTTCGCGTAGCGGCGGTCGACCCGCGCCGACGCGTAGCCCATCGCCAGCAGCCCGCCGCCCATCCCCAGCGGCCCGAAGTCGAGCCACAGTTCGGCCCAGATCGGGGAGGACAGGTTGGTGTTGACCGTGCCCATCCACTGCCCGACCATCACGCCCGTGTCCCTCGGCTTGCCGGGCCACACCGAGCGCGGCACCGCGAAGAGCACCGACCCGGCCAGCTGGCGCCCGTAGTAGTGGCCGGGCCCGGAGTTCGAGAAGGTGATCGTGTTCGCGAACATGCCGATCTGGTCGTAGTCCTTGAGCGCCATCGGCTCCAGGAAGGAAGTCGTCTCGACCGGCTTGTAGTTCTTCTCGTCGTAGCGGAAGCGGTCCGCGAACGGGAAGATCAGGAGGGCGACGACCACCGCCATCGACAGCGCCACCCGGTACATCGCCGCGCTCACCGGGAAGACGGTGAACAGCAGCGCGAACATGACCGTCAGGAACCAGTAGCGCGGGTTCGAGATGGGGTTGTTGACCACCAGGTTCAGCGCGGCGAGCGCCGCCCAGGTGACGATGATCGACACCTTGCGGCGGGCGAACTTCGAGGTGATCAGCCAGCGCGTGTAGAGCAGCAGCGAGAGCAGTGCCGGGACCGTGCCGAAGCCGCGCAGCAGCGCCTGGCCGGCCTGGCCGTCGCCGTTGGAGACGCCGGCCTCCTCGATGCCCGCGATGATCTCCTGGCGGCTGGAGAAGAACACGGCCGGGCCGCCGAGTTTCATGACGAAGGCGGCGCTGCACAGGAAGGAGAGCGCCGTCAGGAGCTGGAGGCGGCGCCGGTGTGCCATGACCGGCCGCGGCTCCTTCTGCGAGCCGCCCGCACGCCCGGCCGGCCGGTGACGGGCCAGCAGCACGCCGACGTCGAAGGCGGTGCAGCCGAGCAGCACCAGCCCGATCGCGGCGGTGAGGTCGGAGCGCGGTCCGACGACGGGCGTGGGGACCTGGCCGAGGACGGCCTGCGCGAGCGGGGCCACGCCCATGGCCATGTAGACGAAGAGCCAGAAGGAGCCCTGGAGCAGCTTGCGCCGGCTGGTGAGGACCATCGCGGAGAGGCGGGCGCCCGCGTACATGGTGAGCAGGAGCTGGAGCCAGAAGGCCGCGTCGCGGACGCCGGCGCCGGTCTGGACGGCGACGAACAGCGGCAGGAAGACGGTGAATCCGAGGGCGAGGGGGACGGACAGCGCCCGCGAGAGGAGGGTGCGCGGGGAGGTGACCCTGCCCCAGATCGTCTCGTCCTCGAAGGGCGACGGCACGGGCGGCTTCGCGGGCGGGACGGTGGGCTTGCGTATGTCCGTCGTCACTGCCGCCCCCACCCCATGTGCCTGGTCCGCGCGCAGTCTAGTCTGAGCGGGCCGTGCCCGGGGAGGCGCCGGTGTGGGTGCACGATGGGGGCTACAGGTGCGTGATCTTCCTTCCTTCACGCTGGCCGGATACGACAAGGGGCGCGGGCTGCTGACCCAGGCGCTCTGGTTCGCCGTGATGAACACGCTGTTCACGAGCTGGTTCTGTCCGGCGCGGCTGCGGGTCGCACTGCTGCGGGCCTTCGGGGCGGAGATCGGCGAGGGCGTGCTGATCCGGCACAGGGTGCGGGTGCTGTGGCCGTGGAAGCTGACGGTCGGGGACCACGCCTGGATCGGTGAGGGCGTCTGGGTGCTGAACCTGGAGCCGGTGACGATCGGTTCGCACGTGTGCCTCTCGCAGGAGGCCATGCTGTGCACCGGCTCGCACGACCACCGGGCCGCCGACTTCCGCTACCGCAACGCGCCGATCACCGTCGAGGACGGCGCGTGGGTGGCGGTACGGGCGACCGTGCTGGCCGGGGTGACCGTGGGCCGCTGCGCGGTCGCGGGCGCCGGGGCCGTCGTGCACAAGGACCTGCCGGAGCTGACCCTGCAGACCCAGGACGGGCGGCGCCGCCCGGTGGAGGAGCCCAAGTGAGTGCCGCTTTGCGAGTCCTGCACGCCGTCACCCTGCACTCCCCGTCGCACGCCTTCGGCGGTCCGGTCCGGGTCGCGCTGAACCTGGCCGGGGGGCTGCGGGCGCGCGGCCACCAGGCGCGGCTGCTGGCGCTGGGCGAGGGCTTCCCGGACCCGTGGCCGACCTCCGTGGAGGGCGTCCCGGCCACGCTGTTCCCGGCGCGGCGGCTGCTGCCCCTGGGCTTCAGCGGAATGACCTCTCCGGCCCTGCTGGCCTCGGCGGGCCGCCTGGTGCGGGAGGCGGACGTGGTCCACGTCCACCTCGCGCGGGACCTGGTGACCCTGCCGGTGGCCCTCGCCGCGCTGCGGGCCGGCAAGCCGCTGGTGCTGCAGACCCACGGGATGGTGGACCCGAGCGGGAAGCTGCTGGCCAAGGTGCTGGACGCGGTGGCCGTACGGCGGCTGCTGCGCGGGGCGGACGCGGTGCTGTACCTGACCCCGCACGAGCGGGAGGGCCTGGACGCGGTGGTCGGCGCCCCGCTGGCGAACGCGGTCCGCCTGGTCAACGGCACCCCGCCGCAGGAGGAGCGGCCCGCCCCGAGCGGGCCGCCGCGCATCCTGTACTCGGCGCGCCTGCAGGCCCGCAAACGGCCCGTGGATTTCGTGGACGCGGCCCCGGCGGTGCTCGCGGCGCACCCGGACGCGGAGTTCGTGGTGGCGGGCCCCGACGAGGGCGAACTGGCGGCGGTCCGCGCGCGGATCGCGGCGCTCGGCCTGACGGACCGCTTCACGGTGCCGGGGGCGCTGTCCACGGACGGGGTGCTCGCGGAGCTGCGCCGTGCGCACGTCTACGTCCTGCCGTCGGTGGACGAGCCGTTCCCGATGTCGGTCCTGGAGGCGCTGTCGGTGGGCGTCCCGTCGGTGGTGACGCACTCGAACGGGCTGGCCCGGGACATCGCCTCGGCCGGCGCCGGGCGGGCGGTCGAGCCGGGTCCCTCCGGGGTGGCGTCGGCGGTGCTGTCCCTGCTGGAGCCGGCGTCCGGCGCGGCCGCCTCGCGCGCCGCGCGCAAGCTGGCCGCGGAGTCCTTCTCGATGGACTCCGTCCTGGACACCCTGCTCCCGGTGTACGAACGCGCGCTGCGACGCTAGGCGCCGGGCCGGGCCGGGCTTACGGTTCGCGGCGGGTTTCGTCCACCACCGGGAGGGCCGCGGTGCGGCGGCGCTTGAAGACGCTCGCGTAGACCGCGAGGCCGATCGCGCCCGCCGCCATCATGATCAGGCCCACCATGTCGAGGTTGACGCTCTCCATCTCCCAGTCGCTCGCGAAGGTGAGGATGGCCCCCACCACGATCAGCGCGATGCAGCCGCCGATGCCTCCCATGTGATTCGCCTCCGCAGTCGTGGTCGTCTGACCACGCGGCTACCCGGGGAGGTCGTACGAAAACGCCGCCACCGGCCCGGTGTTCGGGCACGGTGGCGGCGTCGTCGTGGTCGTACGGGGGCGGGTGCGGGTTACGCCGGTATCCAGGCGTAGCAGCCCGACGAGGTGAACTCGGCCGTGCCCGCGGGGATCGTCGCCACGATCTTGTCGCCGGCCTTGGGCTGGGTCTCCGGGCCGGAGGCCAGGGCCGCGCCGTCCTTGCCCTTCGCCTCCCACTTGCAGGTGGTGTCCTGCGTCAGCGCCCGGTAGGAGCCCGCCGCGGGCGACTGGCGGGTGCCGTCGGGGAAGCCCTTCTCGGCCGCCGCCAGGACCGGCTGCTGGGCCGGGCACAGGAGGGTGATCGCGTCCTTCGCGCCCGGGATCTCCCCGGTGATGACCGCCCCGGTCGCCGCGTCCTTGTCGCGCTTCGCGGTGCGTTCCACGCGCTGGCAGGCGTCCTGGCCGCCCTGCAGGACGGCCGCCGGGTCCATCTTCTCCGGCACCCGCCCGCTCAGGTACTTCTTCTCCTGCGGCGTGAAGCTGCCCGTCTTCGGGGTGAGCTTCGCGTCGGGCAGGACGGGGCCCGTCGGCTTCGCCCCGGGGTCGGCCGACGGCGGCGGGGTGTCCGCCGGGTCGGGGGCGGGCGAGGCGGCCGGGGGCTTCGCCTTCGCCTCCGCGCCGGAGTCGGCCTTGCCCCCGTCCGAACTGCAGGCGGTCAGCGTCAGGGCGGCGGCCAGCAGGACAGCAGCCGCTGCGGAGCGTCGGTACATCGGATGGCTCCCGTACTTGCTTACTGGGTGGGACAGAGGTGCGGGGCCCGGCCACGTGGATCCGGGCCCCGCACGTCGTGAGGCGGTTACCGCTCGGCGTACTACTTGGCGCCGAAGGTGAGGACCAGCTGCGGGGCGCCCTCGGCCGCCGTGGACTCCGAGGACCAGATCCACAGCGGGTCGGTGCCCGTGCTCGTCAGGCCCAGGCTGTAGCTGCTGCCCAGCACCGCGGAGAGCGCGGCGGTGTCCAGGGGGACGGACTGGACCGCGGAGCCGTCCGGCACGCTCGCGAAGGAGCCGAGCGGGGTGGTGCCGAGGGTGGGCTTGGTGTTGAAGGTGGTGCCCGTGCCGCTCCAGGTACCGGTGACCGGGACCACGGACACCTTGTCGGCGGTGCCCGCGCCCGTCTGCGTGGTCGTCTTGACCTGCAGCGAGGCGGACTTCAGGACCTGGCCGGCCGGGGCGGCCGGAAGGCTGAAGCGCAGGTACGTCTCGTACGCCGAGGTGCCGCGCACCGCGAGCGAGGTGGACGTGCCGTAGGCGGTGCTCGGGGCGCCCTGGTTGATGTAGGTGTCCTCGGTCGCCTTGACCGTGGAGACCGTGTCGGTGGGGGCGCCGGCCAGGTCGAAGTGGTTCTTGACCTGGGCCGCGGTGAGGGCCGTCGGGTAGACGGCGGTCTCGTCGAGCTGCCCGGCGAAGAAGTTGCTCGTCGGGCGGTTCGGCCAGTTGGCGAGGTTGTCGCCGCCGACGTGCCAGTAGCCCGCGTAGTCCTGCGCGCTGGTCACGTTCAGCGTGCCCTTGCTCTGGCCGTCGACGTACAGGGCCATGCCGCCGGCGCCCTGGGTGCCGACCACGTGGTGCCACTTGTTGTCGTTGTACGTGTCGAGCAGACCGGTGGTGATGGTCTTGGTGGAGCCGGCGTAGACGCCGAAGACCAGACGACCGGTGTTGGTCATGTAGATCTGCCGGTCGTACGAGCCGCTGTTGCGGCTCTGGTTGCTGCCGAAGCCGATCAGCTTGCCGCCACGGACGGTGTTCGTCTTGAACCAGGTCTCGATGGTGTACGTGTTGCCGGCCGACTGGCGGCGGTCGCTGTACACCTGCTGGCTGGTGCCGTTGAAGCCCATGGCGGTGCTGGCGCCGGAGACGGCGCCGGGCGACTGGCGCAGGGCGGGGGCGTTGAGCTGGATGCCGCTCCTGTTGCCGCTGACCGAGGAGTCGGCGACGTACGGGCTGACGGTGTCGTCGTAGCGCCAGTACAGCTGGGCGCCGTCCGCGCGGACCTGGTTCGGGTACGCCTGGACCGCGGTCGGGACCGTCACCGATGCGGTGGCGGACAGGGCGCTGGTGTTGCCGGCGCCGTCGGTCGCGGTCACGCGGTAGGTGTAGGTCTGGCCCGCCTTGACGGTGGTGTCGACCCAGGAGGCCTGCGGGCGCTCCCACTCCAGCGAGTTGGCGCTCACGGAGGCGATCGGGGTGGCCGAGCCGTTGCGGTAGATGCGGTACGTCAGCTTGTCGTCGTCCGCGTCGTAGCTGGTGCGCCAGCGGACCTGGGCCTCGCCGGCCTTGACGCTGGCGGCGCTGACCACCGGGGTGGTGGGGGCGCCGCGGTCGCCGGTGGAGGCGAAGCGGGTCAGGCCCCACTGGGTCTTGCCGTTGATGAGGGTGAACTCACCGCCGACCCACATGTACTTGACGTCGTTCTTCTCGGCCACGGCCATGACGCGCGGGCCGATGCCCTCGGTGCCCTCCATGCCGTCGTTGGCCGTGGGGTGCCAGCCGAGCTTGCCCGGGCTGCGGACGAAGCCGTCCACCGGCGCGGGGGCGGCGCCTTCCCAGTTGGTCTTCTGGGCCAGCAGGAAGTTGCGCTTGCCGTCGGGGAACTCCAGCTCGGTGGAGCAGTCGTGCGCGTGCGAGGAGCTGTACAGCACGCCCTCGTACGGCAGGACGGCCTGGGTCGCGCCGAGGCAGCGGTCGCGCCACTTCTCGTTGAAGTCGCTGAGGTTCAGGCCGATACGGCCGTCGAAGACACCGCCGCCGGAGCCCTCGTTGCCCGTGTAGAAACCGGTGGCGTCGGTGGCGATGTCCTTGACGACCGAGTTCGACGGGATGTTGGTGTAGGTCTTGGTGACCGCGCCGGTGGTCGCGTTGACCACGGCCAGGGCGTGGCTGGTCTTGCCGTTGACGGTGAAGAAGTCACCGCCGAGCAGGACGTTCTTGCCGTCGGGGGTGACCTCGACCGCGCGGCCGGGCTCGTCGACGTTGGCGACGAAGGGCTTGAGCGCACCGGAGGCGGCGTCGATCGCGGCGAACCGCTCGCGGGTCTGGCCTTCGACGGTGCCGAAGTCGCCACCCGCGTACAGGGTGTCGTCGGTGACGGCGAGCGCGCGCACGGTGGCGGGGAAGCTCGGGTGGAACGCGGCCTTGGGGGTGCAGCTCGCGATGTCGATCGCCGCGAGGCTGGAGACCGGGGTGCCGTTGACGGCGCCGAAGGAACCGCCCGCGTAGAGGGTCTTCTTGTCCTTGGAAACCACCAGCGTCCGCACGGTCGCCGTGCCCTCGCCGATGGTGAAGGCCAGCTTGCAGGAAGTGGGGTTGCCCGTCGCGGCGTCGAGCGCGGCGAAGTTCACCGCTTCCTGCTCGGCACCGGCGGTGCCCTCGGGCGGGCGCACGGCGGAGAAGGTGCCGCCGGCGAAGACGGTGCCGTTCGCCTGGGCCATCGCGAAGACGACGCCGTTGGTCTGCCAGGTCGGCAGTTCGTCCGCGGTGAATGCCACCGGCGGCGTGATGGCGGACGCCTCGGGCATCAGCACCAGGCCTATACCGGTGCCGGCACCGGCCAGTGACAGGACGAGGGCGGCAGTCAGCCCTCTGGATCTACGCATGAGCCCCCCAGGGCAATCGCCCGGTTTTGATGGCTGGAACTATCCGAACAGCCATATGTACGGGCGCAGACCAGGGCTCACGCGAGGACATACGGCAGGTTTGCCCCGGTCACACCGGCAGAGAACTGCGCGAACGACCGGGACACGGCAAATCGTAGGCGAAATATAAGGCCTCAGCGGTCGATACGGACGGTCGCGCCCGCCAGTTGGTCCTCGACCTGGCGGATGTCGGCGTCGACCATGATCTGCGCCAGTTCGGCCACCAGGACCGTCGGCTTCCAGCCAAGCAGGTCATGGGCCTTGGAGGCGTCGCCGATCAGCGCGTCGACCTCGCTGGGGCGCTCGTACTTGGGGTCGTAGCGCACGTGCTCGTTCCAGTCGAGACCGGCGTGGCCGAAGGAGGCCTCGACGAACTCGCGGACGGTCGCGGCGACACCGGTGGCGACGACGTAGTCGGTGGGCTCGTCCTGCTGGAGCATCCGCCACATGGCGTCCACGTACTCGGGGGCGTAGCCCCAGTCGCGGACCGCGTCGAGGTTGCCGAGGTAGAGCTTCTCCTGGAGGCCGGCCTTGATGCGGGCGACCGCGCGGGTGATCTTGCGGGTCACGAAGGTCTCGCCGCGGCGCGGGGACTCGTGGTTGAAGAGGATCCCGTTGACGGCGAACATGTCGTACGCCTCGCGGTAGTTCACCGTGGTCCAGTACGCGAACACCTTCGCGGCGCCGTACGGGCTGCGCGGGTGGAACGGGGTCCCCTCGTTCTGCGGGGGCGGGGTGGCACCGAACATCTCGGACGACGAGGCCTGGTAGATCCGGGTGTCCACGCCACTGGCCCGAATGGCCTCCAGCAGCCGCAGCGCCCCGAGCCCGGTCACGTCGCCGGTGTACAGCGGGGCGTCGAACGACACCCGCACATGCGACTGCGCGCCGAGGTTGTAGACCTCGTCGGGCCGTATCTCACGCAGCAGGTTCACCAGGGCCACACCGTCCGACAGATCGGCGTGGTGCAGCACGAAGGAGCGGTTGGCGGTCTGCGGGTCCTGGTAGATGTGGTCGATCCGCTCCGTGTTGAAGCTGGAGGACCGCCGCACGAGCCCGTGCACCGTGTAGCCCTTGGAGAGCAGCAACTCGGCGAGGTACGAGCCGTCCTGCCCCGTCACGCCGGTGATCAGTGCCGTTTTACCCATGCGGTCCCCCTGAGGTGCGTTGTGTTCGTAGTTCTGAGCGTGCTTCCCCTGCCCGCCCGAGGACTGGATGCGTACCGTACACGGCCCCGCCGGGGCCGGGTGTGTGCCGGGGTGCCCCCGCAGGGCGCCGAACGCTGTCCCGCATCCCTGTCCGGCCGCTGGCCACGTTCGGCGCCCGAGGAGGTACCCCGGCGCGCGCCCGGCCCCGGCGGAACCGGCCCTTGGCGGCTTCGCCGCGTGGGGCTCCGCCCCACACCCCGCGCCTCAAACGCCGGCGGGGCTGGATTCGGCCAGGTGCGGCCACAAGGCCCGGGCCG
Organism: Streptomyces sp. NPDC057010; assembly: GCF_042673805.1. Classification (NCBI taxonomy): domain Bacteria; kingdom Bacillati; phylum Actinomycetota; class Actinomycetes; order Kitasatosporales; family Streptomycetaceae; genus Streptomyces; species Streptomyces sp. NPDC057010. The sequence continues at coordinate 113,939 of NZ_JBHUSC010000011.1, read as the reverse complement.
GCGCCGGACCGGGAAGGTCCGGACTGCCGCCACCCCCGCGGGAGCACACTGGCATGATCGGCGGTATGACAAGTTCGCTGCCGCTCCTCCCCCCGACCGCCCGCGTCTTCGTCGCCGGCCACCGCGGCCTCGTGGGGTCCGCGGTCGCCCGCCGGCTCACCGCCGACGGCCACGAGGTGCTCACCCGCGGCCGCGCCGACCTCGACCTGCGCGACGCCGCCGCGACCGAGGCGTACCTGCGCGACGTCCGCCCGGACGCGGTCGTGCTGGCCGCCGCCAAGGTCGGCGGGATCATGGCCAACAGCACCTACCCGGTGCAGTTCCTGGAGGACAACCTCAGGATCCAGCTCAGCGTCATCGCCGGCGCGCACGCCGCCGGCGTCGGCCGCCTGCTGTTCCTCGGCTCCTCCTGCATCTACCCCAAGCTGGCCCCGCAGCCCATCAGCGAGGACGCCCTGCTGACCGGCCCGCTGGAGCCGACCAACGAGGCCTACGCCCTCGCCAAGATCGCCGGCATCGTCCAGGTCCAGTCGTACCGCAAGCAGTACGGGGCCTCGTACATCTCGGCCATGCCGACGAACCTCTACGGCCCGGGCGACAACTTCGACCTGGAGTCCTCGCACGTCCTGCCCGCCCTCATCCGCCGCTTCCACGAAGCCGCCGCCGAGGGCCGCGAGGAGGTCACCCTGTGGGGCTCGGGCACCCCGCGCCGGGAGTTCCTGCACGTGGACGACCTCGCGGCCGCCTGCGCCGTACTGCTGAGCACCTACGACGGCGACGAGCCCGTCAACATCGGCTGCGGCGAGGACCTGACCATCAGGGAACTGGCCGAGACCGTCGCCGAGGTGACCGGCTTCCGGGGCCGTCTCACCTGGGACACCTCCAAGCCGGACGGCACCCCCCGCAAGCTCCTGGACGTCGGCCGGCTCACCTCGCTCGGCTGGAAGCCCGGCATCCCGCTGCGGGACGGCATCGCCTCCACCTACCAGTGGTGGCTGGGCGAGCAGGGCTGACCGCACGGGCCCGCGGCCCCTCAGTACGCCCCGCGACCGTCGACGACGGCGCGGAGCGTACGGCCCATGACGTCGACGTCACTGGTGAACGACCAGTTGTCGACGTACTGGAGGTCCAGCTGGATCGTTTCGTCCCAGGACAGGTCCGACCGCCCGCTGATCTGCCACAGCCCCGTCATCCCGGGCCGCACGGTGAGCCGGCGCAGTTCGACCTCGTCGTACCGGGCCACCTCCTCCGGCAGCGGCGGCCGCGGGCCGACCAGCGACATGTGGCCCGTCAGTACGTTGATCAGCTGGGGCAGTTCGTCCAGCGAGGTGCGGCGCAGCAGCCGGCCCACGCGGGTCACCCGCGGGTCCCGGCGGATCTTGAACATCAGGCCGTCGTTCTCGTTGGCCCCGGAGAGCTCGGCCTTGCGCGCGTCGGCGTCGACGACCATGGTGCGGAACTTCCACATCACGAACGGGACGCCGTCGCGGCCGATGCGCCGCTGCCGGTAGAAGGCCGGGCCGCGCGAGCCGAGGCGTATGGCCAGGACGATCCCGAGGAAGAGCGGGGAGAGCAGCAGCAGCCCGACCGCGGCCCCCGCCCGGTCCAGCACCGACTTGAGCAGGGTCTGCACGCCCCGGCTGACCGGCGGCACCACCCGCAGCACGGCCAGGCCGCCCGCGGACAGGGTCTCCAGCCGCTTGACGGAGACCTCCACCAGCCCGGGGAAGACGGCCAGTTCCAGCCCGGCGTCGTGCAGGGCCCAGGCGACCCGGCGCAGCCGCTCGCCCGCGATCCGCGCGCCGGGGGCCACCAGTACCAGGTCGGCGTGGTGGCGGGCGACGGCTCCGAGCACGGCCGCGGAGTCGCCGTTCGCGGCCTCCGGCATCACCGTGTCGAGCCGGGCCGCGACCGGCACGCCGCTGACGAGGGATCCGGTGCCGACCGGAACCACGCCGACGACCACGTAGGGGTGGTCGGTGCGCGCGGCGAGGTGGGCGATGACGTCCTCGGCGGCGTCGGGCTCGCCGATCACCAGCACCCGGCTGACGGCCTGGGCCTCGCGGCGGGCGGCCGAGAGGTGACGGTAGGTCAGCTTGTGGCAGGCCACGGTGATCAGCAGGGCGGGCAGCAGGGCCCCGAGGGCGGACAGCCGGGGGGTGTCCTCCTCCGTCACCACCCGGGCGACGGCCAGGACGCCGATCAGAATCAGCCAGTCGTGGAGGACGGGCAGCACTCCGCGGGACTCGCCGAGCGCCCGCGCCGTGTAGCGCCTGCGCAGCGCCTGCACCCCGGTCCACGCCAGGGCGGCGCCCAGGGCGCAGTAGACGGGCCGGACCTGCTGCGCGGCCTCGAAGACGAGGCCCACGGGTACGCCGGCGCCGAGGATGTCGGCGGTGACGGCGGCGGGCAGGTACCAACGGGCCTTGTCACCCAGGCGCCGTGCGGGCAGAACGGACCCCTTGGCCGTTCCGGCCACTCTCTGCGCAGGAAAATGGACATGCCTCATGGGCCCCCCTGGCACGTGGTCTATGACAGCGGCGACAGCCCGGGCTTCCCCAAACCTCGGACGCCTGTCGCACCGGGAAACAGTACGACAAACACCCGTACGGTAAGTGCCGTTTGACTTTACCCGACCTCTTGTTGCTCAAGCGTTAGCAACCGGTACCAGGCGTTCCGAATGACGGGGTCCGCAGGGTGCCACACCAAGGTGAAGGGTTCGGATACCGGATACGTCTCTTCGGACAACGAACCGTTTCCGGCCAATCCTTTGACGCGGCCCTGACATCGCGCCGCGTAAGTGGCACTCTTCGACCGTTCATCGCACCAGCCCTGATCTGCCCGGAGGCCCACCCAGCCGTCCGGAACCCCCTTGCAGAAGGAGTCTGCGTTGAGTCCCACCCCCCACAGGCGTGCCACCGCGGCCGGCGCGCTCGTTGCCGCGGCAGCCATGCTCGCCGTAGGCATACAGACCGGCACCGCATCCGCCGACGCCACCGCGTCGCAGGCCCGCACGGCCGCCAAGCCCAACCCGGGCGCGGCCAACCGCGCACTCAGCGCCTCGGAGCGTGCGACGCTCCTCGCAGAGGCCAACTCCACCACCGCGCAGGCCGCCAAGGCCCTGGGTCTCGGCAGCGGCGAGAAGCTCGTCGTCCGCGACGTGGTCCAGGACGCGGACGGCACCACGCACACCACGTACGAGCGGACCTACGACGGTCTGCCCGTACTCGGCGGCGACCTGACGGTCCACGCCAAGGACGGCGTCACCAAGAGCGTCACCAAGGCCACCAACCACGAGATCAAGGTCGCCGACACCAGCGCCTCGGTCACCCCGGCGGCCGCCGAGGGCCAGGCGGTCTCCGCCGCGAACGCCGAGGGTGCGAAGGAGGCCAAGGCCTCCAAGGGTGCCCGCAAGGTGATCTGGGCGGCCGAGGGCGTTCCCGTCCTCGCCTTCGAGACCGTCGTCGGCGGGCTGCAGCACGACGGCACGCCGAGCGAGCTGCACGTGGTCACCAACGCCAAGACCGGCGCCAAGATCACCTCGTGGCAGGCCATCGAGACCGGCACCGGCAACACCATGTACAGCGGCCAGGTCACCCTCGGCAGCTCCCAGTCGGGCAGCACCTACAACCTGACCGACACCGGGCGCGGCAACCACAAGACGTACAACCTGAACCACGGCACCTCCGGCACCGGCACGCTCTTCTCCGGCCCGGACGACATCTGGGGCAACGGCACTCCGCAGAACCTGGAGACGGCCGGCGGTGACGCGCACTACGGCGCCGCGGTCACGTGGGACTACTACAAGAACGTGCACGGCCGCAACGGCCTGCGCAACGACGGCGTCGCGCCCTACAGCCGCGTGCACTACGGCAACAACTACGTGAACGCCTTCTGGGACGACTCCTGCTTCTGCATGACCTACGGCGACGGCGACGGCAACGTCAAGCCGCTCACCTCCACCGACGTGGCCGCGCACGAGATGACCCACGGTCTGACCTCGGTCACCGGCAACATGACCTACTCCGGCGAGCCGGGCGGTCTGAACGAGGCCACCTCGGACATCATGGCCGCGGCCGTCGAGTTCTACGCCAACAACCCGCAGGACGTCGGCGACTACCTGGTCGGCGAGAAGATCGACATCAACGGCGACGGCACCCCGCTGCGCTACATGGACAAGCCGAGCAAGGACGGGGCGTCCAAGGACGCCTGGTACTCCGGCATCGGCGGCGTCGACGTCCACTACTCCTCGGGCCCGGCCAACCACTGGTACTACCTGGCCTCCGAGGGCTCCGGCGCCAAGGTCATCAACGGCGTGAGCTACAACTCGCCGACCTCCGACGGCCTCCCGGTCACCGCGATCGGCCGCGACGCCGCGTCCAAGATCTGGTTCCGCGCACTGACGGTGGGCTACTTCAAGTCGAACACCAACTACGCCGACGCCCGCGTCCAGACGCTGAAGGCCGCCGCCGACCTGTACGGCGCCGGCTCGGCGACCTACAACAACGTCGCGAACGCCTGGGCCGCCATCAACGTCGGCCCGCGCATCAACGACGGCGTCACCGTCACCGCGATCCCGAACCAGACCACCCAGATCAACACCGCGGTGAGCCTCCAGGTCCAGGCCACCAGCACCAACCCGGGCGCCCTGAGCTACGCGGCGACCGGCCTGCCGGCCGGCCTGTCGATCAACTCCTCGACCGGTCTGATCTCGGGTACGGCGACCACCGCGGGCACGTCCAACGTGACCGTCACGGTGACCGACTCCGCGTCCAAGACGGGCACGGCGTCCTTCACCTGGACCGTCGGCACCTCCCAGCAGAACGTGTTCGAGAACACGGCCGACTACGCGATCGCGGACAACGCGACCGTCGAGTCCCCGATCACGGTGACCCGTACCGGCAACGCCCCGAGCACCCTCAAGGTGGACGTCAACATCGTCCACACCTACATCGGTGACCTGAAGGTCGACCTGGTGGCCCCCGACGGCAGCGTCTACAACCTGCACAACCGCAGTGGCGGCAGTGCGGACAACATCGTCAAGAGCTACACGGTCAACGCCTCCTCCGAGGTCGCCAACGGAGTCTGGAAGCTGCGGGTCAACGACAACGCCGCCCTCGACACCGGCAAGATCGACAGCTGGAAGCTCACCTTCTGACCCCACCGGGACAGAACGTGAACCACCGCTGAACCGCTAGATCACGGGGCCGCCCGGGAGAAGACCTCCCCGGGCGGCCCTGTTCCACGTCCGCCGCGCGGCGCCGTTGGACCGTGCCCGTACGGGACCACCTCCCCCCGGGCAGGGGACCTTCGGCGCCGGTCCGCGCGTCCTCGTGCGGGGAGACTGGATCCGAGCGAACCTACGGAAGCGTAGGTTCCGGTGACCCACCGAGTGACGGACGTGCCCCATGCCGCAGCCCCCCACGACCGCTCCCGCCGCCGCCCGGCGCCCCTGGCTGATCCAGGGCGGCATGGGCGTCGGGGTCTCCGGCTGGCGGCTGGCGCGGGCCGTGTCCCGGACCGGGCAGCTGGGCGTGGTCTCCGGCACCGCGCTGGACGTCGTCCTGGCCCGCGTGCTCCAGACCGGCGACCCGGGCGGGCACGTCCGCCGGGCCCTGGCCGCCTTCCCGCTGCCCGAGCTCGCGCAGACCGCGCTCGACTGCTACTTCCGCGAGGACGGCCTCGACGAGGGCGTCCCGATGCGGACCACCCCCCGGCTGCGCGCGGCCGGCGGGTCCCAGGCCGAAATCCTCACCGTCCTCGGCAACTTCGCCGAGGTCTGGCTAGCGAAGGAGGGACATGACGGCGTCGTCGGCATCAACTACCTGGAGAAGATCCAACTGGCCACCGCGCCCGCCATGTTCGGCGCGATCCTGGCAGGCGTCGACCACGTGCTCGTGGGCGCGGGAGTCCCCGGTCAGATCCCGGCCCTCGCCTCGCGGCTGGCGCGCTACGAAGCCTGCGTGACGCGGATCGCGGTCGCGGACGAGGAGGAGCCGCTGGACCACCTCTTCGACCCGGCCGCGCTCCTCGCCGGCCACCTGCCGGGCCCCCTGCGCCGCCCGGACGTGCTGGCCATCGTGTCGCTGCCGGTACTGGCCGCCTACCTGGCCCGCGACGCGGCGACCCGCCCCGACGGCTTCGTGATCGAGACCAGCGGGGCCGGCGGGCACAGCGCCCCGCCGCGCGGGCCGATGAGGCTCGACGAGCGCGGCGAGCCGGTCTACGGCCCGCGCGACCATCCCGATCTCGCCACCGTGGCGGCGCTCGGACTGCCGTTCTGGCTCGCCGGCGGCCAGGCCTCCCCGGAGGCCGTCGCCGCCGCCCGGGCCCAGGGGGCCGCCGGGGTGCAGATCGGCAGCGCCTTCGCCCTGTGCGAGGAGTCCGGGATGGACCCGCGCCTGCGCGCGGAGCTGCGCGGCCGGTCCCTGGCCGGCACCCTCACCGTGCGCAACGACCCCGAGGCCTCGCCGACGGCGTTCCCCTTCAAGGTGGCGGAGCTGCCCGGCACGCTCTCCGAGCCCGAAGTGGCCGCGGCCCGCCGCCGGGTGTGCGACCTGGGCTTCCTGCGGACTCCCGTACGGGGGCCGCGCGCTCTCGCCTACCGGTGTGCCGCCGAGCCGGTGGAGGCGTACGTACGCAAGGGCGGTGACGCGGCCGACACGAAGGGGCGCCGATGCCTGTGCAACGGGCTGCTGGCCACCATCGGGCTGGCGCAGCGGCGGCCGGGCGGCCGGGTGGAACCCCCGCTGGTGACGATCGGCAAGGACCTGTCCTTCCTGCCCGAACTCTCCCCCCACGCGCGGCCCTACACGGCGGCGGAGGTCGTGGACTGGCTGGCGCCCGGGGCGGCACGCGCCTCCTGACGCACGGGGGCCCGGCACCCGCCTGCGGGGTGCCGGGCCCGGTCCGTCCGAAGGGGTCGCAGGTGCGGGGGTCAGCCGATGGTGCGGAAGATCGTGCTGAAGATGTCCTCCGGCCCTTCCTCCTCCGACTCCTCGCCGGCGGCTCCGTCCGGGCGGCCGCCGTTGTCCGGGGACCAGGCCTGGTCCTCGCGGGCGCCGTTGTCCGGACGGCCCTGCTCGTCGCGGCCCTGCTCGTCGCGGCCCTGCTCTTCCCCGGCCTGGTCGCCCTGGTCGTCGCGGCCCTGCTCGCCACGTCCCTGGTCGTCGCGGCCCTGGTCGTCGCGACCCTGCTCGCCACGTCCCTGGTCGTCGCGACCCTGGTCGTCACCGCCCTGGTCGCCACGGCCCTGGTCGTCGCGGCCGTGCTCGCCGCGTCCCTGGTCGTCGCGGCCTTCCTCGTCGCCGCGGCCCTGGTCCCCGCGGCCCTCGTCGTCACGGCCGTTCCATTCGCCGCGGCCCTCGTCCGGACGGCCCGAACCGTCCTCGTCGACCGGCTTGAAGAGGACCGAGACGGCCTCCACGCTGCGCGCCCGCTCGCCCGGGCGCAGCGTCCGCTCCGCCTTGCCGTCGCAGCTGCGGTTGTCGAAGAGCACCGCGAGGGACTCCGTCTCGTTCGCCACCTCGACGGCCGGCTCGTTCTCGGAGGCGCGCGTGAGCACGTAGCAGGTGTCGTTCTCCGCGGGGCGGATCTGCGCGGTGCGCTCGCCGCCGTTGCCGTCGGCGAACCGGTAGTGGAGCGTGCCCAGGCTGCGGCCGCCGTGGTCGTCGGCCAGCGAGGGACCGGCGGTGGGCAGGACGAGCGCGAGCGCGCCGGCGAACACGGCGGCGGTGGTGCTAAGACGCATAAGGATTCCGTTTCTCGGGTTCCGCGGATACCGGGTCCGGTGGCATCCGCGGGCAGCGTAGGAGCGGACCCCTGCGCCGAAACGATTCGGCATGCGCAGCGCGTTCGAAGGTTCACCCGTCAGATGCCCGGCCACCCGCCTTATGGCCGGGTCGTGTTACGAGCGTGCCGCCGCCGTGCGCTCCGCCGTCGGAGCCCCGGCCGGGCGCGGCACGGCCGCCGTGCGGGAGGTTCCGCGGATCAGCAGGAAGACCGCGAGGGCGCCGGCCAGGCCCATCGCCGCCGAGACGAGGAAGGTGTCCCGCAGGCCGCTCGCGAAGGCCGCGTCCACCAGCCCGTTCAGGGTCTCGCGGGCCGCCCCCGCCGGCGCCTCGGCCAGCAACCGCCCGGCGCCGCCCGCGGCCAGCGGCTCCGACAGCCCCCGCCCGGCCCCGCCCAGGCCCGAGCGCAGCCCGGCGTGGAAGACCGCGCCGAGCACGGCGATGCCGAGGGCGGTGCCCAACTGCCGGGCGGTGTTCAGGGCCCCGCCGGCCATGCCCGCCCGGGCCGGGGTCACGGCCGCCATCGCGGTCGCGGCCAGCGCCGGGGTCGCGGCGCCCACCCCCACGCCGGTCACGAGCAGCCCCGGGACCAGCGCGGTCCAGCCGTCCCCGGCGTCCAGCATCCAGGCCTGGAGCAGTGCGCCCACGCCGATCAGCAGCAGCCCGACGCCGATCGTCAGCCGGGGCGAGACCCCGTGCAGCAGCCGCCCGGCCGCCGCGGCGACGACGAATCCCGCCGCGCTCAGCGGCAGCAGCACCAGGCCCGCGGCGACGGGGCTCATCCCCTCGGCCGACTGCAGCCAGAGGGACACGTACATCAGGTACGAGAACGCGGCCCCGGACAGCAGCAGTCCGGCGGCCATGACGGCGACGAAGGTACGACTGCGGAAGAGGGAGAGGTCCAGCATCGGGTGGGGGCTGCGCAGTTCGACGAGCACGAAGCCGGCGAGGGCGGCCGCGGCGAAGGCGAGCAGGCCGAGGGTGGTGGCGGAGGTCCAGCCGTTCTCGCCGCCGCGGATCACGGCGTACGTGACGGCCCCCGCGCCCGCGGTGAAGGTGGCCATGCCGGGCAGGTCGAGGCGGCCCGCGTGCGGAGCACGGGACTCGGCGACCGCCTTGAGGGTGACGTAGACGGCCAGCGCGCAGACGGGCAGGTTGATGAAGAAGATCCAGCGCCACCCGAAGTGCTCGGTCAGCAGCCCGCCGATGATGGGTCCGGCCGCGGCGGCGGCGCCGTTGACCGCGCCCCACACGCCGAACGCCACCCCGCGGTCGCGGCCCTGGTAGGCCCCGCTGAGCAGGGCCATGGTGGTGGCGAACATGGCGGCTCCGCCCACGCCCTGGACGGCGCGGAAGGCGACCAGCGCGGCCGGGCCGGTCGCCAGGCCGCAGGCCAGCGAGGCGGCGGCGAACAGCCCGAGGCCGCCCAGGTAGACGCGCCGCCGGCCGATCCGGTCGGCGAGCGAGCCCGCGCCGAGCAGCAGGGCGGCCAGGGCGAGCGCGTAGACGTCCATGACCCACTGGAGGCCGGCGAATCCGCTGTGCATGTCGGCGGCCATGTCGGGCAGGGCGACGGTCACGATCGTGACATCGATCAGGAGCATGAATGCCCCTAGGCAGACGGCCGTCAGCGGCAGCCATTTGCGCATGGGAGTTCTCCTCGGGTCATCAGGGCGGAGCCGGTGACCCCAAGGTCTCAGCCCCCGCCCCCATCCCCCACCCACCGGCCCCTCCCTGGCGGATTTCCCTCACAGACACCCCTGACATGATGGAAACCATGAACGACACGGAGCTGGACCTGCTCGACCAGTGCCTGGTCCACGCCCTCGTGGTCGACGGCCGGGCCCCCTTCAGCCGGATCGCCGAGGTGCTGGAGGTCTCCGACCAGACCGTCGTACGCCGCTACCGGCGGCTGCGGACCACCGGCCTGATCCGCGTCGTCGGACTGCCCCAGGGCAGCCGCGTCGGGCTGTTCGAGTCCTGGCTGCGGGTGCAGTGCGCGCCCGACGCGGCGCTCCCGGTGGCCGAGGCGCTCGCCCGGCGCCCGGACATCGCGTGGGTGACCCTGAACTCGGGCGGTACGGAGATCCACTGCATGACCCGGGCCCGTACCCGCCAGGACCGGGACGCCCTGCTGCTGGACAAACTGCCGCGCACCCGCCGGGTGACCGGCATCAGCGCCCACACCATCCTGCGGAAGTTCTTCGGCGGATCCGACGCGTGGACGGGTACCGCCCTGCTGCGCCCGGACCAGGTCGCGGCCCTGGCCCGGCCGCCGGCCGAACCCGGGCCGGAGCGTTACGTACTGGACGAGGCCGAGTCCGCGCTGCTCGCCGTGCTGCGCCGGGACGGCCGCGCCGGGTACCCGGAACTGGCGCGCGCCACCGGGCTGTCGGAGTCCACGGCCCGCCGCAGGCTGGAGCGGCTGCGCGAGGTCGGGGCCCTCTTCTTCGACGTGGAGTTCGTCCCGACGCACTTCGGCTACGAGGCGGAGGCGACGCTGGTGCTCACCGTCCCGCCGGCCCGGCTGGCGGAGGTGGGGGCGGCGCTGGCGAGCCACCGCGAGGTGGCGTTCGCGGCGGCCGTGACGGGCGCCGCCTCCCTGATGGCGGTGGTGGTGTGCCGGGACACCGACGCCCTCTACACGTATCTGACCGAGCGGATCGGCGCGGTGGACGGCGTGGGCCAGGTGGAGCTGATCCCGACCCTGCGCAGCGTCAAGCGGGCCGGGATGCTGGTGGAGGACGGCCGCCTGGTGGACCCCCCACCGACCCCCTGACGGGACGCCCCCGCCGCCGGTTTCGGCGGGGCCGGGTGTGTGCCGGGGTGCCCCCGCAGGGCGCCGAACGCTGTCCCGCCGCCACTGTCCGGCCCCTTGCCACGTTCGGCGCCCGAGGAGGTACCCCGGCGCGCGCCCGGCACCGCCGGAACCGGCCCCGCCCGGCCCCCGGCACCTACCGCAGCAGTACGCCACCTCCCGCATCGGTGTCCACCGGCCCGGCGACCAGCCCCAGTTCGGCCGGGGTGGCCAGCAGTGGGTGCGCCGGCAGGATGCGCACCGTGTACCCGAAGGGCCCCGTACGGTCGAGGGCGAGCGGCCCCTCGTACACCCAGCGCCCCTCCATGTCGGGCCCGGCGGCCGGCTTGAGCGGGAAGGCCCGGCCGTCCCGGATCACGTCGTGCGGGTCGACCCGCCCGGCGACGGCCTGGACCTCCACGTCCTCGGGCGCGAGCGCGTCCAGGGACACCTGCACGCGCAGCGTGAGGGTGGCCCCCAGCTCGGCGGTGCCGTCGACGGGAGCCGCCGCGAGGGCCTCGACGTGCTCGACGCCGACCCGCGGCCAGGCCGCCCGGACCCGGCCCTTCCACCAGGCGAGATCGCGTGCCGCCTCCGGAGTGAGCGCGCGGTGGGCGAGCGCGGCCGGCGCGTAGAGCCGCTCCACGTACTCCCGCACCATCCGGCCGGCCAGCACCTTCGGCCCGAGCGAGACCAGGGTGCGCCGCACCATCTCGATCCACCGCACGGGGAGCCCGGTGCGCCCGACCCGGTCGTAGAAGCGCGGCGCGACCCGGCCCTCGATCAGCTCGTAGAGGGCGTTCGCCTCCAGGTGGTCGCGGCGGTCCTCGTCCGCGCCGAGCCCGTCGGCGGTCGGGATGGCCCAGCCGAAGTCGGGCTCGAACCATTCGTCCCACCAGCCGTCCAGCACGGACAGGTTGAGGCAGCCGTTCAGGGCGGCCTTCATCCCGCTGGTCCCGCACGCCTCCAGCGGCCGCAGCGGGTTGTTCAGCCAGACGTCGCAGCCCGGATAGAGCTTCTGTGCCATGGCCATGCCGTAGTCGGGGAGGAAGACGATGCGGTGCCGCACCCGCGGGTCGTCGGCGAACCGCACGAGCTCCTGCACGAGCCGCTTGCCGCCGTCGTCCGCCGGGTGCGCCTTGCCCGCGACCACGATCTGCACCGGCCGGTCCGGGTCGAGCAGCAGCCTGCGCAGGCGGTCCGGGTCGCGCAGCATCAGGGTGAGCCGCTTGTACGAGGGCACCCGGCGGGCGAAGCCGATGGTGAGCACGTCCGGGTCCAGGACGGAGTCCACCCAGCCCAGTTCGGCGTCGGCGGCCCCGCGCTGGCGCCAGGAGGCGCGCAGCCGGTCCCGTACCTCCTGGACCAGCTGTTCGCGCAGCACGCGGCGCAGGTCCCACACGTCCTGGTCCGGGATGTCGGCGACCGCGTCCCAGCGCGGTGAGCCGCCGACGGACAGCGCGTCCTCCGTGCGCCCGGGGCCGATCTGGCGGGCGCCGAGCCGGACGACCTCGGGGGCCACCCAGGTCGGGGCGTGGACCCCGTTGGTGACCGAGGTGATGGGCACGTCGGCCGGGTCGAAGCCGGGCCACAGCCCGGCGAACATCTCCCGGCTGACGGCGCCGTGCAGGGTGGACACGCCGTTGGCCCGCTGGGCCAGGCGCAGTCCCATGACGGCCATGTTGAAGACGCCGGGGTCGCCGCCGGGGTAGGACTCGGCGCCGAGCTCCAGGATCCGGTCGACGGGGACGCCGTCCAGTTCCCCGCCCTCCCCGAAGTGCCGGGCGACCAGGGCCCGCTCGAAGCGGTCGATGCCGGCCGGGACGGGGGTGTGCGTGGTGAACACGGTCCCGGCGCGGACCGCCTCGACGGCGGCGTCGAAACCGAGCCCCTGCTCCCGCTCCAGTTCCCTTATGCGCTCCAGCCCCAGGAACCCGGCGTGGCCCTCGTTGGTGTGGAACACCTCGGGCTCCGGGTGCCCGGTGATCCGGCAGTACGCGCGCACCGCGCGCACCCCGCCGATCCCCAGCAGCATCTCCTGCAGCAGCCGGTGGTCGCTGCCGCCGCCGTAGAGCCGGTCGGTCACCTCCCGGGCGGCGGCGTCGTTGTCCTCGACGTCGGAGTCCAGGAGCAGCAGCGGGACGCGCCCGACGCGGGCCTGCCAGACGTGCGCGTGCAGGGCGCGGCCGCCGGGCAGGGTCAGCGAGACCCGGGCCGGGGTCCCGTCCTCGTGGCGGACCAGGTCGAGCGGGAGTTCGTTGGGGTCGAGGACCGGATAGTGCTCCTGCTGCCAGCCGTCGCGGGAGAGGGACTGGCGGAAGTAGCCGTGCCGGTAGAGCAGCCCGACGCCGATGAGCGGGACGCCGAGGTCGCTGGCGGCCTTCAGGTGGTCCCCGGCGAGGATGCCGAGGCCGCCGGAGTACTGGGGCAGGGCGGCGGTGATGCCGAATTCGGGGGAGAAGTAGGCCAGGGCGGCGGGCAGTTCCGGGCCGTTCTCCTGACTCTGGCTCTGGTACCACCTCCCGCCGTTGACGTAGTCATCGAGGTCGGCGGCGACGACGGCGAGCCGCCGCAGGAACCGCCGGTCGGCGGCCAGCTCCGCGAGCCGGTCGGCGGAGACGGCACCGAGCAGCCGGACGGGATCGCCGCCGGCGGCCTGCCAGCCCTCGGGGTCGACGGTTTGGAAGAGTTCGCGGGTCTCGGCATGCCACGACCAGCGCAGATTGCGCGCGAGGTCGGCGAGCGGCAGCAGGGTCTCCGGGAGGACGGGGCGCACGGTGAATCGACGGATAGCCTTCACGTGTTCCACCTTCGCAGGGGATGACGGATCGGAGCGGCCGCACCACGCTGTGCATCCGCGCATCGACCCCCGGAAGGCTAGCGCCGCCCGCCCGCACCGACCATGCCGCCTCCGCCCGGCCCGGCGGGTCGGCCGCCCGGTCGCCGCCCGCGCCGCCGGCTCCGCGTTCCACATGCTGAGACCGACGGGTGCCGGAGTGAGGGGCCGCTGATGGCGGCGCGGGGTCGATCCGGACAACTGCGGCGGGCGCGCCCGGCGGTGCGGGCCGGCTTCGGGGGTGGGCATTTGTGCGACTCCTCCCTCTTTGGGGCCGGCGTGGGGTGGGCCTGGAGGGGGACGAGTGACGGGCGGGGTCCGCGTGGCGTGTCCCTACATCAGGTAGTCCTGAGCGACTTGACGGAGCCCCGGCGGATGTCGGCCAGGCGCTGTCCATCGGCCCCGCCACTACGTACGAGTAGTTAACCCAGAGCGCGGATTGGGCGGGGTGAGAGTGGGAAGGGCTCCCCGGGTACACGTGGTACACGCACGGCGCACCCGCCCCCAACCTCTCCCCGCCACCCGAGTGAACGCGGACAGGAGCGGCCATGCCCGCAGCCCAGCCGTCCACCGAGCGGCTAGAAACAGAGCGAACAGAGCGTGCACTACCAGCCGTGATTCCGGCTGGCCTGTTGTCACCCCGAGCCCTGCGAACTGCCCCCAGGTGATCCCATCATGATCGGTCGCATTCCCGTGCTGGACGTCCGCCCCGCCGTCGACTGCGGCGCCAGACCCGCCAAGGCGGTGGTGGACGAGGTGTTCGAGATCTCCGCCACCGTGTTCCGCGAAGGACACGACGCCGTCGCCGCGCACGTCGTGCTCCGAGACCCGAGCGGGCGGCTGCGGCCCCCCGTGCCGATGCGCGAGCTCGCCCCGGGCACCGACCGGTGGGGGGCCCGGGTCTCCGCCGAGGTCGAGGGGAGGTGGACGTACACCGTCGAGGCGTGGAGCGATCCGGTGGCCACCTGGCGGGCCTGTGCCGCCGTGAAGATCCCCGCCGGGATCGACACGGGCCTCACCCTCCTCGAAGGCGCCGAGGTCTACGAGCGCGCCGGCGCCCGGATCCCCAAGCGCGACGGCCGCGGGGCCGTGCTCGCCGCCGCCGAGACCATGCGCGACGAGGACCTGGAGCCGGCCCACCGGTACGCCGCCGCCCTCGATCCCGCCGTCGACGCCGCCTTCGCGAGGCGCCCGTACCGCGAGCTGGTCTCGGCCGCCAAGCCCCTCCCGCTGCTGGTCGAGCGCAAGCGCGCCCTCTTCGGCTCCTGGTACGAGATGTTCCCGCGGTCCGAGGGGGCCGTGGTCGAGCCGGGCCGGGCGCCGGTCAGCGGAACCTTCCGGACCGCCGCCGAGCGGCTGCCGGCGATCGCCGCCATGGGCTTCGACGTGGTCTACCTGCCGCCCATCCACCCCATCGGGAGCACGTACCGCAAGGGCCCCAACAACACGCTGTCCGCGGGCAGTTGGGACCCAGGGGTGCCGTGGGCCATCGGTTCCACCGAGGGCGGTCACGACGCCGTCCACCCCGACCTGGGCACCATCGAGGACTTCGACGCCTTCGTCGCCCGCGCCCGCGCGCTGGGCATGGAGATCGCCCTGGACTTCGCCCTCCAGTGCTCCCCTGACCACCCCTGGGTGGAGAAGAACCCGCAGTGGTTCCGCCACCGCGCCGACGGGACGATCGCGTACGCCGAGAACCCGCCGAAGAAGTACCAGGACATCCACCCCATCCACTTCGACACCGACATGGCCGGCCTCGTCCAGGAGACCTGCCGGATCCTGCGGCACTGGATGGACCACGGCGTCCGCATCTTCCGCGTGGACAACCCGCACACCAAGCCCGTGGTCTTCTGGCAGAAGGTGATCGCGGACATCAACAAGTCCGACCCGGACGTCATCTTCCTGGCCGAGGCCTTCACGCGGCCCGCGATGATGCGCGCGCTGGCGGCCGTCGGCTTCCAGCAGTCGTACACCTACTTCACCTGGCGCAACACCAAGGCCGAGCTCACCGAGTACCTGACCGAGCTCGCGGACACCCCCTCGGCCTCCGTCATGCGGCCGAACTTCTTCGTCAACACCCCGGACATCCTGCACGCCTACCTCCAGCACGGCGGCCGTCCCGCCTTCGAGGTGCGTGCGGTGCTCGCCGCCACCCTCTCCCCCGCCTGGGGTGTCTACGCCGGCTACGAGCTCTGCGAGAACGAGCCCGTCCGCGAGGGCAGCGAGGAGTACCTGAACTCCGAGAAGTACGAGTACCGGCCGCGCGACTGGGCGGCCGCCGACCGCGAGGGCCGCACCATCGCCCCGCTCATCACCGCCCTGAACCGGATGCGCCGCCGCAACCCCGCGCTCCAGCAGCTGCGCGACATCCACTTCCACACGACCGACAACGAACAGGTGATCGCCTATTCGAAGCACGCGGGCGCCAATTCCGTACTGGTGGTCGTCAACCTCGATCCGCACCACACCCAGGAGGCGACGGTCTCGTTGGACATGCCGGTACTCGGCCTCGACTGGCACGGGTCCCTCGCGGTGCGCGACGAGCTCACCGGCGAGACCTATCACTGGGGCAGGGCGAACTACGTGCGTCTGGAACCGGGCCGCACGCCCGCGCACGTACTTGCCGCTCTGCGACCGTCCCCGCCCACCGGAGGGTCACCCACCACATGATGATCAACGACCCCGTCCACGACACGTTCGAGGACACCCCCGCCAAGGACCGCGATCCCGACTGGTTCAAGCGGGCCGTCTTCTACGAGGTCCTCGTCCGCTCCTTCCACGACAGCAACGGGGACGGAGTGGGGGACCTCAAGGGGCTCACCGCCAAACTGGACTACCTCCAGTGGCTCGGCGTCGACTGCCTCTGGCTGCCGCCGTTCTTCGCCTCACCCCTGCGCGACGGGGGCTACGACGTCTCCGACTACACCTCCGTGCTCCCCGAGTTCGGCGACCTCGCCGACTTCGTGGAGTTCGTGGACGCGGCGCACACCCGCGGCATGCGGGTGATCATCGACTTCGTCATGAACCACACCAGCGACCAGCACGAGTGGTTCCAGCAGTCGCGCAAGGACCCGGAAGGGCCGTACGGCGACTACTACATGTGGGCGGACAACGACAAGCAGTACCAGGACGCCCGCATCATCTTCGTCGACACCGAGACCTCGAACTGGACGTACGACCCCGTACGCAAGCAGTACTACTGGCACCGCTTCTTCTCGCACCAGCCGGACCTGAACTTCGAGAACCCGGCCGTGCAGGAGGAGATCATCTCCGCCCTGCGCTTCTGGCTGGACCTCGGCATCGACGGCTTCCGCCTCGACGCCGTGCCCTACCTCTACGCCGAGGAGGGCACCAACTGCGAGAACCTGCCCCGCACCCACGAGCTCCTCAAGCGGGTCCGGGCCGAGATCGACGCGCACTACCCGGACACCGTGCTGCTCGCCGAGGCCAACCAGTGGCCCGAGGACGTCGTCGACTACTTCGGCGACTTCGCGAAGGGCGGGGACGAATGCCACATGGCCTTCCATTTCCCCGTCATGCCCCGCATCTTCATGGCGGTCCGAAGAGAGTCCCGCTACCCGGTCTCCGAAATCCTGGCCAAGACCCCGGCGATCCCGGAGCGCTGCCAGTGGGGGATCTTCCTGCGCAACCACGACGAGCTGACCCTCGAAATGGTCACCGACGAAGAGCGCGACTACATGTACGCCGAATACGCCAAGGACCCGCGGATGCGGGCCAACATCGGCATCCGGCGCCGGCTCGCCTCGCTCCTGGACAACGACCGCAACCAGATGGAGCTGTTCACCGCCCTGCTGCTGTCGCTGCCCGGTTCGCCGGTGCTCTACTACGGCGACGAGATCGGCATGGGCGACAACATCTGGCTGGGCGACCGCGACGGCGTCCGCACGCCCATGCAGTGGACCCCGGACCGCAACGCCGGTTTCTCCTCCTGCGATCCGGGCAGGCTGAACCTGCCGGTCATCATGGACCCGGTCTACGGGTATCAGGTCACCAATGTCGAGGCCGCGATGGCATCGCCCTCCTCACTGCTGCACTGGACCCGCCGGCTGATCGAGATCCGCAAGGCGAACCCCGCCTTCGGACTCGGCTCGTACACCGAACTGCCCTCGTCCAACCCGGCGGTGCTCGCGTTCCTGCGCGAGTTCGGGGACGACTTGGTGCTGTGCGTGCACAACTTCTCGCGCTTCGCGCAGCCCACCGAACTGGACCTGAGGTCGTTCAACGGACGGGTCCCGGTGGAGCTCACGGGTGATGTGCGCTTCCCGCCGATCGGCGAGTGGCCGTACCTGCTGACCCTGGCGGGCCACGGCTTCTACTGGTTCCGGCTGCGTACGGAGCAGCGCGCCGAGCAGTAGCCGGGTACGGGGCGGGCAGCTCGAACGGGTCAACCGCCCGCCCCTGTACGGACCATCCTGACCCGACACCCGCACATACCGGAGAAGCAACTGCCGCGCATCCGGGACACTCTGCGCACTTCGTGACGGCCCGGGGAAAGGACGCGACGCCATGTCGGAGGCTGCATCCGCCCGGAGCCGTCTGACGGCCGACCGGGCCGCCGGGATCGGCCCGCTGGAACCCATGCTGCGGGCCTGGCTGCCCGCGCAGCGCTGGTTCGCGGGCAAGGGCCGCCCCATCAGCAGGCTCAGGGCCGTCTCGACGGCCGACCTGCTGCCGCCGGGATCCACCCCCGGACTGCTGCACCTGCTCCTCGACGTGGACGGGGACTGCTACCAACTCCTCCTGGGAATCCGGCCGTCGCTGCCGCCCGCCCTCGCGCCCACCCTGATCGGCCACGCCGAGGACGGCCCGTACGCGGGCCGCGCCGTGTACGAGGCACTCGGTGATCCCCGCCTCGCGGCGATACTGCTGGAACGGTTGCGCGCCCCCGGCACGCTCGGTCCGCTGCGCTTCGACCGGGACCCGGACGCGCCGATCCCGGCCGGTCTCGCTCCCCGCCCGCTGTCCGGCGAGCAGACCAACTCCTCGCTGATCTACGGGGATTCGCACATCCTGAAGGTGTTCCGCCGGGTCGGCCCCGGGGTCAACCCGGACCTGGAGCTGCCCAGAGCCCTGGCCGCCGCCGGCTGCGCCCGCGTCCCGGCGCCCGTCGCCTGGTACGAGGCCGAGCTGCCCGGCAGCGAGTCGATGACGCTGGGCGTGCTCCAGCCCTACCTGCGCGGCTCCGACGACGGCTGGCAGCTCGCGCTGCGCCGGCTCGACGCCGGGGGCGACTTCACCTCCGAGGCCCACGCCCTGGGGCGGGCCACCGCCGAGGTGCACAGCGCGCTCGCCGCCGCCCTGCCCACCCTGGCGCTGGGCCCGGAGCAGACGGCCCGGCTCGCCGCCGGGATGACGGCACGGCTGGCCGCCACGGCCCGGGAGGTGCCCGCGCTGCGGCCCTACGAGCCGGGGCTGCGGGGTGCCTTCGACGCGCTGGCCGCCTCCCGGGGCAGCGGGGTGCCCGCCCAGCGGATCCACGGGGACCTCCATCTGGGTCAGACCCTGCGCACCCTCGACGGCAGCTGGTCGTTGATCGATTTCGAGGGCGAGCCGGCCCGGCCGCTGGCCGACCGGCGCCGCCCCGAGCCGGCGGTGCGGGACATCGCCGGGATACTGCGCTCCTTCGACTACGCCGCCCGCTCGCACCGGCCGTTCGCCCCCGCCTGGGCGGACGACTGCCGGGCCGCCTTCTGCGAGGGCTACGCCCGCACCACGGGCCGCGACCCGCGCGAGGACCCCGTACTGCTGCGGGCGTACGAGACCGACAAGGCGGTGTACGAGGCGCGCTACGAATCCCGGCACCGCCCCGACTGGCTGCACGTCCCGATGGCCGCGATCCGGCGGCTCTCGGAGCCCCAGCGGCCCGCCCACCGGATGCCGCCGACCCCGCCCGCCCCCGGCTCCATCGCCCCGCACCCCACCCCCCATCAGAAGCCCCCGAGGAGGCCGCTCGCGTGAGCGCCGCACGACAGCCGTCACCGACCGTCAGGGACGAAGCCGCACCCACCGCCCCGGCCCCGGCGCGCAAACCGCGCGCGCCCCGGGCCCGCCGCGCCGCCCCGCCCCGCGGGGTCCGGCCGGCGCCGGCGCTCGGCGGGGAGGAGCGGGCCCGGCTGCTGGAGGGCCGGCACCACGATCCGCACGCGGTACTGGGCGCCCGCACCCAGCGGGGCGGGGTGGCCTTCCGCGTGCTGCGCCCCTACGCCAAGGCGGTCACGATCCTCGCCAAGGGGCTGCGGGCCGAGCTCCACGACGACGGCGACGGGCTGTTCTCCGGGCTGCTGCCGCTGACCGGCGTGCCGGACTACCGGCTGCTGGTCGCGTACGACAGCGACGAGATCGAGGTCCACGACCCGTACCGGTTCCTGCCCTCCCTCGGCGAGCTGGACCTGCACCTGATCGGCGAGGGCCGGCACGAGCAGCTGTGGAAGGCGCTGGGCGCCGAGCCGATCGAGCACCAGGGGGTGGCCGGGACCCGGTTCACGGTGTGGGCGCCGAACGCCCAGGGGGTGCGGGTCACCGGGGACTTCTCGTACTGGGACTCCGTCGCCTACCCGATGCGCTCGCTCGGCGCGAGCGGCGTGTGGGAGCTCTTCCTGCCGGGGGTCGGCGCCGGGGCGCTGTACAAGTACGACATCACGCGCCCCGACGGCAGCCACACCCTGCGCGCCGACCCGATGGCCCGCTCCGCCGAGGTCCCCCCGGCGAACGCCTCGGTGGTCACGGCCTCCCGGTACGCGTGGCAGGACGCGGAGTGGATGGCGAACCGCGGCGCGCGGCCCCCGCACCAGGCCCCCTTCTCGGTGTACGAGCTGCACCTGGCCTCCTGGCGGCCCGGGCTCTCGTACCGGCAGCTCGCGGAGCAGCTCCCGGCGTACGTGAAGGAGCTCGGCTTCACGCACGTGGAGCTGATGCCGGTCGCCGAGCACCCCTTCGGGGGGTCGTGGGGCTACCAGGTCACCGGCTTCTACGCGCCGACCTCGCGGATGGGCACCCCGGACGACTTCCGCTTCCTGGTGGACTCGCTGCACCGGGCGGGGATCGGGGTGATCGTCGACTGGGTGCCCGCGCACTTCCCGCGCGACGACTGGGCGCTCGCCGAGTTCGACGGGCGTCCGCTGTACGAGCACCAGGACCCGCGGCGGGCCGCGCACCCGGACTGGGGGACGCTGGAGTTCGACTACGGGCGCAAGGAGGTCCGCAACTTCCTCGTCGCCAACGCCGTGTACTGGTGCGAGGAGTTCCACGTGGACGGGCTGCGCGTGGACGCGGTGGCCTCGATGCTCTACCTCGACTACTCGCGCGGCGAGGGCGAGTGGACGCCCAACGAGCACGGCGGGCGGGAGAACCTGGACGCGGTGGCGCTGCTCCAGGAGATGAACGCGACGGTGTACCGGCGCTGCCCGGGCGTGGTGACGATCGCGGAGGAGTCCACGGCCTGGAACGGCGTCACCCGCCCGACGGACGCGGGCGGGCTGGGCTTCGGCCTGAAGTGGAACATGGGCTGGATGCACGACACCCTGCGCTACATGTCGAAGGAGTCGGTGCACCGCAAGTACCACCACCACGACATGACCTTCGGGATGGTCTACGCCTTCAGCGAGAACTACGTGCTGCCGATCTCGCACGACGAGGTGGTGCACGGCAAGCGCTCGCTGGTGTCGAAGATGCCCGGCGGGGACTGGTGGCAGCAGCGGGCGGCGCACCGGGCGTACCTGGGGTTCATGTGGGCCCACCCGGGCAAGCAGCTGCTGTTCATGGGGCAGGAGTTCGCCCAGGGGTCGGAGTGGTCGGAGGTGTACGGGCCGGACTGGTGGCTGCTGGACTCCTCCTACGCGGCGGCCGGCGACCACCGGGGCGTGCGCACGCTCGTCGGCGACCTGAACCGCACCTATACGGCGGCGCCCGCCCTGTGGGAGCGGGACACCGTGCCGGAGGGCTTCGCCTGGGTGGAGGCGGACGCCGCGGAGGACAACGTGTTCGCCTTCCTGCGGTACGCGCAGGACGGCTCGCAGCTGCTGTGCGTGTCGAACTTCTCGCCGGTGGTCCGGCACGGCTACCGGATCGGGGTGCCGGAGGAGGTCCCGCTGTGGCGGGAGGTCCTCAACACCGACCAGGAGCAGTACGGGGGCAGTGGCGTGCGCCATCTGCAGCCGCTGCGCCCCGAGCCGGTGCCGGCGCAGGGCCGGCCGGCGAGCCTGCGGATGACGCTCCCGCCGCTGGCGACGGTCTGGCTCAGGCCATGACGCCGGTGACCTCCTCCAGTTCCTGAAGCAGCTTGCGCTTGGCGCGGGCCCCGACCATCTGCTTGACGGGCTCGCCATCGCGGAAGACGAGCAGGGTCGGCATGGACAGCACCCCGTACCGCGTGACGGTCCCCGGGTTGCTGTCCGCGTCGATCTGCACGACCTTGAGGCGGTCGGCCTCCTCGGCGGCGACCGCGGACAGCACGGGTGCGAGCTGGCGGCAGGGGCCGCACCAGTCCGCCGTGAACTCCACGAGGACGGGCCTGCCGCGCTCGCCGAGCACCTCGGCCTCGAAGTCCGCGTCGGTCACCTCTGCCACACCGTGGGCGTGGATCATGTCGTTTCCCCTCTCACGTCTCTCACGTCATCTCAGCCGGTCATCTCGCAGCGCGGCGCCGCATCCGGGCCGGCGGTCTCCTCGGCGGCGGCCAGCTGCCGGGCGACCTGGTCCCGTACGTCGGCCAGCTGGCCGATGAGCCCGTCCAGCTCGGCGAGCTTGCGCCGGTAGACGGCGAGCGAGGCCGGGCAGGAGTCCCCGGCCGGGTGGCCGGCCCGCAGGCAGTCCACGAACGGGCGGGTCTCCTCCAGTTCGAAGCCGAAGTCCTGGAGCATCCGGATCTGGCGCAGCAGGCGCAGGTCGTCCTCGTCGTACGTGCGGTAGCCGTTGTCCGCGCGCCGTGCGGGCAGCAGCCCGCGCGACTCGTAGTACCGAAGGGTCCGCGTGCTGGTCCCGGCCCGCTCCGCCAGTTCGCCGATTCGCATGCCCCGACGCTAGTCCTTGACGCCGACGTCAAGGCAAGGGGAGGGTCCGGGTCCACAATGTGGAGGGGCTGTGAGGAGCCTTGCGCCGTGGGCTCGTGGCTGGAACCGTACGCAGTAGTCGATCTTCGAGTGCACCGATTACCGGACAGTCGCCGGGAAACCCGCGAAAAAACCCGAACTCCAATGGACTTTCCTACGAGTTATGGGCTTGTTTGTTTGGTCTGTAGTCGGCGAACCCTGGCCACTTCTACGGTGAGCCGTGTGCACTCCAGCCCACCTTTCAATGCCCCCGCCGCGCGTCGTCTGCGTGCGGCCCTGGGCATGGCTCCCGGTCATGTCGCCTATGGCCTGAGCGCCCAGTACGGACTGATCGTCGCCCCCGAGACCGTGATGGCGTGGGAGCGTGGCGAGATTTCGCCCACCCAGGCCGAGCTCACGGCGCTCGCCGGGGTCCTGTGGTGCTCGCCCGGCGAGCTGCTCGCCGAGCCGGTCACCCTGCGGGAGCACCGCATCGCCAGGGGGCTGTCCGTCGACGACCTCGCCCGGCGCCTCGGCCTGGAGACGTACGCGTACCAGAAGATGGAGGACACCGGTCGCTGGAAGGGCAACGAGCGGCAGTCCGCCGCCCTCGCGACGGTACTGGGGCTGACGCTGGCCCAGTTCGTGACGGCCACCGGCAAGGACGACGAGCTGGCGGACCTGCTGCGCAGCGCGGTGACCACCCGCTGGCAGGCGTACGTCAAGCCGCTGGCCAAGCTGCTGCCGATCCCCAAGGGCCACCTGGAGGCCGTACTGGAGCAGCTGCACGGGGAGTACCAGTCGCGGATGGTGGCCACCCTGAGCTGGGGCGGCGGCGGGGGCGGGGCCGCGAGCGGGGACGCGGGGCGGGAGTTCCTCGCCGAGATCGTGGAGCGCTTCTGGTACGTCGCGGGCGGTGCGTCGTAGGACACACAGGGACGGACCGGGCGCCTGTGGAAACAGCCCCGGACCGTCCGCGCGGGGACGGGACCGGGGCCGTTCGGCCGGCGGATAGGGGCCGGAAGTCCCGGGGGCCCGGGGATTCCCGCCCGTTCCTGGGCGTCTAGAAGACCGACTCGGCCTCGTACATGCGGTTCTCGGGGACCGTCTTCAGCTCGGTGACGGCGGAGGCCAGCGGGGCCATCACGATGTCGGTGCCGCGCAGGGCGGTCATGTTGCCGTACTCGCCGCGGTGGACGGCCTCGACGGCGTGCCAGCCGAACCGGGTCGCGAGGACGCGGTCGTAGGCGGTGGGTACGCCGCCGCGCTGGACGTGGCCGAGGATGACCGGGCGGGCCTCCTTGCCGAGGCGGTGCTCCAGCTCGATGGCCAGGCGGTTGCCGATGCCGGCGAAGCGCTCGTGGCCGTACTGGTCGATGGCGCCCTTCTCGTACGGCATGGAGCCCTCGGCCGGGTGCGCGCCTTCGGCGACGCAGATGACGGCGAACTTCTTACCGCGGGCGAATCGTTCCTCCACCATCTTCACCAGGGCGTCCACCTCGAAGGGGCGCTCCGGCAGGCAGATCCCGTGGGCGCCGCCGGCCATGCCGGACTCCAGGGCGATCCAGCCCGCGTGGCGGCCCATGACCTCGACGACCATCACGCGCTGGTGCGATTCGGCGGTGGTCTTGAGGCGGTCGATGGCCTCGGTGGCGACCATGACGGCGGTGTCGAAGCCGAAGGTGCGGTCGGTGGAGGAGATGTCGTTGTCGATGGTCTTCGGCACGCCGACGACGGGCATCCCGGCGTCCGACAGCATCCGGGCGGCGGTCAGCGTGCCCTCGCCGCCGATCGGGATGAGCGCGTCGATGCCGTAGCGCTTCGCCAGCTCGTGCGCGTTCTCCGCGGCCTCGTGGAGGCGGGCGCGCTCCATGCGCGCCGAACCGAGGATCGTGCCGCCGCGAGCGAGAATGCCACTGACCGCATTGATGTCGAGGGGGCGGAAGTGGCCGTCGAGCAGACCTTTGAAGCCGTCCTCGAAACCGATGACCTCGTCCCCGTGACCGACCAGCGCGCGGTGTACGACCGACCGGATGACAGCGTTGAGGCCCGGGCAGTCGCCGCCTGCGGTGAGAACTCCGATACGCATCGTGCTGTGTCTCCTGCTCCTGGTCGTACCTGGCCGTTCGCGTGGGTTGCACGCGGCCGTCCAGCCGTACATATGAAGGGCGTATTCGTGAAGCCTGTCCGATTGTTCCACGGGCCCGGGGTGCGGCGCGCTTCGTGCCACTCCCCCCACAGGGCCTTTCGACCCCGCCGGCCAGGCCTTATTCCTGGCGGGCGCCCTATCCATCCGCAGAGGTATTGTCAAGAGGTCAAGCCCACCCTAACTGGGTCAATCGACTCCCAGACACACATGGACGGAGAGCACGCGTGACGCGCAGCGTGTACGTGACCGGTATCGAGCGGGGGGACGGCCGCCAGGTCGTCGAACTGGGGATCATGGAGCTCCTGACCCGGCAGACCGGCCGGGTCGGCGTCTACCGTCCGCTGCTCCACGACGCACCGGACCGGCTCTTCGATCTGCTCAAGGCGCGCTACCGGATCGACCAGGACGCCGCGACCGCCTTCGGCATGGAGTACCAGGAGGCCTCGGCGATCCTCGCCGAGAAGGGCACCGACGAGCTCGTCTCGCGACTGGTCGACCGCTACCACCGCGTGGCCCGCGACTACGAGGTCATGCTGGTCCTGGGCACCGACTACGCCGACACCAACCTCCCCGACGAGCTGGCGCTCAACGCCCGCCTCGCCAACGAGCTGGGGGCGGTCGTCGTGCCCGTCGTGGGCGGCACCAAGCACCCCGCCGAGGCCGTGCGCGCCGAGACCCGCAACGCCTACCGCGCCTACGAGAGCCTGGGCTGCCACGTCGTCGCGATGGTGGTCAACCGGGTGGCCCCCGAGGACCGGGACCCCATAGCCGAGCGGCTGGCCGCCCGGCTGCCCGTGCCCTGCTACGTGCTGCCGGACGACAAGTCGCTCTCCGCTCCGACCGTCGCCCAGATCACCCGGGCGCTCGGCGGCGAGGTGCTCCTCGGCGACGAGGCCGGGCTGGCCCGCGACGCGCTGGACTTCGTCTTCGGCGGCGCCATGCTGCCGAACTTCCTGAACGCCCTGACCCCCGGCTGTCTCGTCGTCACCCCCGGGGACCGCTCCGACCTGGTGGTCGGCGCGCTGGCCGCGCACACCTCGGGGACCCCGCCGATCGCGGGTGTGCTGCTGACCCTGAACGAGCGGCCCGCCCCGCACATCCTGCAGATGGCCTCGAAGCTGGCGCCGGGCACGCCGGTGGTGTCGGTGGCCGGCAACAGCTTCCCGACCGCCGGCGAACTCTTCGCCCTGCAGAGCAGGTTGAACTCCGCTACCCCGCGGAAGCTGGAGACCGCGCTCGGCCTCTTCGAGCGGCACGTGGACACCACCGAGCTGCGCGGCCTGCTGTCGGTGGCCCGCTCGGAGCGCGTCACCCCGATGATGTTCGAGCACGAGCTGCTGGAGCGGGCCCGGTCCGACCGCCGCCGCGTCGTACTGCCGGAGGGCACCGAGGAGCGGGTACTGCGCGCCGCGGACGTGGTGCTGCGCCGGGGCGTCTGCGACCTGACCCTGCTGGGCGAGGAGCAGGCGATCCTGAAGAGGGCCGGCGACCTCGGCATCGACATCTCGGGCGCCGAGCTCATCGACCCGGCCACCTCCCCCCTGCGGGAACGTTTCGCCGAGTACTACGCCAAGGCCCGCGCCCACAAGGGCATGACCGTCGAGCTCGCCAACGACGTCGTCACCGACGTCAATTACTTCGGCACCCTGATGGTCCAGGAGGGCCTGGCCGACGGCATGGTCTCCGGCTCGGTGCACTCCACGGCCGCGACCATCCGCCCGGCCTTCGAGATCATCAAGACCAAGCCCGAGGCCTCCATCGTCTCCTCGGTCTTCTTCATGTGCCTGCCCGACCAGGTCCTGGTCTACGGCGACTGCGCCGTCAACCCGGACCCCGACGCCGAGCAGCTCGGCGACATCGCCGTCCAGTCGGCCGCCACCGCGGCCGCCTTCGGCGTCGAGCCGCGGATCGCGATGCTCTCGTACTCGACCGGCACCTCGGGCAGCGGCGCGGACGTGGAGAAGGTCCGCAAGGCCACCGAGATCGTCCGCGAGCAGCGCCCCGACCTGCTCGTCGAGGGCCCGATCCAGTACGACGCGGCCGTGGAGCCCTCGGTCGCCGCGACCAAGCTGCCCGGGTCCGAGGTGGCCGGCCGCGCCAGCGTGCTGATCTTCCCCGACCTCAACACCGGCAACAACACGTACAAGGCGGTGCAGCGCTCGGCGGGCGCGGTGGCGGTCGGCCCGGTCCTCCAGGGTCTGCGCAAGCCCGTCAACGACCTCTCGCGCGGCGCACTGGTGCAGGACATCGTCATCACCGTGGCCATCACCGCGATCCAGGCGCAGGGCGCGCCGGCGCCGACCGCCTGACCGGACCGACCACCCACCCACTCACTCACTCACTCACTCACCGAAAAGGGAAGATCCCCACCGTGACCGCATCGCGCGTACTCGTCCTCAACTCCGGCTCCTCGTCGGTGAAGTACCAGCTCCTCGACATGGCGGACCGGTCCCGTCTCGCGGTGGGCCTGGTGGAGCGCATCGGCGAGGAGACCTCACGGCTCGTGCACGAGCCGCTCGCCGGCCCGGGCGCCGCGGGCGGCAAGCGCGAGACGCTCGGGCGGATCGCGGACCACGAGGCGGCGCTCAAGGCGGTGGCGGCGGAGCTGGCCGCCGACGGGATGGGGCTGGACTCCCCCGAACTGGCCGCGGTGGGGCACCGGGTGGTGCACGGCGGGACGCGGTTCACGCAGCCGGCCGTCATCGACGACGAGGTGCTGGCGGAGATCAGGAACCTCATCCCCCTGGCCCCGCTGCACAACCCGGCGAACGTGACGGGCATCGAGGTGGCGCGCGAGCTGCGCGGGGACATCCCGCAGGTCGCCGTCTTCGACACGGCCTTCCACTCGACGATGCCGGAGTACGTGGCGCGGTACGCCATCGACGCCGCGACGGCCGACAAGTACTCCATCCGGCGGTACGGCTTCCACGGGACCTCGCACGCCTACGTCTCGCGGGCGACGGCCGCACTGCTGGGCCGGCCGGTGGAGGACGTGAACGTGATCGTGCTGCACCTGGGAAACGGCGCCTCGGCCTCGGCCGTGCGCGGCGGGGTGTGCGTGGAGACGTCCATGGGCCTGACCCCGCTGGAGGGTCTGGTCATGGGAACCCGTTCGGGCGATCTGGATCCGGCGGTCATCTTCCACCTGGCGCGGGTGGGGGGCCTCTCGGTGGATGAGATCGATTCGCTCCTGAACAAGAAGAGCGGTCTGCTGGGCATGTGCGGCGACAACGACATGCGCGAAGTGCTGCGGCGGGCGGGCGAGGGCGACGAGGCGGCGAGCACCGCCTTCGCGGCGTACGTCCACCGTCTGAAGAAGTACATCGGCGCCTACTCGGCGGTCCTCGGCAGGGTGGACGCGGTGGCGTTCACGGCCGGGGTCGGCGAGAACGCGCACCAGGTCCGGGAGGCTGCCGTGGAGGGCCTCGCCGAGCTGGGCCTGGCGCTGGACCTGGAGGCCAACGCGGTGCGCTCCCCGGAGCCGCGGCTGGTCTCGGCGGAGTACGCGCGGGTGGCGGTGGCCGTGGTCCCGACGGATGAGGAACTGGAGATCGCCACCCAGGCGTACGCGCTGGTTACTCAGTAGTCACTTGGACTTTCCGCCAGACGGAATATTCCGCTACGAAACAAACGGATAGGATCCGCTCCATGCGCCGTTCCAAAATTGTCTGCACACTGGGCCCCGCCGTCGACTCGTATGAGCAGCTGAAAGCACTCATCGAGGCAGGCATGAACGTGGCCCGATTCAACTTCAGCCACGGATCCCAGGCAGAACACCAGGAGCGGTACGACCGCGTCCGGAAGGTCTCCGAGGACACCGGGCGCGCCGTCGGCGTCCTCGCCGACCTCCAGGGCCCGAAGATCCGTCTGGAGACCTTCGCCGAGGGTCCCGTCGAGCTGGTGCGCGGTGACGAGTTCACCATCACCACCGAGGACGTCCCGGGTGACAAGTCCATCTGCGGTACCACCTACAAGGGCCTGCCCGGCGACGTCGCCAAGGGTGACCAGGTCCTGATCAACGACGGCAACGTCGAGCTCCGGGTGACCGAGGTCGACGGCCCGCGGGTCAAGACCATCGTCATCGAGGGCGGTGTCATCTCGGACCACAAGGGCATCAACCTGCCGGGTGCCGCCGTCAACGTCCCCGCGCTGTCGGAGAAGGACGTCGACGACCTCCGCTTCGCCCTGCGGATGGGCTGCGACATGGTCGCCCTGTCCTTCGTCCGCGACGCCAATGACGTCAAGGACGTGCACAAGGTCATGGACGAGGAGGGCCGCCGGGTCCCCGTCATCGCCAAGGTGGAGAAGCCGCAGGCCGTCGAGAACATGGAGGCCGTGGTCGCGGCCTTCGACGCGGTCATGGTGGCCCGTGGTGACCTGGCCGTCGAGTACCCGCTCGAGAAGGTCCCGATGGTCCAGAAGCGGCTCATCGAGATGTGCCGCCGCAACGCCAAGCCGGTGATCGTCGCGACCCAGATGATGGAGTCGATGATCACCAACTCCCGCCCGACCCGCGCGGAGGCGTCCGACGTCGCCAACGCCATCCTCGACGGCGCCGACGCGGTCATGCTGTCCGCCGAGTCCTCGGTGGGCGCCTACCCGATCGAGACCGTCAAGACGATGTCGAAGATCGTCGCGGCGGCCGAGGAGGAGCTCCTGTCCAAGGGCCTGCAGCCGCTGGTCCCGGGCAAGAAGCCCCGTACCCAGGGCGGCTCCGTCGCCCGCGCGGCCTGCGAGATCGCGGAGTTCCTCGACGGCAAGGCGCTCATCGCCTTCACGCAGTCCGGTGACACCGCCCGCCGCCTGTCGCGCTACCGCGCCACGCAGCCGATCCTGGCCTTCACCACCGACCCGCACACCCGCAACCAGCTCACGCTGAGCTGGGGCGTCGAGTCGTACATCGTCCCGCACGTGGACACCACCGACGCGATGGTCGACCTGGTGGACGGCGAGCTGCTCAAGCTCGGCCGCAACAACGAGGGCGACACCGTGGTGATCACGGCCGGCTCGCCCCCCGGTGTCCCCGGCACCACCAACATGGTCCGGGTCCACCACCTGGGCGGCGGCGAGCGCGACTGACCCCGCCCCACCGCACGAACTCTGCCGCACAGAGGCCGAGGGCGGCACCCCCACCGGGGGTGCCGCCCTCGGCGTGTGGAGGGGGCGCGTCAGTCCGCCGGATCCGGTCCGACGTCGATCCCCCCGTCCTCCACGACGCACTCGTCGTACCCGAGCCTCTCGCCGAGATCCCGGAAACGCGCGAGACGGGATGCGCTGATCGTGATCTGGTACGCCTTCAGGACCCTGAGGAGCATCCTGAACCCCAGATCCGGATCGACGTCCGTCACCACCTTCTCCAGCGTGCGCACCACGTCCGGCACCCCGTAGTGCGCGTGCCCCTCTACGGAGCGCACGGCGTCGGCGACGGACTCGACCTCAGCCAGCACCTCGTCCGCGAACCACGCCGCCGGGGCAGGACTCGAAAGGGTGACCGTGAAGGACGGATCGTCCTGCCGGATCCGCTCCGCACAGACATCCGCGACCTGCCGCAGCCACGCCCGCCCCTCGACGCCGAAGAAATCGGGTCGGTAGGAGCGCTTCGAGGCCGCGCACCACAGGATGTCCACCTCCCTGGAGGAGAGGTCCGACTCCAGCACGCGGAGCGCGTCCTCCAGGAGGGTGGGGGCATACACGCCGTCACCCCAGTCCGCGACGGCCGCCACGATCTCCAGCAAGGTCGTGCCGGAACTCCACCCGGCGTCAACCATCCTGGTGAGACCGCTGAGGCCGAAGTCGATGTAGAACTGCCTTCGATTTTGCCCGCGTCGCGCACGTCGCCGTTGCGCTTGTAGATCTCGCCGAGCGAGCCGGGGGTGTTCACGGGAGTCACGAGCGGGCGTGCCACAGGCACACAGGTGGCCCACCCCTCGGCCATGAAGGGCGGGCCACCACAGGTACGGTCCGTTCACCTGGGTTGATGCGTCTACTCCGGCGGGCCGATGTAGTTCTTGAGGCCCGGGACCGTGAGGGTGCCGCCGAACTGGCCGGCCTGGACGACCTTGACGTTCGTGAAGAAGGCGAACGGGACGTTCAGGGGCGGCGGGCTGTTCGGGGTGAACTCGATCGGGATCAGGCCGAAGAGGTTGCCCTTGAGGCTCTCGGTGTACATCGTCACCGTGCCGCCGCGGATCTTGGAGGTGGAGCCCGGACGGGATTTCAGGTGGGCGACGTTCCCCTCCTTGCCGACCGTCTGGTAGAGGTCCTTGATGTCCAGCGAGTCCGCGGTGAACTTCAGGACCTTCTTGGTCTTGCCGCCGGCCGTCTTCACCTCGACGATGCCGTGGTAGTCCAGGCCGTAGAGGGTCAGCAGGGAGCTGTCGAGGTACCAGGGCTCGTCCGGCAGGAGCGGGATGCCCGGCTCCAGCTCGGCGTCGGCCAGGGCCTGGGCGTCGTAGGTCGGACAGGGGAAGGGTTCCTTCCCGTCCGCGTCCTTCTTCGCCCCGTCCTCGTCGGGGGTCTTGGCCTCGTCGTCGCCCGCCGTCGTGCCCGTCTCGTCCTTCGGGGTCTTGGTGGTGTCCTTGACCTCGTCGGGGAGCTCCTCGACGGATGCGCCCGCCTTCTTCGCGGCCTCGCGGATCGCGTCGGCGGCCGGGTCGGGCGCCGGGGTCTTCGGGGCTGCCGTGGTGGGCGTGGGGGTGGGCGTCGGGGTCGCCGTCGGCTTCGTGAGGGGCTTGCCGAGGCCGTCGACGAGGCCCTTGAGCGCGTCGCCGACACCCAGCGGGTCCAGCGGGTTCGTGGACTTGGTCGGCGCCGGGGACGGCGCGGTGGCCTGTGCCGGGGTCTTGGAGTCCGCCGCGGGCTTGGTGGCCGTCGCGGACGGGGACGGGGAGGTGCTCGGCTTCGGCTTCGCGGACGCGGAGGGCGAAGGGCTCGCACCGGGCGAGGCGCTCGCGCTCGCACTGGGCGAAGGCGAGGTCGAGGCGGTCGGGGACGGCGACTGCGTCGGCTCGTCGGACCGCGTCACACACGGCCCGGGGGCGAACGGGATGTCCGTCTCGTCGGCGACGGCCAGCTTCGGCGCCATGCCCATCCCGACGAACACGGCCGTCGGCATCGCAGCGAGCGCCATCGTCTTGCCGACGGGTATCTGGAGCTTGTTCAGCAGCGACTTCCTGGGCGCCGCGTGCCGCGGCCCCTTGATCTCACGGGACCCTGCGCCGGGGGCCACGCCCCGCTGCGTCTCGTCACCCCGCACTGTTCCTCCCGCCATCGGCGTGGGCAGTCGTCTCGCTCGCGTATGCAGGCGTTTCCGTTTCGCGCTGTCCCGGGACGCCGTGGGGGTCCGTCATCGCCTCCGCCTTGCCCAGGTGGACCGCGGCCGGCCGCTGGTCCGCCGGAGCCTCCTGCGCCGGCTGCCCCGGGACCCAGGCGAGCGCGAGGGCTCCGCCGAGGAGCGCGGGGACGAAGCCCAGCCCGAAGCCTCCGAGGTTGGACACCGGCAGGGACACCAGGGCCAGCAGGATCGAGGCGACGCCGGCGAAGACCCGGATCGCCTGCTGGAACCAGAGGGCGAGCCCCAGCGTGATCAGCAGGATGCCGATGATCAGTGCGCCCGCGCCGCCCGTGGTGGCCATCGCGAGGCTGAGGTTGCCGAGCCGGAGGTCCGCGTACGGGAAGTACGCGATCGGGAAGCCGCTGATCAGGGTGAACAGCCCGGCCCAGAAAGGACGGCGGCCGCGCCAGGCGTAGAAGCGATACCACACCATGGTCAGCCAGGCGTCGTCTTCGGCGCGAACGTAAACCGGGGCCTGGGGGTTCATGGACAACAGCTCCCTGGAAACGGTGGTACGGAAATCTGTGGAGCCCGGACGGACGGTCGGCGGCGGGAACCGCCGCCGACCGGCCTCCGGGGACAC
>NZ_JBHUSC010000011.1:24372-81394 GCF_042673805.1 Streptomyces sp. NPDC057010 | reverse complement strand
ATGGTTGTTAGTTAATTCGGGGGCGCCCGTCGGGCGGGGGGGGGGCGCCCCCCCCCCCCGACCGTCCTCCGGTCACTCACCGGGACGGATTACTTCTCGTCCTGGTAGCACGGCTGGTCGCCGCCGAGCAGGCGCAGCTTCAGGTCGGGCAGCTTGAAGGTGCCCGCCGTCGTCGCCCACGCCTTCTGCCGGACGTTCGTCAGCACGGCCTTGTCGGCGCGCTGCGAGAACGCGTACGGGCTGGAGACCGTACCGGCCTGCGGCTTCGTCTTGTGGCTCGCGTCGCCGACCGCGACACCGATGTCCAGGTTCTTGAACTCGGCGTCGGTGTCGAGCTCGGCAACATCCAGGTAGATGTTGTCGGCGACGGCCGGCTTGCCCTTGTGGCCCGTGCGCAGCTGCAGCGTGATGTTGCCGAGCGGCGTCGGCGTCACCAGCGACTGGCACATGTTGGTGATTTCCGCGTGGCTGAACCCGGAGATGGTGACCGGGTGGTGCTGCGCGTTGCCCTTGAGGTCGTGACCCTCGGCGATACCGCCGTACTGGATGAGGTTGTCACCGTCGAGCTTGTCGGCCGAGACCTTGAAGTCCTGGCCGGAGACGCTGAAGGACGCCGCGAGGGCACCCTGCGCCAGACCCACACCGACCGCGGCGGTGGCCGCGATGCTCGGCACCATGACGAGCGCGAAGCGCTTCCATCTGGTCCCGCCACGAACCTGAGAACTCATTTCGTTCCTCCTTCTCGGACGTACATCTCCGGTCCGGGCCGTGCCCGTCCTGGGATGGGAGAAGTGCTACGTCCTCGGGAAGGAGCGCAGGCGGCCGGGCCGCGGCAGTGCCACGTCCGATACACCGGCGATCACCCCCGAGCGACAACCACTGGGCCACGCGTTCGCGCAACCTGGAGGACAGGCCCCACCGTGTGGCGGAGACCCCCCTGTCCCACACCCGGTGCCACTGCCACCGGGCGGCTCGGTGGGGACCCTCCACCGCGGCTCCGGATGAGCGGCTCTGCGGGAAGGACCGAGCGTCGCCGATCGTGGTCCATTCCCGGCCGGGGCACAAGGGGGTTCGTTACTGGCGGGTAACGGCCAGATAACCTGAGCACGACCTGCTGCCATCGGCAAGCAACACAGGGTGTTACCAAGGGCCACGACAATCGGCGGAAGTGTGAACACACCGGACACTTCACGGGGTTCGATTTACTGCGAGTAACAGCGGCCGCAATTGCCAAGTTTTGGCAAAGTGCGGCCGCTGTTTATCTACGTGTCAACAAATCGTCGGCGGCCCGGCGGTGCGCGGCGCACCTCGGGAGGCCGCCTCCGGACGCCGTTCTAGAAGAGCACCCGGGCGAGCGCCGTACGCGCCGCCGTCACGCGAGGGTCCTCCGACCCGATGACCTCGAACAGCTCCAGCAGCCGGACCCGTACGGCATCGCGGTCGTCACCGAACGTCACCTTCACGGTGTCCACCAGGCGCCCGAAGGCGTCCTCCACGTGCCCGCCGGCCAGATCCAGATCGGCCGCGGCCATCTGCGCGGCCGGGTCGCGCGGGTTCTCGGCGGCCGCGGCGCGCACCGCCTGCGGGTCCATGTGCTGGACCCGGCTCAGCAGCTCGGCCTGGGCCAGACCCAGCTTGGCCTCGGTGTTGCCCGGGTCGTCGGACAGGACGTTCTTGTACGCCTGCACCGCACCGCCCAGGTCTCCGGCGTCGAGCGCGACGACGGCCGCCTCCAGCAGGGCGTCGTACGGGCCGGCCGGGATCTCGGCCGCAGCCGCCGGGGCCACTCCCTCGGCGTTCGGGTCCACTTCGATGCCGATGATCCCGAAGCGCTCCTCGGCGACCTGCACCAGCTGGGCGAGGGTCTCGCGGATCTGCTGCTCGGGGGCCACGCCCTGGAACAGCGGCAGCACCTGGCCGGCGACCACGGCGAACACGGCCGGGATGCCCTGGATGCCGAACTGCTGCATCAGCATCTGGTTGGCGTCGACGTCGATCTTGGCGAGCACGAGGCGGCCGTTGGCCTCGGTGATCAGGCGCTCCAGGAGCGGGCTGAGCTGCTTGCACGGCTGGCACCACTCGGCCCAGAAGTCCAGGACGACCGGGACCTCGGCGGAGAGCTGGAGCACATCGCGTTCAAAGCCGGCCTCGTCGACGTCGATGACGAGCGCGGAGGGCGGCACGGCGCCGGCGGCCGGACCGGCCCCGCCGCCCTGGGCCGCCTGCCGTGCCGCTTCGGCGCGGGCCTGCTCGGCCTTGGCCTTGGCCTCGCCGGCCGCCTTCACCGCGGCGAGGTCGACGACGCCGCTCATGGACATGTTTCTGGGCTGCATGCGTACATCCTCCCCCGTGTGCGCGCGCCGATGAAAAAGATCGCGTGAATTGCCGTGGTCCCGCGGCCGTTCCGCGTTGCGGCGCCGGGTCCCCACCTGGCGCCTGTAGCCCTTCGCGTGGTTGTCGCTCTTACGCTACGAGCCGTAGCGTAACTCCTCGCGGGCCTCCTGCGCCCCGTGATCTGAACCACAGCGGTTCGGGACCCGGCCGGATGGCTACCGACGGGTATGGTCTCGGCCATGCGCAACCCCAGTCCCGGATCCAGCCCCGCCCGCACCGGCCGCCCCCGCAGTGCCGCCGCGGACGCCGCCATCCTCGCTGCTACGCGGGACGCGCTGGTGGAACTGGGCTGGTCGAAGCTGACGATGGGCGACGTGTCGGCCCGGGCGGGCGTGGCCAAAACCACCCTCTACCGCCGGTGGGCGGGCAAGAACGAGCTGGTCGTCGACGCGGTCGCGGAGCTCTTCGACTCTCTCGAACTCCCGGACCGGGGCTCCCTCGAAGCCGACATCGAGTACGTGGTCCTGCAGTTCGCGGCGCTGCTGCGGCGCCCGGAGGCCCGTACGGCCCTGATGGCGGTCGTCGCCGAGTCCACCCGGGACGAGGCCCTGCGCGACCGGATCCGGTCGGCCATCGTGGACCGGCAGAAACGTCTCGTCGTACTGGGCCGCGAGCGGGCGCAGGCCCGCGGGGAACTTCCGTACGAGGATGACGAGTCCCTCGCCGGCCACACGACGGACCTGATCTTCGACGTGATCGCGGGCACGGTGGTGCACCGCGCCCTGGTCAGCTCGGAACCGGTGGACGAGCTGTGGGTCGCCACCTTCACGGCCCTGCTGATGCACGGCCTCCAGGGGCCGGCGACCTCCTGACCGGCCCTGCGGGAACCGGTCCGGGCGCGGGGGCAGCGCCGCCGCAACGGCGCCGCACCCGCCCCTCGACCGGCGGCTAGAAGCCCGGGGGCTCCGTGTAGACGCCCCACTCCTCGCGCAGGACGTTGCAGATCTCGCCCAGCGTGGCCTCGGCCCGCACGGCGTCGAGCATGGCCGGAATCATGTTCGACCCGTCCCGGGCGGCGTCGATCATCGCGGCCAGCGACTCCGACACCTTCGCGTCGTCGCGCAGGCCCTTGCGGTCGGCGAGGACCCGCACCTGCTCGCGCTCCACCTCGTGGCTGACCCGCAGGATCTCCAGGTCCCCGGTGACCGAGCCGTGGTGGACGTTGACGCCGACGACCCGCTTGTCGCCCTTCTCCAGGGCGCGCTGGTACTGGAAGGCCGACTCGGCGATCTCCCCGGTGAACCAGCCGTCCTCGATGCCGCGCAGGATGCCCGAGGTGATCGGCCCGATGGGGTGCTGCCCGTTCGGGTGGGCGCGCAGGCCGCGCTCCTTGATCTGCTCGAAGATCTTCTCGGCGTCCGCCTCGATGCGGTCGGTGAGCTGCTCGACGTACCAGGAACCGCCCAGCGGGTCGGCCACGTTGGCGACGCCGGTCTCCTCCATCAGCACCTGCTGGGTGCGCAGGGCGATCTCGGCCGCCTGCTCGCTCGGCAGCGCGAGGGTCTCGTCGAGGGCGTTGGTGTGCAGGGAGTTCGTGCCGCCGAGGACGGCGGCGAGGGCCTCGACGGCGGTGCGCACGACGTTGTTGTACGGCTGCTGGGCGGTGAGGGAGACCCCGGCGGTCTGCGTGTGGAAGCGCAGCCACATGGACTTCTCGCTCTTCGCCCCGTAGACCTCCTTCATCCAGCGGGCCCAGATGCGGCGGGCGGCGCGGAACTTGGCGATCTCCTCGAAGAAGTCGAGGTGCGCGTCGAAGAAGAAGGAGAGCCCGGGCGCGAAGTGGTCCACGTCCATCCCGCGCGAGAGGCCGAGCTCCACGTAGCCGAATCCGTCGGCGAGGGTGTAGGCGAGCTCCTGCGCGGCCGTGGCCCCCGCCTCGCGGATGTGGTAGCCGGAGACGGAGAGCGGCTTGTAGGCGGGGATGCCCTTGGCGCAGTACTCCATGAGGTCGCCGATGAGGCGCAGGTGCGGCTCGGGCTCGAAGAGCCACTCCTTCTGGGCGATGTACTCCTTGAAGATGTCGGTCTGGAGCGTGCCGTTGAGGACGGCGGGGTCCACGCCCTGCCGCTCGGCGGCGACCAGGTACATGCAGAAGGCGGGCACGGCGGGGCCCGAGATGGTCATCGAGGTGGTCACGTCGCCGAGCGGGATGTCCTTGAACAGGACCTCCATGTCGGCGGCGGAGTCTATGGCGACCCCGCAGTGGCCGACCTCGCCGAGGGAGCGGGGGTCGTCGGAGTCGCGCCCCATGAGGGTCGGCATGTCGAAGGCCACGGAGAGCCCGCCGCCGCCGGCGGCCAGGATCATCTTGTAGCGCTCGTTGGTCTGCTCGGCGTTCCCGAACCCGGCGAACTGCCGGATGGTCCAGGTCCGCCCGCGGTAGCCGGTGGCGTGCAGGCCCCGGGTGTAGGGGTACTCCCCCGGCCACCCGATGCGCTCGAACCCCTCGTACGCGTCGCCGGGCCGGGGCCCGTAGACCGGATCGACGGCATCGCCGGAGAGCGTGGTGAAGTCTGCCTCGCGCTTGCGGGCCTTGTCATAACGGGCCTGCCAGCGGCGGCGGCCCTCCTCGATGGCGTCTGCGTCCATACCCACGAATTTACTAGGACGTCCTAGTAAATGTCGATGGGCAACCCCCGGGGAGATGTCCCCGGGGGAGATTCGCCCTGGTGGCGCAGTGCCGGCGGCTAGGCCTTCGCGGTCGCGAGACCGTCCGCGACCAGCGGTTCGACCTCGGCGCGGACCTTGCGCTCGACGAAGAAGGCGGCCAGCGGAATGGTGCCGCTGATCATGACCCACAGCATCTTGCCGAAGGACCACTTCGCCTTGGAGCTCAGGTCGAAGGCGAAGACCAGGTAGATCATGAAGAGCACACCGTGGGCCTGGGACACCACGAAGGTCAGATCGGCGCCCTTGTCGAAGCCGTACTTGAAGACCATGCAGGTGCAGAGCACCAGCAGCATCACGGCGGTCGCGAAAGCCATCACCCGGTAGCGGGTCAGCACACTGCGTTTCATGGCGTCGAGCCTAACCGTCCGCTTTGCGCGATCTTGACCGGGGCCGGTCCGTAGCGGACACCCCTAGCTCTCCTCGAAGTCGGCGGCGGCGACGCGCAGGGGGCGCAGCAGCGCGAAGATCTCCGCGCACTCCTCGGCGTCGTACGCACTCAGGCCGAAGTCGATCTCCATCAGGTCCCTGGTGGCGGCCTCGACGACCTCGCGCCCCTTGTCCGTGATGGAGGCGAGCGTGCCGCGGCCGTCGTTCGGGTTGGGCCGCTTGTCGACGAGCCCGGACAGCACCAGCCGGTCGACGGTGTTGGTCACCGAGGTCGGGTGGACCATGAGGCGCTCGCCGATCTTCGACATCGGCAGCTCGCCGGCCTTGGAGAAGGTGAGCAGCACCAGCGCCTCGTACCGCGCGAAGGTCAGCCCGTACGGCTTGACCACCGCGTCGACCTCGCCGAGCAGGATCTGGTGCGCCCGCATGATCGAGGTGATGGCGGCCATCGAGGGCACCGGCCCCCACCGCTGCCGCCAGAGCTCGTCGGCGCGGGCGATGGGGTCGAAGGGAAGGCTGAGCGGCTTGGGCACGCCCCAGACCCTACCGGGCGGTCATATGACCGGGAGCCCCGTCTCACTCCTCGGCCCGCCCCGTCTCCGTCCTGCCGCCCGGAGTTCGGCGAGGAGCAGCAGGACGACGTCGGCCGGCGGCCCCGCGATCCGGGAACGCGTTCGGGCGGTGAGTAAGGACCCCGGCGCGTCAGCCCTCGGCCAGGTGCCGTTCCACCGTCTCGACCTTCGAGGTGATCCCGTCGGAGACGCCCGGGCGGATGTCGGCCTTGAGGATGAAGGAGACCCGGGGCGCACGCTCCTCCACCGCGGCCACCGCGCGCCGGACCACGTCCATGACCTGGTCCCACTCGCCCTCGACCGTGGTGAACATCGCATCCGTGCGGTTCGGCAGCCCGGACTCGCGGACCACGCGGACCGCGTCGGCCACGTACTCGCCGACCTCTTCACCGACCCCCAGCGGGGTCACCGAGAACGCGACGATCATGCCTCGGCCGCCTCGCGCGCGCGGGCCGCGATGATGCTGTCGGCCTCGTCCCGCTTGAGCAGCTTGTCGCCGTAGAGGCCGCCGAAGGGCACCAGCGCCAGGACGAAGAACAGGGCGACCTTCTTGGCCGGCCACTTGGCCTTGTTCCAGACGTCCAGCAGGAAGACCAGGTAGATGAGGAACAGGATCCCGTGCAGGAGGCCGAGCGGCATCTTCAGCGCGTCGAAACCCGTCAGCCAGGTCAGCAACGTGCCGAAGATCAGCAGGGCCGGGAACGACAGCGCCTCCGGAACGGAGATGAGGCGCAGCCGGTGCAGGGCGGAGGCGGTCTTGATGTCCACGTCGGAACCTTCGGGGTGGAGGCCAGGGCCTCCCAGTGTCTCAGCCGCTTTGCGGGATCTTGACCCGGGCCCCCGCGCGGTCGCCGCACGCCCGGCTGTGGCGTATATCGGCCACGCGACTCTGTTCGGGTCCGCCCGGTGCCGATAACGTCATCCCGTGGCTCAGTTCCGACTCCAAGGCAGCAAGGTGCTGGCCGTCGACCTGACCGGGGACGCCGTGAAAGCGAAGAACGGCTCCATGGTCGCGTACGACGGTCAGATGGCCTTCAAGAAGATGACAGGCGGCGGCGAAGGCCTCCGCGGCATGGTGACCCGCCGGCTGACCGGCGAGCAGATGACCGTGATGGAAGTGCAGGGACACGGCACCTGCTTCTTCGCCGACCGCGCGAGTGAGATCAATCTGGTCAACCTGCGCGGCGAGAAGCTCTACGTCGAGTCCAGCAACCTGCTGTGCACCGACGCCGGTCTGCGCACCGGCACCACCTTCACCGGCCTGCGCGGCGCGACGACGGGCAACGGCCTGTTCACGACGACCGTCGAGGGCACCGGCCAGGCGGCGATCATGTCCGACGGCCCGGCGGTGGTGCTGCGCGTCAGCGCCCAGTACCCCCTCTCCGTCGACCCGGGCGCGTACATCGCCCACACCGGCAACCTCCAGCAGTCCTTCCAGTCCGGCGTCAACTTCCGCACGCTGATCGGCGAGGGCTCCGGCGAGTCCTTCCAGATCCGCTTCGAGGGCGAGGGCCTGGTGTACGTGCAGCCCAGCGAGCGCAACACCATCGGGGGCGACATCTGATGCCGTTCCGCGAGATCAACTCGAAGATGGTCGAGGCCCAGGTCGTCCCCGGGCAGAAGATGTACAGCCAGCGCGGCGCGATGCTCGCCTACCGCGGCGACGTCTCCTTCACCCCCAGCATCACCGGCGGTCAGGGCGGCGTGATGGGGATGATCGGGCGCCGCGTGGCGAACGAGCAGACCCCGCTGATGTCGGTCGAGGGCAACGGCACCGTGATGTTCGGCCACGGCGGCCACCACATCCAGGTGATCAACCTGACCGGCGAGACCCTCTACGTGGAGGCCGACCGGCTGCTCGCCTTCGACGGCACCCTCCAGCAGGGCACGATGTTCATGGGCTCGCAGGGCGGGGTCATGGGCATGGTCCGCGGCCAGGTGACCGGCCAGGGCCTGTTCACCACCACCCTCAAGGGCCACGGCTCGGTCGCCGTGATGGCCCACGGCGGGGTCATCGAGCTGCCCATCACCCCGCAGCGCCCGGTCCACGTGGACCCGCAGGCGTACGTCGCCCATCACGGGGACGTGCGCAACAAGCTCTCCACCGCGCTGGGCTGGCGCGACATGGTGGGGCGCGGCTCGGGCGAGGCGTTCCAGCTGGAGCTGTCCGGCCAGGGCGCGGTGTACGTACAGGCCTCGGAGGAGAAGCTGTGAACTTTGGTCCCGTGACGGGCGGACCCGGCGGCCCGACCGTCTTCGACCCGTACACCCTGCCCTCCGACGACAACGTGAACGCGTACACCTTCTGCGTGGAGCTCAAGGGGAGCCAGTGGTTCCTGCAGAAGGGCAAGATGATCTCGTACTACGGGCGCATCGAGTTCAACGGCATCGGGAACGGCCGCTTCGACCGGCTGCTGCGCACCAGCTTCCACTCGCCGCTCCACGCGAGCGACTGGGTGGTGGCCGAGGGGCAGGGCAAGATGCTGCTGGCCGACCGGGCCTTCGACGTGAACTCGTACGACCTGGACAACGGGAACCTGACGATCCGCTCGGGCAACCTGCTCGCCTACCAGCCCTCCCTCGCCCTGAAGCAGTCGATCGTGCCGGGTTTCCTGACGCTGATCGGAACCGGGAAGTTCGTCGCGGCGTCCAACGGGCCGGTGGTGTTCATGGAGCCGCCGCTGCGCGTGGACCCGCAGGCGCTGGTGGGCTGGGCGGACTGCCCGTCCCCGTGCCACCACTACGACCACGGCTACATGTCGGGCGTGATCGGCGGGCTGCGCTCGCTGACCGGGCTCGGCGGCACCTCGGGCGAGGAGCACCAGTTCGAGTTCGTCGGAGCCGGTACGGTGCTGCTCCAGTCGTCGGAGATGCTGATGGCGGAGCAGGCGGTCGGCGCGGTCGGCGCCGGTGCGGCCGCGGGGCAGGCGCAGGGCGTCCCGGGGGCGGGCCAGGGTCCGCTCGGGCAGCTGGGCGTACCGCGGATGCCGGGGCAGCTGGGTGACCTCCAGCGCCGCTTCGGACTGTGACCCCGGGGCGGCCCGCAGACTGGCCCCTCGGGCCGCCCCCGGCCACCCATCTTTGTACGTAATTCAACTTCTTAGGTAGAGTTCATTCATGGAGACCATGGAGACCGAGACGGCCACCCGCTGGCTGACCGATTCCGAGCAGTGTGCGTGGCGCACCCACCTGGACGTCAGCAGACTGCTGATGCACCAGCTGGAAAAGGATCTCCAGCCCTTCGGACTCACCAACAACGACTACGAGATCCTCGTGAACCTCTCGGAGTCGGAGGCCCACCGGATGCGGATGAGCGATCTCGCGACCGCCACCCTGCAGTCCAAGAGCCGGCTGTCCCACCAGATCACGCGCATGGAGGCGGCGGGCCTGGTCCGCCGCGTGAACTGCGAGTCCGACCGCCGCGGCCTCTTCGCGGTGCTCACGGACGAGGGCATGGAGACCATGCGCAAGGTCGCCCCGCACCACGTGGCGTCCGTCCGCAGGCACTTCATCGACCTGCTGCCGCCGGAGGCCCTGGCGGCGCTGCGCTCCTCCCTGACCCCGGTGGCGGAGCACCTGCGCGGCACCCGCGGCAAGGTCTGACCAGGGGCGTCGCGCTCCCGGCGGCGGTATGCGGCGACCGGCCGGACAATGGGCGGGAACGCTCGCTGCCGGCCGCCCGCCCCCGGGCAACCGCGGGTACGCGGTCATGGCCGGCCTGAGGAGGTCCAGCCCATGAAGCGCAACGTGTACGTCTCCGCGGCCGCGTCCGTGGTCCTGCTCGTGGGAGGCCCGGCGGCCGCTGCCGCCGCGGCGCCCGCCGACTCGGCACGAACGGCTCCCGCGGCGGCCGCCGCCCGGGCCGACGTCTCGGCAGAGGGGGCCGCCGCCGCGGCCCTGAAGGACTATCCCGGGGTCGTCGAGTCCCTCGACCGGGACGCCAACGTCTGGCACGTGGACGTGATCACCAAGGACGGCAAGGGCCACGCCGAGCTCGAGGTCGACGCCGCGACCGGAAAGGTGACCCGCAAGCACGTCGACACCGACGAGAACGGCGACAAGCACAAGGACCTGCTGGCCGCCAAGGTCACCGCCGAGCAGGCGATCAAGGCCGCGGTCGCCGCCCACCCGGGCACGGCGTGGACCGTCGAGTGGGACTCCGGCGACGAGGGCAAGGCGGCGTACTGGCACGTCGAGGTGCGGGGCTCCGACGGCAAGACGTGGGACGGCTCCGTGGACGCCACCACCGGCAAGGCGACCGCCCAGTACGACTCGGACAACCACTCCGACAACGACGGCGACGACGACAGCGACAACGGCTGACCCCGTACGCACCGGGAGCCGCGCCCCGGGTGGGGCGCGGCTCCCGTCACGTGCGTCAGGCGTTGGGACGCTTGCCGTGGTTCGCCTTCTTCTTCTTGCGTGCTCGCTTCTTGTTGCCGCGCTTGGCCATGAGCCATCACTCCCTGGATCGGGGTATTCCGGGCGTTCGCCAGTCTAGGGTCGCCCGGCCCCGCCCGCATCAGGCTTCGGCCAGGCTGCCCAACAGCGTGTCGGCGGCCGCGTACGGATCCAGCTCCCCGGCCGCGACCCGGGCCGCCAGCGCGTCGAGCCGGGCGTCCCCGTGCAGATCCGCCATTCGGGCCCGCAGGGCCGTCACCGCGATCGTCTCCACCTCGCGCGCCGCCCGCGCCGTGCGCCGCTCGGCCAGCACGCCCCGCTCGTCCATCCACGCCCGGTGCTTCTCCAGCGCCTCGACCAGCTCGTCGATTCCCTGCGCCCGCGCGGCGACCGTCTTGACGATCGGCGGACGCCAGTCCCCCGGGCCCCGGGTCTCCCCCAGGCCCAGCATGTGGTTCAGCTCCCGCGCGGTGGCGTCGGCGCCGTCCCGGTCGGCCTTGTTGACCACGTACACGTCGCCGATCTCCAGGATCCCCGCCTTCGCGGCCTGGATCCCGTCGCCCATCCCGGGGGCCAGCAGCACCACCGAGGTGTCGGCCTGCGCGGCGATCTCCACCTCCGACTGCCCGACCCCGACCGTCTCGACGAGGATCACCTCGCAGCCGGCCGCGTCCAGCACCCGGATCGCCTGCGGGGCGGCCCAGGCCAGGCCGCCCAGGTGCCCGCGGGTGGCCATCGAGCGGATGTAGACCCCGGGGTCGGAGGCGTGGTCCGACATCCGCACCCGGTCGCCGAGCAGCGCCCCGCCGGAGAACGGCGAGGACGGGTCGACGGCGAGCACGCCGACCCGCTTCCCGGCCTTGCGGTACGCGGACACCAGCGCCGAGGTCGAGGTCGACTTGCCGACGCCCGGCGACCCCGTCAGCCCCACCACGTACGCGTTGCCGGTGAGCGGCGCCAGCGCCGCCATCACCTCGCGCAGCTGCGGGGACGCCCCCTCGACCAGCGAGATCAGCCGGGCCACCGCTCTCGGCCGACCCTCGCGTGCCTGGGCCACCAGCTGGGGGACGTCCACCGCCGTCATGTGTGCTGCGCTCCTCGGTTCTCGTACGGGGTACGGGTGCTGCTGCTACGGCCGCGGGTGCGGCCGGGTGCTCACGCCCCGGGGACGCGGACGATCAGGGCGTCGCCCTGGCCGCCGCCACCGCACAGGGCGGCCGCGCCGACCCCGCCGCCGCGGCGCTTGAGCTCCAGCGCCAGGTGCAGCACCACGCGGGCGCCGGACATGCCGATCGGGTGCCCCAGGGCAATGGCGCCACCGTTGACGTTCACCCTTTCCGGGGTCACCCCGAGGTCCTTCATTGACTGCACGGCGACGGCGGCGAAGGCCTCGTTGATCTCGATCAGATCCAGGTCGGAGACCTCCAGGCCCTCCTTCTTCAGGGCGTGCAGGATCGCGTTCGACGGCTGCGACTGGAGGGAGTTGTCCGGGCCGGCCACGTTGCCGTGCGCGCCGATCTCGGCGAGCCACTCCAGGCCCAGCTCCTCGGCCTTGGCCTTGCTCATCACGACCACGGCGGCGGCGCCGTCGCTGATCTGCGAGGAGGTGCCGGCGGTGATGGTGCCGTCCTTGGCGAAGGCGGGGCGGAGCTTGCCGAGCGACTCCGCGGTGGTCTCCGGACGGATGCCTTCGTCCTTGGAGAAGACGACCGGCTCGCCCTTGCGCTGCGGGATCTCGACCGGAGTGATCTCCGCGTCGAAGACGCCGTT
The DNA here is from genome assembly GCF_042673805.1 of Streptomyces sp. NPDC057010. Classification (NCBI taxonomy): domain Bacteria; kingdom Bacillati; phylum Actinomycetota; class Actinomycetes; order Kitasatosporales; family Streptomycetaceae; genus Streptomyces; species Streptomyces sp. NPDC057010. Next base: position 69,200 of record NZ_JBHUSC010000011.1, on the reverse strand, counting down.
CTTCTGCGCGGCGGCGGCCCGCTGGTGCGAGGCGGCGGCGAACTCGTCCTGCGGGGCGCGCTCGATGCCCAGGCGGGTGTTGTGCTTCTCGGTGGACTCGCCCATCGCGATGTTCTCGAAGGCGTCGGTGAGGCCGTCGTAGGCCATCGCGTCGAGCATCTCGATGGCGCCGTACTTGTAGCCCTCGCGCGACTTGGGCAGCAGGTGCGGCGCGTTCGTCATGGACTCCTGGCCGCCCGCGACCACGATGTCGAACTCACCGGCGCGGATCAGCTGGTCGGCGAGGGCGATCGCGTCCAGACCGGACAGACACACCTTGTTGATGGTCAGGGCGGGCACGTTCATCGGAATGCCGGCCTTGACCGCGGCCTGGCGGGCCGGGATCTGGCCCGCGCCGGCCTGGAGCACCTGGCCCATGATCACGTACTGCACCTGGTCGCCGGAGATCCCGGCCCGGTCCAGCGCGGACTTGATGGCGAAACCGCCGAGGTCGGCACCCGAGAAGGACTTGAGCGAACCGAGCAGCCGCCCCATGGGCGTGCGGGCCCCTGCGACGATCACTGAAGTGGTGTTGTTCGTTCCGGACATGAGGCACAGCCCCTTGGATGAGAGGAGTGAACGAGGGTTTACGTCAATGTACTGAGCGGTACGGCAACGGTCACCGGGCTGTCGGTGTGATCGCGCGCACGTTGCGTGACCGGCCTCCAGGGCGGTGCACTGGTCCCATGCTGACAAGAATCGACCACATCGGGATCGCCTGCTTCGACCTGGACAAGACCGTCGAGTTCTACCGTGCCACCTACGGCTTCGAGGTGTTCCACTCCGAGGTCAACGAGGAGCAGGGCGTACGCGAGGCCATGCTCAAGATCAACGGGACGTCGGACGGCGGCGCCTCCTACCTCCAGCTCCTCGAGCCCACCCGCGAGGACTCCGCGGTCGGCAAGTGGCTGGCCAAGAACGGCGAGGGCGTCCACCACATCGCCTTCGGCACCGAGGACGTCCAGGGCGACTCGGAGGCCATCCGCGGCAAGGGCGTCCGCGTCCTCTACGACCAGCCCCGCACGGGCTCCATGGGCTCCTCCATCACCTTCCTCCACCCCAAGGACTGCCACGGAGTCCTCACCGAACTGGTCACCTCCAACCCCGCCCACTGACGGACCACTGATGGCCCGTTTCCCCGGCCGGTAGAGTGGCCATGGCTCGGCCGGGGTTCGGTGCGGAGACGGGGTCGGGGCCTGTGACCCCTGCCCCGGTATCTGACACCATTCCCCGGGGGCGCCGTTCAGCGGGCGGACGGTGCTCATTTGGGAGTGAGCTTGCGACCAGGGGACGGATGGGACCGCGCTGTGCGGGGCTACGAAAGCCAGGAGAGCCATCAGGCCGAGGCCGACCATCTCTCGCGCTTCGAGGCCGAGATGGAGCGGCTGAAGAAGGAGCGCGGGAAGGCCGTCCAGCACGCTGAGGACCTGGGATACCAGGTCGAGGTGCTGCGCGCCAAGCTCCACGAGGTACGGCGCGCTCTGGCGTCCCGCCCCGCCTACGACGGCGCGGACATGGGCTACCAGGCGGAGCAGCTGCTCCGCAACGCCCAGATCCAGGCCGACCAGATGCGCTCCGACGCCGAGCGCGAGCTGCGCGACGCCCGGGCCCAGACCCAGCGCATCCTCCAGGAGCACGCCGAGCACCAGGCGCGCCTCCAGGCCGAGCTCCACACCGAGGCCGTCAACCGGCGCCAGCGCCTGGACCAGGAGCTCAACGAGCGCCGCCAGACCGTCGAGGCCCACGTCAACGAGAACGTGGCCTGGGCCGAGCAGCTGCGCGCCCGTACGGAGTCCCAGGCGCGCCGGCTCATGGAGGAGTCCCGCGCCGAGGCCGAGCAGTCCCTGAACGCGGCCCGCGCCGAGGCCGCCCGGGTCGCCGAGGAGACCCGGCGCCGGATGGCCGCCGACGCGGAGGCCGCCCGTACCGAGGCCGAGGCCACCCTGCTGCGCGCCCGCAAGGAGGCCGAGCGGCTGCTGACCGCCGCGTCCACGCAGGCCCAGGAGGCCAGCGAGCACGCGGAGCGGCTGCGTTCGACCACCTCCGCCGAGGCGGAGCAGACCCGCCAGCAGACCCTCGACCTTGGCCGGGTGGCCGAGTCCCGCGTGCAGGAGGCCGACGCCGCCCTGCGCGAGGCCCGGGCCGCGGCCGAGAAGGTGCTCGCGGAGGCCAAGGAGAGCGCCGCCCGCCAGCTCGCGTCGGCGGAGTCCGTCAACGAGCAGCGCACCCGTACCGCCAAGGAGCAGGTCGCCCGGCTGGTCGGCGAGGCCACCAAGGAGGCCGACGCCCTCAAGGCGGAGGCCGAGCAGGCCGTGGCCGACGCCCGCGCGGAGGCCGAGCGGCTGCGCACCGAGGCCGGCGAGCAGGCCCGTACGGCGGCGGCCGAGGACACCGCGGCGCAGCTGGCGAAGGCCGCCCGCACCGCCGAGGACGTACTGAACAAGGCCTCGGAGGACGCCCGGGCCACCACCCGCGCCGCCTCCGAGGAGGCCGAGCGGATCCGCCGCGAGGCGGAGGCCGAGGCCGACCGGCTGCGCCTGCAGGCGGCGGCCACGGCCGATGAGCTCAAGGGCGCCGCGAAGGACGACACCGAGGAGTACCGGGCCCGTACGGTCGAGCTCCAGGAGGAGGCCCGCAGACTGCGCGGCGAGGCCGAGCAGTTGCGCGCGGAGGCCGTCGCCGAGGGCGAGCGGATCCGCGGCGAGGCCCGCCGCGAGGCGGTCCAGCAGATCGAGGAGGCGGCCAAGACCGCCGAGGAGCTGCTCGGCAAGGCCAAGGCGGACGCGGACGAGCTGCGCGGCGGGGCGACCGCCGAGAGCGAGCGGGTCCGCGCCGAGGCCGTCGAGCGGGCCGGCACGCTGCGCCGGCAGGCCGAGGAGACCCTGGAGCGCACCCGCGCCGAGGCGGAGCGGCTGCGCGCCGAGGCCGAGGAGCAGGCCGAGGCCGTCCGGGCCGAGGCGGACGCGGCGGCCCTCGCCCGGCGCGAGGAGACCGAGCAGGCCCTGGCCGCGAAGCGTGCGGAGGCCGACGAGGAACTCGTACGGCTGCACACGGACGCCGAGAACCGGCTGGGCACGGCCGAGCAGACGCTGCGCGACGCCCGCGCGGCCGCGGAGAACATCCGCAGGGAGACCACCGAGGAGACCGACCGGCTGCGCGCCGAGTCGGCGGAGCGGATCCGCACCCTCCAGACGCAGTCGGAGGCGGAGGCCGACCAGCTGCGCACCGACGCGGCGCAGGACGCCGGCCGGGTCCGCGCGGAGGCCGAGCAGGTAGCCGTACGGCTGCGCGGCGAGGCCGAGGCCGAGGCGGAGCGGGTGCGTTCCGAGGCCCAGGAGACCGCGGACCGGCTGCGCGCCGAGGCGAAGGCGGCGGCCGAGCGGGTCGCCGCGGAGGCCGCGGAGGCCCTGGCCGCCGCGCAGGAGGAGGCCGCCCGGCGGCGCCGGGAGTCCGAGGAGACCCTCGCGTCGGCCCGGACGGACGCGGAGAGCGAGCGCGCCCAGGCCCGCGAGCAGAGCGAGGAACTGCTGGCGCAGGCCCGCAAGCGCTCCGAGGAGGCGCAGGCCGAGGCGATCTGGCTGACGGAGGAGGCCGAGCGCCGCGCGTCGGAGCTGGTGTCGGCGGCGGAGGCCACCGCGCAGCAGGTGCGGGACTCCGTGGCCGGGCTGCACGAGCAGGCCGAGGAGGAGGTCGCCGGACTGCGCAGTGCGGCGGAGCACGCGGCGCAGCGTACGAAGACGGAGGCCGAGGAAGAGGCCGAGCGGGTCCGCGGCGACGCGTACGCGGAGCGGGAGCGGGCCACCGAGGACGCCAACCGGATCCGCAGCGAGGCCCGTACGGAGACGGACGCGGCGAAGGCCCTTGCCGAGCGGACGGTCGGCGACGCGATCGCCGAGGCGGAGCAGCTGCGCAGCGACACGGCGGAGTACGCGCAGCGGGTGCGTACGGAGGCAACGGACGCGCTGGCGGCGGCCGAGCGGGACGCGGCCCGTACCCGGGCGGACGCCCGTGACGACGCGAACCGGATCCGCGGCGAGGCGGCGGAGTCCCTGGAGGCGGCCCGCGCCGAGGGGGCCCGGATCACGGCCGAGGCCACCGCGGAGGCGGAGCGGCACACCGAGGAGACGCGCGCCGCGAACGCGGCCACCGTCGGCGAGGCCACGGCCGAGGCGGAGCGGATCACCGCGGAGGCGGCGCAGGCGGCGGAGGCGACCCGCGCCGAGGCCGCGAGCACCCTGGACGAGGCCCGGGCCGAGGGCAACCGGCTGCGTACCGAGGCCGCGGAACAGGCGGACCGGCTCATCACGGAGGCCACGGCCGAGGCCGAGCGCCTCACCGCGGAGACCGCGGCCGCGAACGCCGCCACCGTCGGCGAGGCCGAGGCAGCCGCGCAGGCGCTGCGCGTGAAGGCGGAGCGGCTCGCCGCCCAGGCGGCCGAGACGCTGGTCGCGGCCGAGCGGGACGCGGCGCGCGTGCTGGTCGACGCCCGCACCGAGGGCGACCGGCTCGTCGACGAGACGCGCGCGGCCAACGAAGCCACGGTCGGCGAGGCCGCGGCGGAGGCCGAGCGGCTGCGCACGGAGGCCGCACGGGTACTGGACGACGCCCGCGCGGAGGGCGGCCGGATCATCGGCGAGGCCACCGCGGAGGCGGAGCGCGTCACGGCCGCGGCGAACGAGACCCTGGCGAGCGCCGAGCAGGAGTCCGCGCGGACGCTCGACGAGGCCCGCGAGGAGGCCAACAAGCGCCGCAGCGAGGCCGCGGAGCAGGTCGACCGGCTCATCACCGAGGCCGCGGCGGAGGCGGACAAGCTCACCGCCGAGACCCTCAAGGCCAACGAGCGGACGGTCGGCGAGGCCGCGAACGAGGCGGAGCGGCTGCGCGCGGAGGCGTCGGAGGCGCTGTCCTCGGCGCAGGAGCACGCGACCCGTACCCGGTCGGAGGCCGAGCGGGTCAAGGCGGAGGCGGCGATCGACGCGGAGCGGCTGCGCGCGGAGGCGCGCGCGGAGTCCGAGCGGCTGCTGGACGAGGCCCGCGAGGAGGCCAACAAGCGCCGCAGCGAGGCGGCGGAGCAGGTCGACCGGCTCATCACCGAGTCGGCGGCGGAGGCGGACAAGCTCACCGCCGACGCGCAGAAGCAGGCCCTGGCCGCCACCACGGCGGCCGAGGAGCAGGCCGACGCGATGGTGGACGCGGCGCGCAAGGAGGCCGCGCGGATCACCTCGGAGGCGACCGTCGAGGGCAACTCCATGGTGGAGAAGGCCCGTACGGACGCGGACGAGCTGCTGGTCGGCGCGCGGACGGACGCCGCCGCCATAAGGGAGCGGGCGGAGGAGCTGCGCGGCCGCGTCGAGACGGAGGTCGAGGAGCTGCACGAGCGGGCCCGCCGGGAGTCGGCCGAGCAGATGAAGTCGGCCGGTGAGCGCGTGGACAAGCTGGTGCGGGCGGCGACCGAGCAGAGCGTGGAGGCCGAGGCGAAGGCCAAGGCACTGGTGTCGGACGCGAGCAGCGAGGCGAGCAAGGTCCGCATCGCGGCGGTGCGCAAGGCGGAGGCGCTGCTCAAGGAGGCCGAGCAGAAGAAGGCCGAACTGGCCCGGGAGGCCGAGAACGCCCTCGCGCAGGCCAAGGCGGAGGCCGAACGGCTCGTCGAGGAGGGCCGTCGCGAGCTGGAGGTGCTGGTGCGCAGGCGCGAGGACATTCAGGCGGAGATCTCCCGTGTCCAGGACGTTCTTGAGGCGTTGGAATCATTCGAGGCGCCTTCGGGTGGCGGAAAGCCCACGGTCGGCGGCCAGGGCGCGGGGGGCGTGAAGGCCGGCGCGGCAGCGGGATCCACTCGTTCGGGTGGCAAGACGTCAGAGGGCTAGTGGTTCACAGGGATGTGTGCCTCTGATGGAGGTTCAGGCGAACGAGTGACAAGCATTCTGTCGCCTTGCCACTCAAAAGGGGTGTCATTGTCCAGATCAAACGCGGATTGACTCGATGACACGCCGGTTCGGCGCCTAGGATTCCCCTTAACACCTCACGTAGCACCTCATCGGTCTCATTCGACAGGAACCCCATGAGCGACACTTCCTCCCCCTTCGGCTTCGAGCTCGTGCGGCGTGGTTACGACCGCGGTCAGGTGGACGACCGCATTACCAAGCTGGTCTCCGACCGCGACAGCGCCCTTGGACGTATCAACTCTCTGGAAAAGCGGATCGAGGAGCTGCACCTCGAGACGCAGAACGCCCAGGCCCAGGTGAACGACGCCGAGCCGTCGTACGCCGGTCTCGGCGCCCGGGTCGAGAAGATCCTGCGGCTGGCCGAGGAGGAGGCGAAGGACCTGCGCGAGGAGGCCCGTCGCGCGGCCGAGCAGCACCGTGAGCTCGCCGAGTCGGCTGCCCAGCAGGTGCGCAACGACGCCGAGTCGTTCGCCGCCGACCGGAAGTCGAAGGCGGAGGACGAGGGCGTCCGCATCGTCGAGAAGGCCAAGGGTGACGCGGCGACGCTGCGCGCCGAGGCGCAGAAGGACGCGGCCTCCAAGCGCGAGGAGGCCGACGCCCTGTTCGAGGAGACCCGCGCCAAGGCCGCCCAGGCCGCCGCGGACTTCGAGACCAACCTGGCCAAGCGCCGTGAGCAGTCCGAGCGCGACCTGGCCTCGCGTCAGGCCAAGGCGGAGAAGCGCCTCGCGGAGATCGAGCACCGCGCGGAGCAGCTGCGCCTGGAGGCCGAGAAGCTGCGTACGGACGCCGAGCGCCGCGCCCGTCAGACCGTGGAGACCGCGCAGCGCCAGGCCGAGGACATCGTGGCCGACGCCAACGCCAAGGCGGACCGTATCCGCAGCGAGTCCGAGCGCGAGCTGGCGGCGCTCACCAACCGCCGCGACTCCATCAACGCGCAGCTGACCAACGTCCGCGAGATGCTGGCGACGCTGACCGGTGCGGCCGTCGCGGCGGCCGGCTCCCCGATCGACGACGAGCCGGTGACGCGCGGAGTCCCGGCGCAGCAGAGCCGCTGACCCGCGGATCGCGGTTACCGGTCGGTCCGGTTCGCCCGCTTCACGACCAAAGCAGGGCCGTACGCCACCTTTCGGAGGTGGCGTACGGCCCTGCGTCGTTCTAGCGTGGCCACATGATCGAGCTTGAGGGCCTTACGAAACGATTCGGCGCCAAGACCGCCGTGGACAACCTCAGCTTCCAGGTCAGACCGGGGGTGGTGACGGGCTTCCTCGGACCCAACGGGGCGGGCAAGTCCACGACCATGCGCATGATGCTCGACCTCGACAACCCGACCAGCGGGACGGTCCGGATCGACGGGAAGCACTACCGGGACCTGCCGGAGCCGCTGAAGTACATCGGGGCGCTGCTGGACGCGAAGGCCATGCACGGTGGCCGAAGTGCATACAACAACCTTCTCTGCCTGGCCCAGTCGAACCGGATCCCCGAGAGCCGGGTCACCGAGGTGTTGGACCTGGTGGGGCTGACGCCCGTCGCCAAGAAGAAGTCCAAAGGATTTTCGCTGGGCATGGGGCAGCGGCTGGGAATCGCCTCCGCGCTGCTCGGCGATCCGGAAATCCTGATGTTCGACGAACCCGTCAATGGTCTGGACCCGGAGGGAATTCTCTGGATCCGCAATTTGATGAAGGGGCTGGCCGCGGAGGGAAGAACGATCTTCGTTTCCTCCCACCTGATGAGCGAAATGGCCCTGACCGCAGACCATTTGATCGTCATCGGACAGGGAAGGCTGCTGGCCGACCTGTCGATGGCCGATTTCATCCAGCAGAACTCGCGCAGCTACGTCCGGCTGCGCTCTCCGCAGCAGGAACGCCTCAAGGACGTCCTGCACGCGGAGGGGATCGACGCCATCGGCGTTCCGGCCACCGGCGTGCTGGAGATCGACGGCGTGGGCCCGGAGCGGCTCGGCGAGCTGGCCGCCCGGCACCAGATCGTGCTGCACGAACTCAGCCCGCAACGGGCGTCACTGGAGGAAGCGTTCATGCGCATGACGGCGGACTCCGTCGAGTACCACGCCCACGCCCCGGGCGCGCCCGTGCCCGCGGGCATGGCCGCCGACAACCCCGCCCGGCCGGCCGACGTGCCCGCGTGGGGCGCCGGGTTCGAGGCACAGCGCAAGGGCGGGAAGTGACCATGTCCTCCTTCCCCGCGGTCCTCCGCTCCGAGTGGACCAAGATCCGCACGGTCGCCTCCACCAGCTGGACCCTCGCGCTCGTCTTCCTCGTCACCGTGGGGTTCGCCGCGCTGTTCAGCGCCACGTACGACACGAGCGGCATGGACGCGGCCGCCCGGGCCACCTTCGACCCCACCGCGATGAGCTTCAATTCACTGCTGTTCGGACAGCTCGCGATGATCGTCTTCGGTGTGCTGGTCGTGAGCACCGAATACAGCACGGGCATGATCAAGACCTCGCTTGCCGCCGTACCGAACCGCACGGGCTTCCTGCTCGGCAAGATGGCCGTGGCGGGGGCGCTGGCCCTGGCCGTCGGGCTGGCGACCAGCTTCGTGTCGTTCTTCCTCACGCAGGCGATCCTGGGTGACTTCGGCATCGGGCTCGGAGCGGACAACGTCCTGCGTTCCGTGATCGGCGCCGGCGTGTACATGGCGCTCCTCGCCCTGTTCTGCATGGGCGTGGCGGCGATGCTGCGCAGCTCGGTGGCGGCCATCAGCATCCTGATCCCGTTCTTCCTGATCGTCTCGACCGTCCTCATGGGTTTCGAGGCGACCCGTACGGTCGGCCAGTACCTGCCCAGTAATGCCGGGTCGCGGATCATGCAGGTCGTACCCGACGCCTTCGGGAGCCCCGAGGCCCCGTACGGCCCGTGGGCCGGACTCGGGATCATGGTGCTGTGGGTGCTCGCCTCGGTGATCGGAGGCCTGCTGGTCCTGAGGAAGCGGGACGCCTGAGCCGGCGACTCCGGGGGATCCCCGGGTCGGTCTCAGGGGTACCTCAGGGATCCGGCCCGCGACGGAACCGTAGGAACCTCGTTATCCTCTTAACCCTTACGCGGGCGAAAGTCGTCCCGGCCTGGTAAGGGGCAGCAAAGATGATCGAGGCAGTCGGCCTGACCAAGCGCTTCGGCGCCAAGACCGCCGTCGACCAGCTGTCCTTCCAGGTCAGGCCGGGTCACGTGACCGGATTCCTGGGGCCCAACGGCTCCGGGAAGTCCACCACCATGCGCATGATCGTCGGCCTCGACCGGCCCACGTCGGGCAGCGTCACGATCAACGGCCTCCCCTTCCGGGAGCTGCCGAACGCCCAGCGGCTCGTCGGCGCCCTGCTCGACGCCAAGGCCGTGCACGGCGGCCGCCGGGCCCGCACCCACCTGCTCTCCGTCGCCCAGCTCTCCGGCATCCCCGAGAAGCGGGTGGACGAGGTGCTGGCCGTCGTCGGGCTCCAGGACGTCGCCCGGCAGCGCACGAAGGGCTTCTCGCTCGGCATGGGCCAGCGGCTCGGCATCGCCACCGCCCTGCTCGGCGACCCGCAGGTGCTGCTGTTCGACGAGCCGGTCAACGGGCTCGACCCCGAGGGCATCCTCTGGGTCCGCAACCTCATGCGCCGGCTGGCCGCCGAGGGCCGCACCGTGCTGGTCTCCTCGCACCTGATGAGCGAGATGGCGCTGACCGCCGACCACCTGATCGTGATCGGCCGGGGCCGGCTCCTGGCCGACATGGGCACCCAGGAGTTCATCACGCACAACTCGGCCGGATTCGCTCGGGTGCGCGCGGCCGACACCGACCCCGATGGCCGGGACGCGCTGGGTGCCGCACTCGCCAGGGCGGGCGGCCGGGTCCTCCAGGAGCCCGACGGAGCACTGCGCGTGACCGGGCTGGACCTGCCGCGCATCTCCGACCTGGCGCACGGGGCCGGCGTACGGCTGTGGGAGCTGTCACCGCACCGGGCCTCGCTGGAGGAGGCGTACATGCGGATGACCCAGTCCTCCGTCGAGTACGCCTCCACCGACGATCCGCGGGCCGAGCTGTGGGAGCCCGAACCGCACACCGTCCCGGCCTGGGAGGACGGGCCCGAGGCCCCCGAGGTCCCGCAGTCGGGCTTCTTCGCGCCCCCGCCGCCCGGCGCGGGCGGCCGGCCCTTCCTGATGCCCAGCGACCCCGGCGCGCTCGCGAGCGCCGCCAAGAACACCCCCGAGGAATCCCGATGACCCCGACGAGCACGACGACGCCGGCGGCCTCGGAGCAGCCGAAGGGCTACACCTCTCCCCTGCCGGCGCCGCGGCCGCACCTGGGGCACGCCCTGGCCTCGGAGTGGACCAAGATGGTCTCCGTCCGCTCCACCCTCTTCACGCTCGGCTCGCTCATGGTGACCGTCGTGGGGTTCGGGCTGCTCTTCGTCTCGCAGAGCACGGACCGGGAGTTCGTCGACATCCACTTCACCACGCCCGCCCTCTTCGGCCTGCTCGTCGGGCAGGTCGCGGTGATGGTCCTCGGCGTCCTGACCATCACCTCGGAGCACGCCACCGGGCTGGTGCGGACCACCTTCACCGCCGCCCCCGACCGGTACCGGGTGCTCACCGCCAAATACCTCGTCTTCAGCACCACGGCCTTCGTCACCACCGCGCTCGCGGTCTTCCTCGTCGGGATCGCCGCGGCGATCGTCCACGACGGCGCCGGCGCCGGGCCGCACGCGGCGGACGAGTGGCTGGGCGCGCTGGTCGGCTGCCTCTACGTCACCCTGCTCGGCGTGCTCGCGCTCGCGGTCGGGGCGCTGCTGCGGCATTCGGCCGGGGCGATCGCCGCGATGCTGGGCCTCGTCACGCTGCCGCCGGTGGTGGGCGCGATGCTCAGCGTCTGGGAGGCCGCCGCGCCCGTCGGGCGGGCGGTCCTCGAACACAACGCGCCGGTCGCGCTGATGCAGCTGTTCGGGGTGCCGAACGGCGCCGACGCGTCCACCGTGCCCGGCAACGTGTCCCACATGGTGCTGATCCTGCTGGTCACGGGCACCGCGGTGGCCGCGTCGTACGTGACGGTCGGCCGCCGGGACGTCTAGCGACGGCCAGGTACGGCTAGTACTTGGGGGCGTTACGGGACCGCTGCACCCGCGAGGTGCGGCGGTCCTTCGCGTTCCAGCACGCCTTGTGCCAGTGGCGCCGGTCGTCCACGCCGCCGTACTCCGGCCAGGCCACCAGGTGGGGGGTGCCGGAGGGGATCTCCTGGTCGCAGCCGGGGCAGCGGTAGCGCTTGCCCGCCGCGCTCGCGCCCGCGACGTGCCGGACCTTCCAGTCCTCGCCCTGGTACTCCTCCGTGCGCTCCAGCCCGTAGCGGTCGAGGCCCGTGCTCGGACGTTCTTCCGGAGTCTCGCCGCCCCTGGGGCGGTTGTGGCGCGGTGACACGTATACCTCACGGATGGGCGGACGGCAGTGACTTTCTCCCAGACTACGCGCAGCGAGGCGGGGTACCCGCAGGGTGGTGGGCGAAGGACGGCCCCGCGACGGGCGATGGCCCGACAATCCCAATAACTTTCCTGTCAGCCCGTGCCTTTGGCACGTGTCAGACGTTGTTGCCATAGGAAGAACCGGTCCACCTGGGGGAGGCCGCGTCAGCCGCGAGGAGGGTGAAGGCGATGCGCGTAGGAGCGTTTGTACTGGCGGCCCAGTTCCCGGGTCAGGGACAGGGAGAGGCACTGCACCGGGCGGTGCGGACCGCCGAGGTGGCCGAGGAGGCCGGGCTGGATTCGGTCTGGCTCGCCGAGCACCACTTCGTCCCGTACGGGGTCTGCCCCTCGGCGGTGACCCTGGCGGCCCTGCTGCTGGGCCGGACCCGGCGGCTGCGGGTGGGCACCGCGGTCAGCGTGCTGCCGAGCGCGCACCCGGTGGCCCTCGGCGAACAGGCGGCGCTGCTGCACCTGACCTCCGGCGGCCGGTTCACCCTCGGGGTGGGGCGCGGCGGACCGTGGGTGGACCTGGAGGTCTTCGGGGGCGGCCTGGACTCGTACGAGAACGGCTTCCCGGAGGCCCTGGACCTGCTGCGCCGCTGGCTGACGGAGGCGCGGGTGGGAGCCGCCGGCGAGCGGTACGGCTTCCGCGAGGTGGCCGTCGTACCGCGCCCGTCGGAGGCCCTGGACGGTGACGGGACGGGCCCGGAGGTCATCGTGGCGTGCACCTCCCCGGGGTCGGTACGGATGGCCGCGCGGCGGGGCCTGCCGATGCTGCTCGGCATGCACTGCGGGGACGAGGACAAGGCCGCGATGGTCGCCCTGTGGCGCTCCACGGCGCTGGCCGCGGGCCACTCCCCGGAGTACGTCGCCGGCGCCGGCCACGTCTCTGCCGGGGTGTGCCAGCTGGCGGACCGCACGGCGGACGCCCGCGAGACGCTGCTGAAGGCGATGCCGGGCTGGCTCAAGCAGGGCCTGGACGCCCACGTGACCGTGGACGGCCGGGTACGCGCGATGCGCGACCCCGTCGCCTACACGGAACTCCTCTGCGACCTGCACCCGGTGGGCACCCCGCGGCTGGCGGCGGACCGACTGGCGGCCACCGCCGAACGCACGGGGATCACGCGCTTCGCCCTCCTGACGGAGGGCTCCGGCGATCTCGCCGCGACGGAGGAGAACGTACGACGCCTCGGCACCGATGTCCTGCCCCGCCTCGGCTGAGACCGACCGGGCGTAGCGGCCGTACCGGCCGTGTTAACAGTCCCGCAGTTCCGGCGACTGGTTGAGCAGCTGGCCGCGGATCGAAGTGAACTTGGCGAGCCGGTCGTCGACCGAGGGATCCAGCGGGAACACCGCCACCCGGTGACAGTTCTGGAAGGCCAGGCGCACTTCGAAGTGCCGCTGCAGCGCACCGCGTATCGCGTCACTCGCGAGCGCGCGCAGCAGCTGCCCGCGCGCCTGCTCGTCCGGCGGCGGCGTCTGGTTGTCGGCGAACTGTCCGCCGTCCACCTTCAACTGGGCCACCAGCGAGCTGATCATCTCCCATGCGTAGGGCAGGGAGGTCCGGACGCAGTCGACGAAAGCGGCTTCGTCGACCTCGCCTCGCTCGGCCTGTTCGAGTAGGGCCGGTGAGACGTCGAGCGACATGGGTTCTCCTCTCGCGACCCCGGCGGTTTGGTTGCCGGGGCCTTACGGGCAGGGAAGGAGACCGCGACGCAGCGTGCACGCTCCGCAACCTCCCGCTCACCACGGTAGGCGTCCCATGGGGTGCGCACCAGGAGAATGCGCATACAACGCGCCATCCGCGAACGGGGCTTTCAGGGGCGAATCGCGTGGAGGCCCGTCGGTCGAGTAGCGTTGCCGACCATGCGTCTCGTCATTGCCCGCTGCTCCGTCGACTACGCGGGCCGGCTCACCGCCCATCTGCCCTCGGCACCCCGTCTGATCCTCGTGAAGGCCGACGGCAGTGTCTCGATCCACGCGGACGACCGGGCGTACAAACCGCTCAACTGGATGTCGCCCCCGTGCACCCTCAAGGAGGGGAGCGGGGATGAGACCGGTGTGTGGACGGTCGTCAACAAGGCGGGCGAGAAGCTCATCATCACGATGGAAGAAGTCCTGCACGACTCCTCCCACGAGCTGGGCGTCGACCCCGGTCTGATCAAGGACGGCGTGGAGGCGCACCTCCAGGAGCTGCTGGCCGACCGCATCGACACGCTGGGCGAGGGCTACACGCTGATCCGGCGCGAGTACATGACGGCGATCGGCCCGGTGGACATCCTGTGCCGGGACGCCTCCGGCGGGACGGTGGCCGTGGAGATCAAGCGGCGCGGCGAGATCGACGGCGTCGAGCAGCTGACCCGCTACCTGGAGCTGCTGAACCGGGATCCGCACCTGGCGCCGGTGCGGGGCGTTTTCGCGGCGCAGGAGATCAAGCCGCAGGCGAGGGTCCTCGCGACGGACCGGGGCATGGACTGCGTGGTCCTGGACTACGACGCGATGCGCGGCATCGAGGACGACAAGCTCCGCCTGTTCTGACGCCTTTTCGACGCGCCGCTCGCACGTCTCGGCCCTGGCGGGCCTCATCGGCTTCGCGCCGCTGCGCCGGACTCCGTCCGTCGGCCCCTGCCCGCCGCGGGGGGGCGCTGCGCGGAGCCGGTCCTCAAACGCCGGGCGGGCTGATTTCAGCCCGCCCGGCGTTTGAGGGCACGGGCGCGCAGCGCACGTACGGGGTCCGGGGCGGAGCCCCGGTTTCGGGAAGGGGCGGGGTGGGGGAAAGCCCCGCAGGGCCGGGCACCCCGGGGCCCTAGCCGGTCGCCGTCGGGGACTGGGGCTGGGTCGGCGGGGTCGCCGTCGGGGCGGGGGTCTCCGAGGCGCTCGGGCTCGGGGTGGGCGTCGGCGTGCCCGGATCCGGCGGCGTGGACGACGGGGTGGCCGACGACGGCCGGGTCGACGGCGGCGTGGGCGTCGGCTTGCGCGAGGGAGTCGGACGCGTCGGCCCCGCCGTGCTCGGGCTGCCGGCGGCACCCGGCTCCGCGGGAGCGGAGTCCGACGGCGCGGCCGGATCCGACGGCGCCGGCGCAGGATCGTTCCCGCTCGTCCCCGGCGCCACCGACGGCGCCACCCGCGTCGGGGTCGACGACACGGCCGGCCCCTGCGCCGGCTCCGGGGAGTCCGAGGAGCCCATGGCCAGGCTCACCACCGTGCCCAGGGCCACCACCGTCAGCGCACCGGCCCCGGCCAGCAGGATCCGGCGCCGCCGGCGCGCGTCCGCGGCCGGCCCGGCGTACGGCGGCCTCACGCCACCGGCCGGGGTCGGGGCCGGGTCCGCGGCCGGCTTCGGAGACGTCGGGAAGGCGTCCTCGAACACCTCCGACAGCGTCGAGGGGACCTGCGGGCGCCCGATCACCGGCACGATCGGGGTCATCGGACCCACCGGCGTCACCCGCGTCACCGCTTCCGAGGCCTCGGGGGGAACCCCGCCCGGCGCGGCCGGGAGCGCCGCCGTCACCGCCTCCGAAGCCGCCGGCAAGGCGGGCGGCAGGGCCGGCGCGGCCGACGGGGCCTCCAGCCGCAGCGGCGGCGACGCCGCCACCACCGCCGCCTCCCGGTCCACGACCAGCGCCAGCGCCCGCCGGCCCGCAACGGTGCCCCGCTTGTCCGCGAGCGCGCCCCTCAGCCCGATGGAGGTCTCCAGCTCGGCCCGCGCCCGGTCCAGCCGCCCCTCGCACAGGGAGAGCACCCCGAGTTCGTGGTGGAAGTAGGCCTGCTCGGCGACCTCCCCCGCCTTGCGCGCGGCCTCGGCGCCCGAGCGCAGCACCCGCTCCCACGCCTCCCAGTGCAGCGAGGCCGCGAACGCCGGAGCCGCCGTCCGCGCCAGCAGCACCGCCGCCACCACGTCCGCACCGGCCAGCGCGGCCAGTACCGCGTCCGCCTCGGCCGCGACCCGCTCCGGGGTCACCGAGGTGTGCCCGGTCCACCAGGCGTAGTGGCGGGCGGCCGTGCGGGCCCCTTCCGCCGCGGTGTCCCCGTACCCGGCCTCCTCCAGCTGCCGGGCGACCCCGGCGGCGAGCCGGAAGCGGGTGCCGACCGGGGTCAGCAGCCCGCAGGCGAGCAGTTCGGCCACGGCCGAGTCGGCGTGGGTGTCCCCCACCAGTGCCGGCAGGTGCGCGTGGTGCGGCATCTCGCCGCCCAGCGCGCACGCGATCCGCAGGGCGGCGCGCGCCGACTCGCTGACCCGCGAGGCCAGCAGCTCGGCCGGGGCCGCGCCTTCGGCGAGCGTCGGCAGCGGCACCTGCGCGGTGTCGCGCGGGCGTTCCTCGAAGACGCCGGGCTCCTCCTCGTCGTCGTCCTCGTCGGTGTGGTTGAGCTCGTCGCGCTGCCGCAGCAGCGCGGTGGCCTGGACGAAGCGCAGCGGCAGCCCCTCGGAGGCGAACCGCAGATCGTCCGCCCAGGCGGCCTCCAGGTCCGTGAGGGGGCGGCCGATGCCCGCTTCGAGGAGTGCGAGGCAGTCGGCCTTGGCGAGCCCGCCGAGGGAGACCTCCTCCAGGTGCGGGTCGTCGGAGGGGCTGCGGGTGTCGGGGGTCGTGGCGAGCAGGTAGGCGCATTCGGGGGTGGCGCGCAGGAGTTCGTCGAGGGCGGGGCCGCCCATCTCCAGGTCGTCGAGGAGGACGACGGCGCCGATGTCCCGTACGCGGGAGAGGAGTTCGATGCGGTCGGGCCGCTGGTCCGAGGCCTCGTACACGGTGGCGTACAGGGTGTGCAGCAGCTCGCCGGGCTGCTGGTGGCCGTGTCCGGAGAGGCGTACGACGCCGTCGGGGGCGAGGCCGGCGCACCGGTCGGCGACGGCGTCGAGCAGTGCGGTACGGCCCGATCCGGCGGGCCCGGTCAGCCGTACGGACCGCCCGCGGGCCAGCAGTCGTACGAGCCGCTCCCGCTCCTCCTCGCGCCCGTACAGCGGCGTGGTGACGGGGGCTCCGGGCAGGACGGGCGGGCGGGCGGCGGCGTCGCGGTCGCCCCGGGCGGCCGCGTCGCGCTTGGCGGGGCGGCCGGGGGCGGTGCCGGGGCGGACGGGCTCTATCTCGCTGCCGTCGACCGGGTTGACGGTGAGCGTGAAGTCGCCGGCGGTGAGGCTCACGATCCGGGCGGGTGCCGCGGCCGGGTTCCCGGCGGGCCCGGGCAGCTCCTCCGGGTGGGTCTGCCCCTGTGTTCGGTCCATGACCAAGTCCCCCGATCGCGGGCCGTGCGCCTCGCCGTCGTACCTCCCGGCCTTCGCACGCCGCTCTCGCTACTGGTCCGGTTTTCCGCCCGAACCCTAGACCGTGGCCGGACGCGCCGGAACCGCAGGGGGGCCATCACCACCGGACCGTTACGTTTCCGCAGGAATCCGGAACACGCCGTTCACACTCGCGGGAGGGACTCCGCCTCCAGGCCGCCCTCGATCGCGAGGATCCGGTGCAGCCGGGTGGCGACGAGCAGCCGCTGCATCTGCGGGGGCACCCCGCGCAGCACGAGCCGCCGCCCGGTCCGGCCGGCCCTCCGGTGTGCGCCCATGATCACGCCGAGGCCGGTCGCGTCCCAGGAGTCGAGCCCGGTGAGGTCGAGCACGAGGTCGCCGTGGCCGTCGTCGAGGGCGGTGTGGAGGGCCGTACGGGCGTCCGCCGCGCTGCGCACGTCGAGGCGGCCCCCGACAGCGAGTTCGACGTGGTCGCCCCTGATGTGCATGTGTACTCCCGGCAGTACTGCGTACGTATGGTCCGACTGGTCCGTGGTCGGCAACTCTCACTGCAACTGACTGCCGCACGGGCAGGGAAGTTGCCGACCGTGAGCGAACCGATACCTAATTCACCCCGAGGGGTGATGGCATTCGAACGATGGTGCTCAGTGGTCCGGCCCGGTTCGGCCTCAGTGCTTGTAGAAGCCCTGCCCGCTCTTGCGGCCGATGTCACCGGCGTCGACCATGCGGCGCATGAGCTCCGGCGGCGCGAACTTCTCGTCCTGGGATTCGGTGTAGATGTTGCTGGTGGCGTGCAGCAGGATGTCGACGCCCGTGAGGTCCGCCGTGGCCAGCGGGCCCATCGCGTGCCCGAAGCCCAGCTTGCACGCGATGTCGATGTCCTCGGCGGACGCCACGCCCGATTCGTACAGTTTCGCGGCCTCGACGACGAGGGCGGAGATCAGACGGGTCGTCACGAAGCCGGCGACGTCGCGGTTGACGACGATGCAGGTCTTGCCGACGGACTCGGCGAACGCGCGGGTGGCGGCGAGGGTCTCGTCGCTCGTCTTGTAGCCGCGTACGAGCTCGCAGAGCTGCATCATCGGGACGGGCGAGAAGAAGTGCGCGCCGACGACCCGCTCCGGGCGCTCCGTCGCGGCCGCGATCTTGGTGATCGGGATGGCGGAGGTGTTGGAGGCGAGGATGGTGTCCTCGCGGACGAGCTTGTCGAGGGTGCGGAAGATCTCGTGCTTGATCTCGATCTTCTCGAAGACGGCCTCGACGACGATGTCCACGTCGGCGGCGGCGTCGAGGTCGGTGGTCGTCGTGATGCGGGCGAGCGCGGCCTCGGCGTCCTCGGCCGTCATCTTCCCCTTGGAGACGAACTTGTCGTACGAGGCCTTGATCCCGTCCGTGCCACGGGTCAGCGCGGCATCGGTGACGTCCCTCAGTACGACGTCCCAGCCCGCCTGAGCGGAGACCTGAGCGATTCCGGACCCCATCAGTCCGGCACCGATGACGGCGAGCTTCCCAGCCACTTCACACCCCACGTTCTTCACACTTCAAACGACCCGGTCTCGAATCGGCCCGGTCATGCGGCCTCTCCGGCGGAGACTAGCGCCCGGGCGGTGCGGTGTGACCGCGAAGTAACACGCGTCACGTCTCAGATGACGGACATCACACCGGCCCGGCCCACCGGTCCCCGGGGGCCGTGCAGTTGGGCGCGGACTACCCTGGCGGCATGGTGAACCTCACGCGCATCTACACCCGCACCGGCGACAAGGGCACGACCGCCCTGGGCGACATGAGCCGCACGGCCAAGACCGACGTGCGGATCTCCGCCTACGCGGACACCAACGAGGCCAACGCCGCCATCGGGACCGCGATCGCCCTCGGCCAGCTCCCGCCGGAGGTCGTGAAGGTCCTGGTCCGCGTGCAGAACGACCTCTTCGACGTGGGGGCGGACCTGTGCACCCCGGTGGTCGAGAACCCCCAGTACCCGCCGCTGCGCGTCGAGCAGTTCTACGTGGACAAACTGGAGGCGGACTGCGACGTCTTCAACGAGCGGCTGGAGAAGCTGCGCAGCTTCATCCTCCCGGGCGGCACCCCGGGAGCGGCCCTGCTCCACCAGGCCTGCACGGTGGTCCGGCGCGCCGAGCGCTCCACGTGGGCGGCGCTGGAGGTGCACGGTGAGGTGATGAACCCGCTGACGGCGACCTACCTGAACCGCCTCTCCGACCTCCTGTTCATCCTGGCCCGTACGGCCAACAAGGAGGTCGGGGACGTCCTGTGGGTGCCGGGCGGCGAGCGCTAGCCGACCCGCTGCGCGTCCTTCGGCCCGTCGCCGGCACCGGCCGGGGCCTTCTTGGGCCACAGCGTGTAGGTGGCGGCGATCAGGGCGTGGATGCCGACCGCCCGCAGGGCGCCGAACTGCCACGCCCTGAGCGAGCTGACGTCACCCGCGTCACCGACGTACCAGATCGCCCCCTGGAGCAGGCCGAGGGCGACGGCCGCGGCGACGACCGTACGGATCCACAGCTTCCACTCGTGGACCGCCCGTGCCTTCCCGTACCCGGCACCGGCCGGCTTGGGCCCTCCGGCCAGCCGGTACGCGGCGTGGCCGTCGAGCCAGGTGACCGTGTAGTGGCCGTAGGCGACGGTGTAGCCGATGTACAGGGCGGCCAGGCCGTGCTTCCAGTCCGGCTCGGCGCCGTTCTTGAGGTCCAGCGTGGTGACCACGAGCAGGACCAGCTCCAGCACCGGCTCGCACAACAGGAGGGCGGCGCCGGTCCGGGGCATCCTCGCGAGGTAGCGCAGGGCCAGACCGCCCGCCAGCAGCAGCCAGAATCCGACCTCACAGGCCACGATCAGCGTGACGATCACTGGGGTCTCCTTTCGGTCCCCTCCAGCCTGCGGGCGGCCGTGCCGCGATACGTCGTCTGCGCAGAGGAGCCGTGACTGCATCCTTCGATGTACCGGCGGGCCGCGAACTCGGCCTTCCCCGGCGAGGCCGCAGAGCCCCCGCACCGTGTTGGATGGTCCCGTGACGATTCCCCGCCCCCACCGGCACGATGTGCTCCTCGCCGTGGTCAGCGTGTGCGCCGGGCTCGTGCTGTGGGGCCTCGGGGTGTACTCCAACGCGGGCCAGCGCCTGTTGCCCGCCTGGGCGGCCCTGGTTCCGCTGCTGATCCTGGGCACCCTGGAGCTGGTACGCCGCTCACACCCGCGCACCGCGCTGACCATCGGGACGATCGCGATCGTCGCCGACCAGTTCACGGTCGGCAGTCTGGCCTCCGTCCTGATCTTCACCGACCTGATGTACGCGGCCGTGGTCTACGGCAGCCCGGCGCTGGCCCGGCGGCTGCCGGTGACCACCGGCCTGCTCACGGTGGCCGTCACCATCGGGGCCGTGGCCTGGCTGCGCACCCCGCAGGCCCTGCTCATCGGCGTGCTCACCGGCATCGTCTGCTTCGGCCCGGCCCTGACCGGCGCCACCCTGCGCGACCACCGCGAGGCCGCCGTGGCCGCCCGGCTGCGCGCCGAGCAGACCGCGCTGCTGGCCGAGATGGACCGCAGCCAGGCCGTCATGGCCGAGCGCGCCCGGATGGCCCGGGAGCTGCACGACATGGTGGCCAACCACCTCTCCGCCATCGCCATCCACTCCACCGCCGCGCTCTCCATCGACCGGGCCGACACAAGCCGCGAGGCGCTCGGGGTGATCCGCGAGAACAGCGTCCAGGGGCTGGCCGAGATGCGCCGGCTGATCGGGCTGCTGCGGGACGCGGGGGCGGAGCAGGAGGCCGCGGCCGTGCCCTCGCTGGACGGGCTGGAGGCCCTGCTCGGCCAGGCCCGTACCAACGGCTCGGCGAGCGGGCTGGAGTTCGTACTGCACGACGAGCGGCCGCCCGGGGAGCCGACGGCGGCCCCGGTGGAGCTGGCGGCGTACCGGATCGTCCAGGAGTCGCTCACCAATGCCCTCAAGCACGCGGTGCCGGGCACGGTCACGGTCCGCGTGGCGCGTGCGGACGGGCGGCTGTCCGTGGCCGTGGACTCCCCCTACGGGGACCGGCCCGGCCCCCGCGCCCCCGGCTCGGGGGCCGGGCTGACCGGCATGCGGGAACGGGCGGAGCTGCTCGGCGGGGAGTTCACGGCGGGCCGGGCCGGCCGGGTGTGGCAGGTGCGGGCGATGCTGCCCGCGGAGGAGAAGGCGGTGGAGGCGTGACCATCAGGGTCGTGGTGGCGGAGGACCAGAGCGCGGTACGGGCCGGGCTGGTGCTCATCCTGCGCAGCGCGGGCGACATCGAGGTGGCGGGCGAGGCGGCCGACGGGGAGGAGGCGGTGCGGCTGGCCCGTGAACTGCGGCCCGACCTGGTCCTCATGGACGTACAGATGCCGAGGCTCGACGGGGTGTCGGCGACCCGCCAGGTGGTGGCCGAAGGGCTGGCCGACGTCCTGGTGCTGACCACCTTCGACCTCGACGAGTACGTCTTCGGGGCGCTGCGGGCGGGGGCGGCGGGGTTCCTCCTGAAGAACGCGGAGGCGGCGGAGCTGATCGAGGCGGTACGGACGGTCGCGCGCGGCGAGGGCCTGATCGCCCCGGCGGTGACCCGCCGGCTGATCGCCGAGTTCGCGACTCCGGCCCGGCCGGCCAGACCGGCCGCCCCACCGGCCCTGGAGACGCTGACCCGGCGCGAACGCGAGGTCCTGTCCTGCCTGGGCGAGGGCCTGTCGAACGCGGAGATCGCGGTACGCCTGCACATGGCGGAGGCCACGGTCAAAACCCACGTGAGCCGCCTCCTGGCCAAACTGAACCTACGCAGCCGCGTCCAAGCCGCCGTATTGGCGCAGGAGTTGGGTTTGTAGCCGCTCCGGGCCAACGGATGGGCCGGGCCCCTGTCGACCCCGCCCGGGCGGTTCCGGTGGGGCCGGGTGTGTGCCGGGGCGCCCCCGCAGGGCGCCGAACGCCGTCCCGCAGAACTGTCCGTCCCCGGTGCCACGTTCGGCGCCCGAGGAGGTGCCCCGGCGCGCGCCCGGCCCCACCGGAACCGCCCCGCCCGGCGGTGGCCATGGCGGCTTCGCCGCGCCTCAGAACGTGAGGATCAGGCGGCCCCGTACGCCGCCGCGTTCCAGCTGCTCGTGCGCGCGGGCGGCCAAGGAGGCGGGGAGGACGGCGGCCGTGCGCAGGGTCACGGCCCCCTCGGCGGCCAGGGCCGCGAGTTCCGTGAGGGCGCCCTTCTTGTCGGGGTGGGCCATGACGAAGGCCTGGTGCACGGCGATCCCCCGCGTGGCGGGCAGCTCGTACGGGCGGCACGTGACGAGCGTGCCGCCGTCCCGCACCGCCCCCAGCGCCGCCTCGCCGAGGACGGCCGCGTCGATGAGCGCGTCCACCCCGCCCGGCGCCGCGGCCCGGTACGCCGCCACGGTCTCCTCCGCGGTGCTCCCGCGCGGGACGACGACGTCCGCCCCGAGCCGGGTGAGCAGCTCGCGGTCGGCCTCGTGGGCGTCCGCGAGCACCCGCAGCCCCCGGTGCCGGGCCAGCTCGACGACGTAGCCGCCCAGCGCTCCGGCGCCGCCGGTGACCGCGATCGTGGCACCGGGCGCCGGCGCCGCCAGGCCCAGGGCCTGGTGGGCGGTGAGGCCGTTCATGGGCAGGCCCGCCGACTCCGCGGACGGCAGCCCGTCGGGGATGCGCACCGCCTGGTCGGCGGGGACGCAGACGTACTCGGCCTGGGCCCCGCCGAGCGCGGTGAACGGGTTGACGAAGGCCATCACCCGGTCGCCCGGCGCGAGGTCCGTGACGCCCGCACCGGCCTCGACCACCTCGCCGGAGGCGTCCATGCCCGGGGTGTACGGGCGTGCGAAACCGGTCATGTAGGCGTCGAGTTCACCGGCGCGCAGCATGAGGTCCGTCGGGTTGACGGCGGCCGCGGCGACGCGGATCAGGACGTGGCCCGGCTCGGTGGAGGGCCGGGGACGCTCCACGAGGGCGAGGACCTCGGGGGCGCCGTAGACGGGGATGCCGATGGCTTGCATGGTGGTGGTCTTCCGGTGTGTCGGGGTCGGCAGGTCAGGCCGTGGTCAGGGCGGTGAGAGCGGCGAGCCGTTCCTCCGGGGAGCCGCCGATCGTGTGGACGGTGACTCCGGCCTGCGCCAGGGTGTCCAGCAGCAGCCGGTCGGACAGGGCCCGGAAGTGCTCGCTGATCGGCGGCACCGGGTCGCCCAGCGGGAACTCGACGGGCAGGTGCACGAAGGTGTCGTAGCCCGCCAGCGCGCGGTGCACGATCTCCCGGCCCAGGTGGTCGAGTACCTCGTGGTACGGGCCTTCGGCCGCCCGCACCGCCTCGTACGGGACGTCCTCGCCCGGGTGGAGGCCGACCGCGAGCCGGACGGTGGCGTAGACCCACTCGTGCAGCAGGGAGCCGTCGGAGAGGAACGCGCCGGGCAGGGCGGCCTCGGCCAGCACCCGCTCGGTGAGGCGGCGGACGACCAGCTGGACGAGCTCGGGGGCGCTGGCCTCTTCGAGGGGCTTGGGCACGCTGCCCACCGGGTCCCGCATGGGCCTGCCGTGGGCGGACGGGATCCCGGTGGCGGCGCCGGCCGCGCGGATCAGGGTGGTCTTGCCCGCACCGTAGGCACCGACGACGGCGGTCCTCTGCGCGGCCGGAGTGGCGGGCGGGGTCACGGGGCTGGTCACGGAAGGAGCCTTTCGGGGATGCGGGCGGCGGCCGGGTCGGGCAGCGGGAGCGGGTGCGGGTCGGGGGCGCCGGGCAGGTATCCCCAACCGGCACGGGCGCCGAGCTGACGCAGGGTCGGGTCGCAGCCGACGCGCACCGCCCGGCCGGCGGCCTCCATCATCGGGACGTCCGAGACGTGGTCGCCGTAGGCGGTGGACGCCGCCAGGTCGATGCGGTGGGCGGCGGCGAAGAGGCGTACCGCGTCGGCCTTGGCCTGGCCGATCATCGGCTGGTGGGGGCGGCGGACCAGGCGCCCGGTGTAGGTGTCGGTGACCGGGTGGACCTCCGGCTCGGAACACAGGATGTGGTGGGCGCCGACCTGCTCGGCCAGCGGCTCCAGCAGGGCCGGGAACGAGCCGGAGACCAGGACGACCAGGTCGCCCGCCTCGCGGTGGTCGTGCAGGGCGGTCAGGACCGGCTCGTTGAAGTGGCCGCCGGCCGCCAGTTCGGCGGTGAACCAGTCCCGCGCGAGCCCCTCGATCAGGGCCCGGTCGACTCCGGCGTACAGGCCGAAGTAGGCCCGGTTGGTGTCCTCCCTGCGGATGCCGGCGGCCGTCATGGCCTTGAACCGCTGCCGTTCCCGCACGTAGTGGTGGGGCGGGCGGCCGGTGGCGGCGTACCAGTACGAGAGGAACCGGAACAGCCCCACCGAGGTGGTGAGGGTGTGGTCGACGTCGAAGAACGCGGCGCGGGTCATGTCGGGCCTTCCAGGGCGGGTGGTGCGGACGGGGAAGGCCCGCGGGGTGTTGGTGCGGCTGCGGGACCACGACGGGGGAGGGTCCGTCCCGCAGCCGCACCGGTCGGTGGGCCTGCTCGGCGGTGGCGGCGGGCGGTCAGACGCGGACGCCTCGGGCGGCGAGCATCTGGGCCGCCTTCCCGGCGGTCCCGGCCTGGTGCAGCTCGTCGTCGGTGATCTCGGTGCCGAAGCGGCGGCTGAGGTCCACGGCCACCTCGACCAGGACGAGGGAGTCGTAGCCGAGCATCTCGAAGTTGGTCTCGGGGGTGGTGTGGGCCGGCGCCTCGTACTTCGCGATGAGCACGTCGAGGATGACCTCGGTGAGCGCGGTGACGGGGGTGGCGGCGGCGAGCGTGGTGATGGTCATGGGGGTCTCCTTCGGGGAACGGACGTCGGTGGGAGGGGTCCTGCGGTGTCAGCAGGCGGTGATGTCGGGCCAGGTCAGGGCTGCCGAGCCCCAGGTGAGGCCGCCGCCGAAGGCGGTGAGCAGCACCCGGTCGCCGGGGGCGATGGTGCCGGCGGACGAGGCCTCGGCGAGGGCCAGCGGGATGGAGGCGGCGGAGGTGTTCCCGACGCGGTCGATGTTGATCACCGCACGGTCGGCCTCGATGCCGATCTGCTCGGCGACCGCCCGCAGGATGCGGATGTTCGCCTGGTGGCCGACCAGGTGGTCGACGCTGTCGACGGGCCAGTCGACGCGGTCCAGGAGGGCGGCGGAGGACTCGCTCATCCGGCGGACGGCGCTGGCGAAGACCTTCTTGCCCTGCATGGTGAAGTAGCGGCCGTCGTCGCCGGGTTCCTGGTGCGTGGCCCGCTGGCGGGAGCCGCCGTCGGGGATGCAGATCAGGTCCTTGTCGGTGCCGTCGGAGCCGAGGTCGAATCCGGCGAAGGCGCCCGGCTGGCCCTCTTCGCCGCGCCGCAGTACGGCGGCGCCGGCGCCGTCACCGAAGATGACGGAGGTGGTGCGGTCCTGCGGGTTCAGGATGGTGGAGTAGGTCTCGGCGCCGATGACCAGGGCGGTCTCGACCCGGCCTGCCAGTACGGCGTTCGCGGCCACTTCGAGGGCGTACACGAAGCCGGAGCACACGGCCGAGATGTCGTAGGCGGCGGCCCGGGAGAGGCCGAGGCGGGCGGCGACGTCGGGGGCGGTGGCGGGGCACGGGTGGTCGGGGGTGGTGGTGGCCAGGACGACCAGGTCGACATCGGCTCCGATGTCCAGGCCGGCCGACTTCAGAGCGCGGTGCCCCGCCTCGGTGGCGAGGTCTCCGGTGGACTGACCGGTGTCGGCCCACCGACGCTGGCGGATCCCGGTCCGGGTGCGGATCCATTCGTCGGAGGTGTCGAATCGGTCGGCGAGCTCTTCGTTGGACACGCGCCGAGGGGGAAGGTAGGTGCCAAGTCCTCCAAGAACGGCCGCAGGCATGGGGATCCTCCAGTAGGTGTGGGTGGGAGCGGACGGGGGCCGGGTGGCCCGGCGGTGGGCATCCGGCCCCGTCCGCCGCTCGGTTGGTCCGCGGGACCTCAGGCCGCGATGCGGTCCAGTTCGTTGGTGGTGTCGAGCTGGGCGTACTCCTCCTGGGCCCTCTCGATGGCCTCGTCGATGCTCAGGACCGGGCGGATGCCGTAGATGTCGATGATCTTCTGGAGGCGCTCCGGGATGGTGCCGCCGACGCTGTGGTACGGGATGTGCAGCTCGTCGAGGGTCTTGAGCATCAGCTCGTCGGCGAGCGAGCGGAAGCGCTCGTTCACGGGCCGGTGGCCGTCCGCCACCAGCGGGAACTCGATGGGCAGGTGGACGAAGGAGTCGTAGGCCGCCTTGGCGTGCTGCTTGGCCGGGACGGCCATCTGCTCCAGCACCTTGCCGTAGAAGCGGACCTCTTCGCTGACCTCGACGGTGTCCAGGTTCACGGACTCGTTCGGGTTGATGCCGACCAGGACGCGGACGGTGCCGTACGCCCACTCGTGCAGGGAGGAGCCGTCCGAGACGAAACCGTGCGGCAGGTGCGACTCGTTGACCGCGCGCTCCTGGTTGCGGCGCATGATCAGCATGATCAGCTCGGCCGGGGTGCACTCCTCCAGCGTCTTGCCGGGGATGGAGATGGGCAGCAGCTCCCGCATGGTCTTCGCGGAGGAGCGCGGCAGGCCGGTGAGGTGCGCGACGGCCATGGTGGTGAGGGTCTTGCCGACGGAGTAGGTACCGGCGATGGCGAGCTTCATGATCGTTCCTCGAATGTGTTCGAAACGGGTGGTTGGTTGAGCAAGAACAGGGGGTGCCGGAGGGCGGGTCAGGCGGGAAGGCGGTGCGCCACCGAGCAGACGACGCTCACGCCGGCGAGTTCCGCGGCGATGTCGGCCCGCCGCCAGGTGTCGCCGTGGCGGGTCGTGAGCAGGGTGGCGTCGCGCAGTTCGGCCGTGACCGGATGGGGTCCGCCGTCCGGCGTGGTCAGCGGGCGGTGCGGGGAGGACGCCTCCAGCAGGGTGGAGCGCATCCAGAGGGTGTCGGAGTCGGCCCGGCTGACGCCGTCGAGCTCGTAGAGCATGACCTGGCCGAGCTGGAGGGCGACGACGAAGGCGTCGACCAGTCCGGCGGACGGCTGGTGGCCTCCCTCGGTGCC
The DNA here is from genome assembly GCF_042673805.1 of Streptomyces sp. NPDC057010. NCBI lineage: Bacteria > Bacillati > Actinomycetota > Actinomycetes > Kitasatosporales > Streptomycetaceae > Streptomyces > Streptomyces sp. NPDC057010. Next base: position 42,476 of record NZ_JBHUSC010000011.1, on the reverse strand, counting down.
GGAGCCGGGCGCGGCGGCCAGGTCCCATGCGGTCAGCCGGGCCACGGCGGTGGCGCTGTCCCGGCCGGGGGCGACGCGCACGTCCTCGACGCTCTGGCGGCGCTGGCGGTAGGCATCGCCGAAGGGGCGGTCGGCCAGGCCGGTGAGCGGCGGCTCGGCGGGGGCGCGGAGCACGTCCGGGTGGTCGAGCTCGACGCGGATCGTCAGGGCGCCGACGGTGGCGTCCACGACGGACACCGTCCGTTCGGGGTCGGGTGAGGGCTGCTCGGCGGCGAGGCGGGCGGCGACGGGGATGGCGGCCAGGTCGTCCTCGACCGGGACGGCGCCGGCCTTGATCCGGGCCCGGCGCAGCCAGGAGCCGCGGAAGTCCTCGTCGTCGAGGCCCCGGTGCCGGGCGAGCAGGGCTTCGGTGAGCTGTACGCCCAGGAGCAGGACGTCGATGGTGGAGAGGTGGGGCTTCTGGTCGACCTCGCCCTTGCGGGACCAGTCGGCGGGGTAGGTGACGGCTGCGGTGCCGGTCAGGGTGGGGGTGGTGGTGGACCCGGTGGTGGCGTCCTGGCCGAAGGCGATGCCGGCCAGCCGGTGCTGGGCGCGCTTGTAGCCTTCGCCGAAGAAGCGTCGCTCGGGAGCGCCGAGGTAGTCCGAGACGTTGTCGAGGTCCAGGGGGGTACGGGTCGCGCGGCTCTCGGCTGCGGCCAGGATCGCCATCGGGGGTCCTTCCTTCCTTCGTTGTGCCGTATGGGGCGGGGGTTGGGGCGGGCGGGGTGTGTGGTGGGTGTGGCGGGGGCTACTTGGCGCCGACGAGGGTGCGCTCCTCGGCCACCTCGAGGGCCGTCTCGGAGGTCGTCTCGGCGATAGGGGCCTGCGCGGGCTTGTCGGTCCGCAGGAAGAGGGCGACCAGCAGGGCTCCGCCGAGGACGATCAGGCCGTCGACGAACATTCCGAAGGTGGTGCCGGTCAGGACGCCGGCCACCGAGGCGACTCCGTCGGTGAGGTCCCCGTACTGGGAGGCGGCGATGGCGGACATGATCGGGATGCCGAGCGTGAAGCCGATCTGCTGGGTCATGGTGGCCAGACCGGTGGCCAGGCCCTGCTCGCTGTCGTCGATGCCGGAGGTGGCGGTGACGGAGTAGGCGACGATGGCGAGGACGTGGCCGAAGCCGCCGACGAAGGTGGTGATCAGGATGGCGACGATGCCGGCGGTCTTGTTCTCACCGAGCCAGAAGAGGGCACCGGTCATGACCGCCTGGATGACCAGGCCGAGGACGAGGCCGCCCTTGGCACCGGTACGGGCGAGGATCTTCGAGGCGAAGGTGCCGCCGAGGAAGGCGCCGAGGCCGAGGAAGCCGAACATCAAACCGGTCTGGAAGGCCGTGAGTTCGAGCACCTGCTGCATGTAGAGGGTCAGCAGGAAGGAGAGGGCGGACTCCATCGAGAAGGTGACCAGGCCGCCCAGGTTGCCCCACTTGACGGAGTTGGACTTCAGGATGGCCACCGGGGCCAGCGGCGCGGCGGACTTCAGCTCGATCAGGTAGAAGGCGACCAGCAAGGCCGCGGCGAGCAGCAGGGTGCCCCAGGTCTGCGGCGCGGCCCAGCCGTTGCGCTCGATGCCGGTGATGCCGAAGACGAAGGCGAGCAGGCCGCCGGTCACCGTGATGGCACCGGGAATGTCCAGCTTGGGGCGGGAGTCGGAGACCGACTCGGAGATCACGGCGATACCGGCGGCGAACAGCACCACGCCGACGGGGACGTTGATGAAGAAGTCCCAGCGCCAGGACAGCAGATCGGTGAGGACACCGCCGAGAATCGCGCCGGAGGCGAATCCGAGGGAAAGCAGCGCCCCGTTGAGACCGAGTGCCTTGGTCCGCAGCGGACCCTCTTCGAAACTCGTGGTGATCAATGCCATTCCGGACGGAGTGACGATGGCGGTGGCCAGGCCCTGGGCTATTCGCGCGGCGAGCATTACCTCAGGGCTGGTGGCCAGTCCACCGATCAGGGACGAGATCGTCAGAAGCGCCATTCCGGCGAGGAAGAGCTTCTTCCGGCCGATGATGTCGCCGATGCGGCCGAAGAGGAGCATGAAGCCGGCGGCGGTGAGTGCGAATGCGGAGACGACCCACTGGAGGCTGTCGATTCCGAATCCGAGATCGTCGCCGATCTTCGGAAGGGCGACGGTCAGGATCGAGAAGTCGACCGCGAACATGAACTGGGCGCCGAGCAGGACGAGGAGGATCGTCTTCTGCTTGCCCGTCATACGGAGTGATTCGGGGGAGGAAGTCTTGGACATGTGAAGAGCTTCGTGCTTCACAAGAAGATCAACCAGTGCGCGGGCAACATAGTGCCGCCACCAACAGGATGGCCGGGCGGCCGGTCCTGTGACATCAGGTCAGCGGGTCCCAGACGTGCCCGCCGCCGTCCAGGTCCGCCCGTACCCGGCCGAAGACGACGTCGGCGAAGTGGCCGGCGTAGACGACGGTGCCGGGGGTGGCGGCGTCCCGGAGGAAGGCGGTGCGGGTCCGTACAGCCGTGGCCCTGTCGGCGTCGAAGAACACCGGCCAGTGCGGGTGGGCGACCTGGAGCGGCGAGTGCAGGACGTCGCCCGTGATGATCAGCCGGTCCCCGTCCTCGCCGCCGTCGCCCGTGAGGACGTAGCTGGCGTGTCCGCCCGTGTGGCCGGGGCTCTCCCGCAGGGTGACCCCGGGGAAGACCTCCTCCCCGTCCACGGCAGGCCGGACCCGCTCGTGCAGCACCGCGGGGATCTGCGCGGCCCCGCCGCCCCGCCATTCGGCCGCGGAGAGCACGAAGGAGGCCGAGGAGAACAGCGGGCCGCGGCCGGTGCCGAGGAAGGCCCAGCCGACGTGGTCGTCGTGGAGGTGGGTGAAGGCGATGGTGTCGATCCCGGCGGGCGTGCGGCCCGCCTCGGTGAGGGATCCGAGCAGGCCACCGCCGACCAGCTCGCCCATCGAGGGATGCGTCTGGGCGGCCGCGAGCCGGCGCGGCCCGTAGCCGGTGTCGATGAGCAGGGCCCGGTCCCCGTACTCGACGAGCAGCCCGCCGATGGCGGCGACCAGGCAGCCGTCGGCGTCGAGATGGTCCGCGAAGCCGTCGGTGTCCGCCGCCGTCAGGCCGGGGAACCAGCCGGTCGGGCGGAGCTGGACGAGGCCGTCGGGGAGGTGGGTGAGGCGGTACTCGCCGAAGGTGCGGGTGCGCAGGGGCGAGGGCCGGGTGAGCCGCTGCGCCGCCGGGGCCGGGTGCATGGGATGCGCTCTCTTCGCTGGATCGTCGAAACCCGGCGATCACAGGGCGATCACCGGGTCGTGGGAGGGGGCGGGGGAAGGGGAAGGAACGGGCGGGGGTCAGGCGGCCGACCGGTGCTCCGTCTCGGGTTCTGCCGCGAGCTGTTCGATCAGCTGCCGGCCGCTCGTACCGGGGACCGGGAAGAAGACGGTCAGCCGCAGGCCCAGGCGCGCGGTGAAGTCCAGGGTGGTGCGCTTGAGGGAGATCGGCCCGGTGAGCGGGTGCTGGAGGATGTCGACCCCGCAGGCGTCCTCCCGGACGTCCAGGGCGAACCAGTGGTCCGCGAATTCCGGGCTCTCGGCGCACAGCCGCTCGATTCCGGCGGCGAGCAGCGGGTCTCCGGGGTATTGGGCCGCGTGGGAGCGGAATCGGGCGACCAGAGTGGGCGCCTCCTGTTCCCAGGAGGGGTATGCGTCACGCGTTTTCGGGTGGAGGAAGAAGTCCCGCAGGATGTTTCCGGTGCCGCCGTCCATCGCGAGGAGTTCACGGGCCGACCGGTTGGCGACCGTGATGTCCCAGACCCGGTCCGTGATGTAGGCGGGGCTGGGCGACCAGTTGTCGACATAGGGCTGCAGGACCGCCGCGTCGGGCTTGGCCGGGGCCGCGTTCTGGTCGGGCCGCAGATCCGCCAGCCGCCAGACGTACTGGCGCTGCGTGTAATCCAGGTTGAGGACGCGGGAAATCGATCCCAGCACCTCCGCGGAGACGTTTTCCGCCCGGCCCTGTTCGATCCACGTGTACCAGGAAACGCCCACCCCGGCGAGGAGGGCGACTTCTTCGCGGCGCAGTCCCGGCGTCCGCCGGACTCCGGCCACGGGGAGGCCCACTTCGGCCGGTGTGATCTCGGCGCGGCGGGCGATGAGGAACTTGCCCAGTTCTTTCAATTGCTGTGATTGGGACATGGCGAATGAATCCCCCGAGTGTGCGATTGGTCAGACGACGGTATCGACACCCGTGATCCAGACCACCCACCGAACGGACCACTCTGTCAGGTCTGGACCTCTTGACGGTTGGTCCAGACCTTTCTAATCTCACCGCAACACTGTGGTGAGCGTGCCATGACAAGCGTGCTCACGGGCGGCGCAGGTCCCACCCCCATGTGGCAGTCGGCCCCACGACTGCCGCGGACCTACGGAGGAGCACCCTTGAGCACAGCATCCCCACCCCGTACCGGGCGCACCCGGTTCTTCACCCGGGTCGCGGCGATCGTGGCCGCCCTGGCCGTGCCCGTCACCGGGCTCGTCGCACTGGCCGGCCCCGCGCAGGCCGCGACCTCCGCGACCGCGACGTACACCAAGGTCTCCGACTGGGGCACCGGCTTCGAGGGCAAGTGGACGGTGAAGAACACCGGCACCACCACCCTGACCAGCTGGACCGTGGAGTGGGACTACCCGGCGGGCACCACCGTCACCTCCGCCTGGGACGCCACCGTCACCAGCTCGGGCACCCACTGGACCGGCAAGAACGTCGGCTGGAACGGCACCCTCTCCCCCGGCGCCACCATCAGCTTCGGCTTCAACGGCGCCGGGCCCGGCGCCCCCAGCGGCTGCAAGGTCAACGGCGGCCCCTGCGACGGCACCACCCAGCCCGGTGACAACCCGCCCTCCGCCCCCGGCACCCCCACGGCCGGCGGCGTCACGGACACGGCCGTGACCCTGAGCTGGTCGGCCGCCACCGACGACAAGGGCGTCAAGAACTACGACGTCTACCGGGGCGGCGCCAAGATCGCGACGGTCACCGGCACCACCTACACCGACTCCGGCCTGACCAAGGGCACGACGTACGGCTACACGATCACCGCCCGCGACACCATCGACCAGACCGGCCCCTCCTCAGGCAGCCTGTCGGTGACCACCACGGGCGGCACCACCCAGCCCCCGGACCCGGGCGGCAAGGTCAAGCTCGGCTACTTCACCGAGTGGGGCGTCTACGGCCGCAACTACCACGTGAAGAACCTGGTCACCTCCGGCTCCGCCGCGAAGATCACCCACATCAACTACGCCTTCGGCAACGTCCAGAACGGCCAGTGCACCATCGGTGACGCCTACGCCGACTACGACAAGGCCTACACCGCCGACCAGAGCGTCGACGGCGTCGCCGACACCTGGGACCAGCCGCTGCGCGGCAACTTCAACCAGCTGCGCAAGCTCAAGGCCAAGTACCCGAACATCAAGGTCCTCTGGTCCTTCGGCGGATGGACCTGGTCGGGCGGCTTCGGCCAGGCCGCCGCGAACCCGGCCGCCTTCGCCCAGTCCTGCTACAACCTCGTCGAGGACCCGCGCTGGGCCGACGTCTTCGACGGCATCGACATCGACTGGGAGTACCCGAACGCCTGCGGCCTGTCCTGCGACACCAGCGGCGCCGCCGCGTTCAAGAACCTGATGTCGGCGCTGCGCACCAAGTTCGGCGGCTCCAACCTGGTCACCGCCGCGATCTCCGCCGACGGCTCCAACGGCGGCAAGCTCGACCTCGCCGACTACGCGGGCGCCGCCCAGTACGCCGACTTCTACAACGTCATGACCTACGACTTCTTCGGCGCCTGGGACGCCAAGGGCCCGACGGCCCCGCACTCCCCGCTCACCTCGTACGCGGGCATCCCGATCGCCGGCTTCAACTCCGAGGCCGCCATCACCAAGCTCAAGGGCAAGGGCATCCCCGGCTCCAAGCTCAACCTCGGCATCGGCTTCTACGGCCGCGGCTGGACCGGAGTCACCCAGGACGCCCCCGGCGGCACCGCCACCGGACCGGCGCAGGGCACCTACGAGCAGGGCATCGAGGACTACAAGGTCCTCAAGAGCAGCTGCCCGGCCACCGGCACCGTCGCCGGCACCGCCTACGCCAAGTGCGGCGCCAACTGGTGGAGCTACGACACCCCCGCCACCATCGCCGGGAAGATGACCTGGGCCAAGAACCAGGGCCTCAGGGGAGCCTTCTTCTGGGAGTTCAGCGGCGACACCGCCAACGGTGAACTCGCGAACGCGATCCACACCGCGCTCCGGTAACCCCACGTACGGAAGCCGGGGAGACGGGTCCGCCCCCGTCTCCCCGGCTTCCTCACGTCATCGCGCGACTACGCCACGTTGACCCTCTGCCCGGGGGGCGCCGCCTCCAGCCAGGCCAGGAAACCGGTCAGCGCGTCCTCGCTCATCGCCAGCTCCAGGCGCGTCCCCCGGTGGAGACAGCCGAGCACGACGGCGTCGGAGAGCAGGGCCAGCTCCTCCTCGCCCTCGGGGGCGCGGCGGGCGACGACCTCGATGGAGGCACGCTCCAGCAGCCGGCGCGGGCGGGGCGAGTAGCTGAAGACGCGGAACCAGTCGATGCGGTCACCGCTGTAGCGCGCGACCCCGTACACCCAGCCCTTGCCGGAGACGTCGGGCTCCTCGGCCACACCCCAGCGCATGCTGCAGTCGAAGGTGCCGCCGGAACGCTGGATCAGTCTGCGGCGCAGGCCGAAGACAAACAGCCCGATCACCACCAGGGCTACGACCAGGCCGCTCACAAGCAGAGCGAGGAGCATCTTCACCGACCTCCTCGCTCATCGAATACAGACGAAAAACAGACCTGCATCGCCTCAGCCGCGACCCGCTCCGAAAAATTCCGGACCGGACCGCGGCTGAGGTTTCACACTTTTGGTACGGCGCTCAGTGCCCCGCGACCGCGCGCAGACGCACTTCGGCGCGGCGCTCGGAGGCCGCATCGGCGTCCGACTTCGCGCGCTCCAGTGCCCGCTCCGCGCGCTGGACGTCAATCTCGTCCGCGAGCTCGGCGATCTCGGCCAGCAGGGACAGCTTGTTGTCCGCGAACGAGATGAAACCGCCGTGCACCGCGGCGACGACAGTGTTGCCCTCGCTGGTACGGATGGTCACAGGGCCCGATTCCAGCACACCGAGAAGCGGCTGGTGACCGGGCATGACGCCGATGTCGCCGGACGTGGTGCGGGCGACAACAAGGGTGGCCTCGCCGGACCAGACATTGCGGTCCGCCGCGACCAGCTCGACGTGCAGCTCAGCAGCCAAGGTGGCTCCTCGGGTCACCACCCGGCGGATCAGCCGGGTGTTGGGTCAAATTCTAATGGGCGTGGGGAGAGGGACGGGACACACCCGCCCCTCTCCGTCGAAACCTGCGAACCGGATGCGCTCCTCGCGGAGCGCGCCGGATCAGGAGACGCCCAGCTCCTTGGCGTTGGCCTTCAGGTCCTCGATGCCACCGCACATGAAGAACGCCTGCTCGGGGAAGTGGTCGTAGTCACCGTCGCAGATCGCGTTGAACGCGGTGATCGACTCGTCGAGCGGAACGTCCGAACCGTCCACACCGGTGAACTGCTTCGCCACGTGGGTGTTCTGCGACAGGAAGCGCTCGACACGACGGGCACGGTGGACAACGAGCTTGTCCTCCTCGCCCAGCTCGTCGATACCGAGGATCGCGATGATGTCCTGGAGGTCCTTGTACTTCTGCAGGATCCCCTTGACACGCATGGCGGCCGCGTAGTGGTCCGCCGCGATGTACCGCGGGTCGAGGATGCGGGACGTCGAGTCCAGCGGGTCCACGGCCGGGTAGATGCCCTTCTCGGAGATCGGACGGGAGAGAACCGTCGTCGCGTCGAGGTGGGCGAAGGTGGTCGCCGGCGCCGGGTCGGTCAGGTCGTCCGCGGGGACGTAGATCGCCTGCATCGAGGTGATCGAGTGACCACGGGTCGAGGTGATGCGCTCCTGGAGGAGACCCATCTCGTCGGCCAGGTTCGGCTGGTAACCCACCGCGGAGGGCATGCGGCCGAGCAGGGTCGACACCTCGGAACCCGCCTGGGTGTACCGGAAGATGTTGTCGATGAAGAAGAGCACGTCCTGCTTCTGAACATCGCGGAAGTACTCCGCCATGGTCAGACCGGCGAGCGCGACGCGAAGACGCGTGCCCGGCGGCTCGTCCATCTGGCCGAAGACAAGGGCGGTCTTGTCGATGACGCCCGAGTCACCCATCTCCTCGATGAGGTCGTTGCCCTCACGGGTACGCTCACCGACGCCCGCGAACACCGACACACCGTCGTGGTTGTTGGCGACGCGGTAGATCATTTCCTGGATCAGAACGGTCTTGCCGACACCGGCACCACCGAACAGACCGATCTTTCCACCCTTGACGTACGGGGTGAGAAGGTCGATGACCTTGACGCCGGTCTCGAACATCTCCGTCTTGGACTCGAGCTCGTCGAAGCTCGGGGCCTTGCGGTGGATGGGCCAGCGCTCGGTGACCTCGGCGTTCGCCTCGGGGTAGTTGAGCACCTCACCCAGGGTGTTGAACACCTTGCCCTTGGTGAAGTCGCCGACGGGGACGGTGATGCCCTCGCCCGTGTCGGTCACCGGGGCCTGGCGGACCAGACCGTCGGTGGGCTGCATCGAGATGGTGCGGACCAGGCCGTCACCCAGGTGCTGGGCGACCTCAAGGGTCAGCGTCTTGAGCGCGCCGTCCTCGGCCGGGTCGGCGACCTGGACCTTCAGCGCGTTGTAGATGTCGGGCATCGCGTCGACGGGGAACTCCACGTCGACGACCGGGCCGATGACCCGGGCGACGCGGCCCGTGGCGGCGGCCGTCTCAACAGAGGTCGTCATTACTTGTCACTCCCCGCGGTCGCGTCGGCCATGGCGCTGGCGCCACCGACGATCTCGCTGATTTCCTGGGTGATTTCGGCCTGGCGGGCCGCGTTGGCAAGCCGGGAGAGGCTCTTGATGAGATCCCCGGCGTTGTCGGTGGCCGACTTCATCGCGCGGCGGCGGGCGGCGTGCTCGGAAGCGGCCGACTGCAGCAGTGCGTTGTAGATCCGGCTCTCGACGTAGCGCGGCAGAAGGGCGTCGAGGACGTCCTCCGCCGACGGCTCGAACTCGAACAGCGGAAGGATCTCGCCCTTCGCACCGTCCTCCTCCGCAGCCTTCTCAAGGCTGAGCGGCAGCATCCGGCCGTCCACCGCGTTCTGCGTCATCATCGACACGAATTCCGTGAAGACGATGTGCAGCTCGTCGACGCCACCCTCGGCCGTGTCCAGCTGGATGGCCTCGATCAGCGGCGCCGCGACGCGCTTGGCGTCGGCGTAGGTCGGGCTGTCGGTGAAGCCGGTCCACGAGTCCGTGACCTTGCGCTCACGGAAGCCGTAGTAGGCGACACCCTTGCGGCCGACGATGTAGCTGTCGACCTCCTTGCCCTCAGCCCGCAGCCGCTCGGTGAGCCGGTCCGCCTGCTTGATGGCGTTCGAGGAGTAGCCGCCGGCCAGACCGCGGTCGCTCGTGATGAGCACGATCGCGGCGCGGGTCGGCGCCTCGACCTCGGTGGTCAGGGCGTGCTTGGTGTTCGAACCGGTCGCCACCGCGGTCACCGCACGGGTGAGCTCGGTCGCGTACGGCATCGACGCCGCCACCTTGCGCTGCGCCTTGACGATGCGCGAGGCGGCGATCATCTCCATCGCCTTGGTGATCTTCTTGGTCGCCGTGATGGCACGGATGCGACGCTTGTAGACCCGGAGCTGCGCTCCCATGAGTCAGGTCCCTTCCGTCGTCACTTGGAGACGTTGACGGCCGGAACGTCCTCGCCCAGGAGCTTTCCGTCCGAGGTCTCGAACTGCCGCTTGAAGGCGGCGATGGCGTCCGCGATCGAACCCAGGGTGTCGTCCGACATCTTGCCGCCGTCGGCGATGGAGGTCAGGAGGTCCTTGCGCTCGCGGCGCAGGTGCTCCAGCAGCTCCGACTCGAAGCGACGGATGTCGGCGACCGGGACGTCGTCCATCTTGCCGGTGGTGCCGGCCCAGACGGAGACGACCTGCTCCTCGACGGGCATCGGCTGGTACTGGCCCTGCTTCAGCAGCTCGACCATGCGCTTGCCGCGCTCCAGCGAGGCCTTCGACGCGGCGTCCAGGTCGGAACCGAAGGCGGCGAACGCCTCCAGCTCGCGGTACTGGGCCAGGTCGACGCGGAGACGACCCGAAACCTGCTTCATGGCCTTGTGCTGGGCGGAGCCACCGACGCGGGAGACCGAGATACCGACGTTCAGCGCCGGGCGCTGGCCCGCGTTGAACAGGTCGGACTCCAGGAAGCACTGGCCGTCGGTGATGGAGATGACGTTGGTCGGGATGAACGCCGACACGTCGTTCGCCTTGGTCTCGACGATCGGCAGACCGGTCATCGAACCGGCACCCATCTCGTCGGAGAGCTTCGCGCAGCGCTCCAGCAGGCGGGAGTGCAGGTAGAAGACGTCACCCGGGTAGGCCTCACGGCCCGGCGGGCGGCGCAGCAGCAGCGACACGGCGCGGTAGGCGTCGGCCTGCTTCGACAGGTCGTCGAAGATGATCAGGACGTGCTTGCCGGCGTACATCCAGTGCTGGCCGATGGCGGAACCGGTGTACGGCGCCAGGTACTTGAAGCCGGCCGGGTCGGACGCCGGGGCGGCGACGATCGTCGTGTACTCGAGCGCGCCGGCCTCTTCCAGGGCGCCGCGAACGGACGCGATGGTCGAGCCCTTCTGGCCGATGGCGACGTAGATGCAGCGGACCTGCTTGTTCACGTCGCCGGAGCGCCAGTTGTCACGCTGGTTGATGATCGTGTCGACGGCCAGAGCGGTCTTACCCGTCTGACGGTCGCCGATGATCAGCTGACGCTGGCCGCGGCCGATCGGCACCATCGCGTCGACGGCCTTGTAGCCGGTCTGCATGGGCTCGTGCACCGACTTGCGGACCATGACGCCCGGGGCCTGCAGCTCGAGGGCGCGGCGGCCCTCGGTCGCGATCTCGCCGAGGCCGTCGATCGGGTTGCCGAGCGGGTCGACAACGCGGCCGAGGTAGCCCTCGCCGACACCTACGGAGAGAACCTCACCGGTGCGCTGCACCGGCTGGCCCTCCTCGATACCGCTGAACTCGCCGAGGACGATCGCACCGATCTCGCGCTCCTCGAGGTTGAGGGCGAGACCGAGGGTGCCGTCCTCGAACTTCAGCAGCTCGTTCGCCATGGCGGAGGGCAGGCCCTCCACCTTCGCGATGCCGTCGCCGGCAACGCTGACCGTTCCGACCTCCTCGCGCGAGGCCGCGTCCGGCTGGTACGACTGGACAAAGTTCTCCAGTGCGTCCCGGATCTCCTCCGGCCGGATCGTGAGCTCCGCCATCTGGGTTCCCTGCTCTCCTTGTTGGGCCTGAAGCTTCTTAGGGGTCTGGGGGCGACCCCCAGGAATCTTCTGCAAGTTCTGCACGGCCCAACCGGGCCGCTAGGAATGCTTTGTTCTTTTGGTGGCTGGTCAGCCGGCCATGCGACGGGACGCCTCGGTGAGGCGCTCCGCGATGGTGCCGTCGATGACCTCGTCACCGACACGGACCACGATCCCGCCGAGGACCGTCGGGTCCACGTCGAGGTTCAGGTGCATGTGGCGGCCGTACAGCTTGGCCAGCACCGCACCGAGGCGCGCCTTCTGCACGTCGCTGAGCGGAACCGCGGTGGTCACGGTGGCGACCATGCGGTCACGGCGCTCGGCGGCGAGCTTGGAGAGGGACTCGAGTCCCGCTTCCAGGCTACGTCCACGCGGGTGCGAGACAAGCCGCGTCACCAGGCGCTCGGTGACGGCGTTCACCTTGCCGCCGAGCAGGCTGCGGAGCAGCTCGCTCTTGGCGGAGGCGGTGGCCGCCCGGTCGGTCAGCGCGGCACGCAGCTCGGTGTTCGAGGAGACGATCCGGCCGAAGCGGAAGATCTCGTCCTCGACGTCGTCGAGCGCGTCGGCGTGCTGGGCCGCCGTGAGGTCGGCGGTGGCCGCCAGCTCCTCCAGCGAGTCCACCAGGTCACGGGACTGCGACCAGCGGGACCGGGCCATGCCGGACACCAGGTCGAGGGTCTCCCCGCCCACCTGGCCGGACAGCAGTCGGCCCACCAGCTCGGCCTTGGCCTCACCGGACTGCGCCGGGTCCGTGATGACCCGACGCAGCGAGACCTCACGGTCGAGCAGCGCGGTGACGGCTGCCAGCTCACCGGCGAGCTTCGCCGCGTCGACGGACGTGTTGTCCGTCAGCGCGTCGAGACGCTCGCGCGCGGAGGCCAGCGCCTCGCGGCTCGCTCCGTTCATCGGGCCGCCTCGGCCTTCTCCTCAAGCTCGCTGAGGAAGCGGTCGATCGTGCGGCTCTGCCGGGCGTGGTCCTCAAGGGACTCGCCGACGAGCTTTCCGGCCAGGTCGGTGGCGAGCTTGCCCACGTCCTGACGCAGCGCCTGAGAGGCGGCCTTGCGGTCCGCCGCGATCTGGGCGTGGCCGGCAGCGATGATCTCCTCACGCTGCCGCTGGCCCTCTGCGCGCAGTTCTTCCTTGAGCGCAGTGCCCTGCTCCAGCGCTTCCTGGCGCAGGCGCGCGGCCTCGTGCCGGGCTTCGGCGAGCTGGGCCTTGTACTGCTCCAGGACGCTCTGGGCCTCGGTCTGAGCGGCTTCTGCCTTTTCGATACCGCCCTCGATCGCCGCGTGGCGCTCGTCCAGAACCTTGTTGATGTTCGGGAGGAGCTTCTTCGCGAGGAAACCGAAGACGATGACGAAGGCGATCAGACCGATGACGAGCTCGGGGATCGGCGGGACGAGGGGGTTACCCGGCTCCTCGGCCGCGAGAACCAGGAGGTTCACATCAGTGCCTTTCGTCGATTCGGACTAGTCGTGGAGTTCGTCTTAGTAGACGAACGGCATGACCAGACCGATGAGGGCGAGCGCCTCACAGAAGGCGAAGCCGAGGATCTGGTTGGCGCGGATCAGACCGGCAGCCTCGGGCTGACGGGCGAGAGCCTGCGTGCCGTTACCGAAGATGATGCCGACGCCGACACCCGGGCCGATGGCCGCGAGACCGTAACCAACGGAGCTGAGGGAACCGGTGACGCCTTCGGCGGCAGCGAGGATCTGGGACATGCCAGTTCTTCCTTCTCTTTCATGGACCGGTGGGGGTTGGCCACCGGACGATTCGGGGGTTTACGGAGCGAACTCGCTCAGTGGTGCTCGGCGAGCGCGCCCTGCAGGAAGCTGCAGGCCAGGAGCACGAAGACGTACGCCTGAACAGCCTGGATGAAGAGCTCGAACGCGGTCATCACGACGACCATGACGAACGAGACACCGGCGTAGGCGATGCCGATCCCGTTCAGCAGGTACCAGCTGGCGATGGTGAACAGCAGCAGCAGGGTGTGACCGGCGAACATGTTCGCGAACAGTCGGACCGCGTGGGTGAACGGGCGGACGATGACGTTCGAGAAGAACTCGATCACCATGACCATCGGCAGGATCGGGCCGAGGGACTTGTCGTAGCCCGTGAGGTTCTTGAAGCCGCCGACGAAGCCGTGACGCTTGAAGGTCACCGACATCCACATGACGTAGATGATCGCGGCGAGACCGGCCGGGTACGCGATGACCGCGGTCACCGGGAACTGGGCGAGCGGCACGATCGACCACAGGTTCATGATCCAGACGAAGAAGAACGTCGCGACCATGAAGGGGACGTACTTCTCGCCTTCCTTCTTGCCGAGCGTCTCGTAGACGATGCCGCGGCGTACGAAGTCGTAGCCGGCCTCGGCGACCATCTGAAGCTTGCCCGGGACGACCTTCGGCTTCCGGAACGCTGCCCAGAAGAAGCCGACGATGATGATCGAGCCCAGCAAGGCCAGCAGCATCGTCTTGTTGAAGTACAGGTTGCTGTCCGCGTCACCGAAGATCGGCTTGAACAGGAACGAGTACAGGGTCGGGCCCGGGAAGCCGCAGCCAGTGCCGTCTTCGAAGTGACAGTTCAATTCGAAGGCGAGCGTCATGTCAGCAGCACTCACCGCAGGGCTCCTTCAGCGTGGCGCATAGGTACGGCAACCTCGTTGTGTCGGCGCGGGCGAAGCCGCGGTTCGGCACTGGACTGGTGTTACGGATGGTGGGGCGGCAGTCAGGCATCGAGCCTCGCGATGGAACAGGCGTCAGCTCAGGTGCCCGCGCCCGCAGTGCCGCATATGGCACCGGACGATAGCAGGATCTCGAACGCCCACTTATCCCGGCCCTACCCTTCACGTCTTCGGCCCCGAATTTTCGGGCTTGTCGCCCTTCATCGAGTCCGGTTCCACGTAAAGGATCTTGGCCTTCATGTGAGCACGGGTCTGCGCGCCGATCCACACGAGGGTGGTGGCCACGAGCGTGATCGCGAACGCCTTGGGGTGGAACAGGGTGGTGTTCTTGAACGCGGCGAGAAAGACGAAGAGCAGCAGAATCTGGGCCGCGTAGAGCATGAGCCCCATGGCCTGGAAGAGATGCGGCAGTGATTTCGCCGTGCGCTGCAGAACGATGAATCCGGCGCCCATGAACAGGATCACCAGCAGCGTCGCAATGACAGCGCCGAGCGCCCCCTTGCCGCCGACCACGCCGGCACTGATCGCGGCGGCAACAGCGCCGGCGACCGCCGTGGGCACAGCAGCTTGCAGGAGGGATCGGACGTCGTTTGACCGCATGGCGGTTTGCTCCGCTTGTGGTGGTGGGGGCACGGGACTCGTACGGGACGAGCGTAAGCCCGGTCCGAGAGGGAACCTCGGGCCAATGGACCGTCGCACTACGGTCCTTCGGCTCTGTCGCCGGGTTTAGTGAACGGTATCACAAACTATTTGATGAGAGCTTTACCTGCTGGGTGTGCCGACTGTCACACATGAGAGTTAACCCGCGCGTGTGTGCACGACAGGGCGGCAGGTTGTCTGCTAAAGGGGCGTCATGTCGGACATGTGCGCCGGGCGTCAGCGTGCCGATCCGGCCTTACGCCGGTCGGGGAAGCGCGAACGGGGGCCTACCGCTGTCGCCCCGTTGACGCCGGAGACCCCCGCGGCGATCCGCCTGACGGGCTCCGGCTCGGTGCCCGACGCGTCCCGCGCGGCCGCCTCGGCCGCCGCCTCCGCGGCCCGTACGGCGTGCCGGTAGCGCGGCGGCACCAGCCCGTACGCCCAGCGCGGTGCGCGCGGGGTGAAGCGCGGCAGGAGCAGCAGGGTCAGGCCCACGGCACTCAGCGCGGCGATCGCCAGCACGATCCACATCGAGGCGGAATGCACCGAATAGGCCACCGTGCCGAAGGCGATGAGTCCTGACCAGAAGTACATGATGAGGACGGCACGGCTGTGCGAATGCCCGAGTTCCAGCAGCCGGTGGTGCAGGTGTCCGCGGTCCGCGGCGAAGGGCGACTGGCCCTTCCAGGTACGCCGGACGATGGCCAGGACCAGGTCCGCCATCGGGATCGCGATGACGGTCAGCGGCAGGATCAGCGGGATGTAGGCGGGGAGCATCGCGTGGGTCGCGTTGCGCTCACCGCCGGCGAAGAGGGCCAGGGCGTCCGGGTCCACCTGACCGGTGAGGGAGATCGCGGACGCGGCCAGCACCAGGCCGATGAGCATCGAGCCGGAGTCGCCCATGAAGATCCGGGCGGGGTGCATGTTGTGCGGCAGGAAGCCCAGGCACATGCCCATCAGGATCGCGGCGAAGAGGGTGGCGGGCGCGGCCGACTCGATGCCGTAGCCGAACCAGATCCGGTAGGCGTAGAGGAAGAGCGCGGTGGCAGCGATGCAGACCATGCCGGCGGCCAGGCCGTCCAGTCCGTCGACGAAGTTCACGGCGTTGATGGTGATCACGACGAGGGCGACGGTGAGGAGGTTGCCCTGCCACTGGGTGAGCGGGACCGTGCCGATGCCCGGGACGGGGATCCACAGGATGGTCAGACCCTGCATGACCATCACACCGGCGGAGATCATCTGCGCGCCGAGCTTGATCAGGGCGTCGAGCTCGAACTTGTCGTCGAGTACGCCCACCAGCCAGATCAGGGCGGCGCCGGAGAGCAATGCGCGCGGTTCGTTCGACAGCTCGAAGACGCCGTTGAGGTTCCGCAGGTGGTCGGCGACCAGCAGGCCGGCGCACAGTCCGCCGAACATCGCGATGCCGCCGAGCCGCGGCGTGGGCTCGCGGTGCACGTCGCGGGCGCGGATCTCCGGCATGGCCCCGGCCGCGATCGCGAACTTCCGCACGGGCCCGGTCAGCAGGTAGGTCACCGCGACCGTGACGCAAAGCGTCAGCAGATATTCACGCACGGGCTGCCCCAGATGTATCGCCGGCCATCTCAGCCCCACACATTAGCTGCGATGTCCCCTCCCCCGAGGACGCGAGGGTGCCGCATCCCGGTTCCAGTACGCCCTTCTTATCCCGTTTAGGCCCCGTAAGGGGGAAATCCCTGCGTCAGCTCGTTGACCTCCGTACGTGTCTTCGCGGCGTCCCCGTGTAGTGCGGCGGCGAACAGCCCGGCGATCCGGAGCATCTCCGGCTCCCCCATCCCCTGGGTGGTCACGGCCGCGGTGCCGAGACGGATGCCGCGCTGGTCCCCGTACGGGAGGGCGCAGGTGTCGAGCACGATGCCGGCGGCGGCGAGCCGGCCGCGGGCGGTCGGGCCGTCGACGCCGAGCGGTGCCGGGTCGGCGGTGATCAGGTGCGTGTCCGTCCCGCCGGTGGTGATGGTGAAGCCGTACCCCTCCAGTGCCTCGGCGAGCACCCGGGCGTGCGCGACGACCCGGTGGGCGTACGTGGTGAAGGCGGGCCCGGCAGCCTCGCCGAACGCCACGGCCTTGGCGGCGATGGTGTGCATCTGGGCGCCGCCCTGGGTGAAGGGGAACACCGCCCGGTCGATGCGCTCGGCGAACTCGGCGCCGCACAGGACCATCCCGCCGCGCGGGCCGCGCAGCACCTTGTGGGTGGTCGCGCAGACGACGTCGGCGTACGGGACGGGGCTGGGGGCCGCTCCGCCCGCGACCAGTCCGATCGGGTGCGCGGCGTCGGCGATGAGGTAGGCGCCCACCTCGTCGGCGATCTCCCGGAAGGCCGAGTACTCGGGGTGCCGGGGGTAGGAGATGGATCCGCAGACGATCGCCTTGGGGCGGTGCGTTCGCGCCAGCTCCTGCACCTGGTGGTAGTCGATGAGCCCCGTCTCGGCGTCGACCCCGTAGCCCACGAAGTCGAACCAGCGGCCGGAGAAGTTCGCGGGCGAACCGTGCGTGAGGTGGCCGCCGTACGGGAGGCCCATCGCCAGCACGGTGTCCCCGGGGCGCAGCAGCGCCGCGTAGGCGGCGAGCACGGCGGAGGAACCGGAATGCGGCTGCACGTTGGCGTGCTCGGCCCCGAACAGTGCCTTGGCCCGCTCGACGGCGAGCCGCTCGGCCGTGTCCACGTACTCACAGCCGCCGTGGTAGCGGGCGCCGGGGTACCCCTCGGCGTACTTGTTGGAGAGCGGCGAGCCGAGTGCCGCGAGCACGGCGGGCGAGATGAAGTTCTCGGCGGCGATCAGCTGCAGCGTGGTCGCCTGCCGCGTCGCCTCACCGGCGAGTACGTCGGCCATCTGCGGATCCTGCGCGCGCAGGAGGTCCGTCGGCTCGGTGATGACGCTCATGGCATGCTCCCGCGCAGTGGGGTACCGGTACCAGCCACTGTAGGCCGGGGCCAGGCCCCGCGCCCCGCGGCGCCGCACCTGGGGGACGGCGGGGGCACATCCGGCCTCGCCGGCGTTTGAGGCGCGGGTCCGGGGCAGCGCCCCGGCCTCGGCCCCAGGGGGCCCTCCCGGGCGTCGGCCTCCGGCCGCCAGGTCAGCGGCGGGCCGTGACACCCGTCAGGGCCGTGACCACCGGGCCCAGCGCCTGATTGAGCACCTTCTCAACGCGCTCCTCGCACCGCTCGGCCCCAGGGGGGCCTCCCGGGCGTCGGCCTCCGGCCGCCAGGTCAGCGGCGGGCCGTGACACCCGTCAGGGCCGTGACCACCGGGCCCAGCGCCTGATTGAGCACCTT
>NZ_JBHUSC010000011.1:0-24273 GCF_042673805.1 Streptomyces sp. NPDC057010 | reverse complement strand
TCTCAACGCGCTCCTCGCACCGCTCGGCCCCAGGGGGCCTCCCGGGCGTCGGCCCGCTGCGTCGGCCTCCGGCCGCCGGGTCAGCGGCGCGCCGTGACACCCGTCAGGGCCGTGACCACCGGGTCCAGCGCCTGGTTGATCTCGTCGCCGATCGAGCGGAAGAACGTGATCGGCGCCCCGTACGGGTCGTACACCTCGTCCGCGTCGGGGGACGGCGCCAGCAGCCAGCCCCGCAGGGCGGCCGCGGCCCGGACCAGGGCCCGCGCCCGCTCCGCCATGCCGTCGTCCAGCGGCGGCAGCGTTGCCGGATCTATGGCCCGCACCAGCCGCGTGAACTCCTTCAGGGTGAACGTCCGCAGCCCCGCCGAGTGGCCCATCGAGATGACCTGCGCCCGGTGGTCCCGCGTGGCGGTCAGCACCAGGTCGGCCCGGATGACGTGCTCGTCCAGCAGCTCCCGCCCGGTGAACCCGGACGCGTCGGCCCCGAAGTCCTCCAGCACGGCGGCCGCGTTCGCCTCCATCGGGGCGCCCTCGTGGCCCCACGTGCCGGCGCTCTCCACGATGAGGTCCCCGTGGACGAGGCCTCCCAGCCGGTGCGCGAGGGCGTGCCGCGTCAGCCGCTCGGTGATCGGCGAGCGGCAGACGTTGCCGGTGCTGACGTGGAGTATGCGGAAAATGTCGCCACCGGCTATGCCACGCCCCTCAGGGCTCACGGGGCGACCTCGAGGTCGGGTACGACCTCCCGCAGCTGGTCCGCGGTGAGCGCGCCCTCGCGCAGCAGGACGGGAACCTTCCCGGTGACGTCGACGATCGACGACGGCTGGATGCCGGGCGTCGGCCCGCCGTCCAGGTACACCGACACGGAGTCCCCGAGCATCTCGCGCGCCGCGTCGCAGTCCTCCGGCGCCGGGTGCCCGGTCAGGTTCGCCGAGGACACCGCCATCGGGCCGACCTCGGTCAGCAGCTCGATCGCGACGGGGTGCAGGGGCATCCGTACGGCGACGGTGCCGTGGGTGTCCCCCAGGTCCCAGGCCAGCGAGGGCTGGTGCTTGGCGACGAGCGTCAGCGCGCCCGGCCAGAAGGCGTCGACGAGCTCCCACGCCTGCTCGGAGAAGTCCGTGACCAGGCCGTGCAGGGTGTTCGGGGAGCCGATGAGCACCGGGGTGGGCATGCCGCGGCCCCGCCCCTTGGCGGCGAGCAGGTCGTGGACGGCCTCCGGGCTGAAGGCGTCCGCGCCGATCCCGTACAGGGTGTCGGTGGGCAGCACGACGAGCTCGCCGCGACGCACGGCGGATGCGGCTTCACGCAGACCCGTCTTGCGGTCCGTCGCGTCGTTGCAGTCGTATCGCCGGGCCATCAGCGGTTCTCCTCGTGCAGCAGGGGGGTGTGGGGAAGGGGCGCGCCGGTCACGGCATCGCCTTGCGGGCGGTGGCGAAGCGCGGGCGGTTGTTGAGGTCCGGGTGGTCGGCCGCGTCGGCCCAGCCCCGCTCCTCGGCGAAGATCCAGGGCACCTGGCCGCCCTGGGTGTCGGCGTGCTCGACGACGACGATTCCGCCGGGCCTGAGCAGCCGGTGGGCGGTGCGCTCGATGCCGCGGATGGTGTCGAGGCCGTCCTCGCCGGAGAAGAGCGCCATCTCCGGATCGTGGTCCCGGGCCTCAGGGGCCACGTACTCCCACTCGGTGAGCGGGATGTACGGCGGGTTGGAGATGACCAGGTCGACCTGTCCGTCGAGCTCGGGCAGGGCGCTGAGCGCGTCACCCTGGTGGACGGTGACCCGTGAGCCCTCGGCGTTCTTGCGGGTCCACCGCAGGGCCTCCTCGGACAGCTCGACCGCGTGGACGCGCGAGCGCGGCACCTCCTGCGCCATCGCCAGGGCGATCGCGCCGGAGCCGCTGCACAGGTCGACGATCATCGGCTCGACCACGTCCATCGCCCGCACGGCGTGTATGGCCCAGTCCACGACCGACTCGGTCTCGGGCCGGGGCACGAACACCCCGGGCCCGACCTGGAGCTCCAGATAGCGGAAGAAGGCGCGGCCGGTGATGTGCTGGAGCGGCTCGCGCGCCTCGCGGCGGGCGACGGCCTCCCAGTAGCGGGCGTCGAAGTCCGCGTCCTTGACGTGGTGCAGTTCCCCCCGCTTGACGCCGTGCACGAAGGCCGCGAGCTCCTCCGCGTCGAAGCGCGGTGAGGGCACGCCGGCGGCGGCCAGCCGCTGGGTGGCCTGGGCCACCTCGGCAAGCAGCAAGTTCACGCTGGTCCTCCGGGCTGCTGTCATGGGGGTCCCCCCTGCTCGAGCGAAGCCGAGAGCTTGGGGGAGGGGGGTGGTGCGGGGCGTTGCGGCTCTTACTGCGCGGCGGCGAGCTTGGCCGCGGAGTCGGCGTCGACACAGGCCTGGATGACCGAGTCGAGGTCGCCGTCGAGCACCTGGTCCAAGTTGTACGCCTTGAATCCGGTGCGGTGGTCCGAGATCCGGTTTTCCGGGAAGTTGTACGTACGGATCTTCTCGGAGCGGTCCACGGAGCGGACCTGGCTGCGGCGCACGTCGGAGGCCTCCTGCTCGGCGGCTTCCTGGGCGGCTGCCAGCAGGCGCGAGCGCAGGATGCGCATGGCCTGCTCCTTGTTCTGGAGCTGGCTCTTCTCGTTCTGGCAGGAGGCGACCACACCGGTCGGGATGTGCGTGATGCGCACGGCCGAGTCGGTGGTGTTGACGGACTGGCCGCCGGGGCCCGACGAGCGGTACACGTCGATGCGGAGGTCGTTCATGTTGATCTCGACCTCGACCTCCTCGGCCTCCGGGGTGACGAGCACGCCGGCGGCGGAGGTGTGGATGCGGCCCTGGGACTCGGTGGCCGGAACCCGCTGGACGCGGTGCACGCCGCCCTCGTACTTCAGGCGGGCCCACACGCCCTGGCCGGGCTCGGTGGCGCCGTTGCCGCCCTTGGTGCGGACGGAGACCTGGACGTCCTTGTAGCCGCCGAGCTCGGACTCGGTGGCGTCGATGATCTCGGTCTTCCAGCCCACGCGCTCGGCGTAGCGCAGGTACATGCGCAGCAGGTCGCCGGCGAACAGCGCCGACTCGTCGCCGCCCGCGCCCGCCTTGACCTCGAGGAGCACGTCCTTGTCGTCGCTGGGGTCGCGCGGGACCAGCAGCAGGCGGAGCTTCTCGGTGAGCTCCTCGCGCTGCACGGTCAGCTCCTTGACCTCGGCCGCGAAGTCGGGGTCGTCGGCGCTAAGCTCCTTGGCCGTCTCGATGTCCTCGGCCGTCTGCTTCCACGCACGGAAGGTCGCGACGATCGGCGTCAGCTCCGCGTAGCGCTTGTTCAGCTTGCGGGCGTTGGCCTGATCCGAGTGGACCGAAGGGTCGGCGAGCTTCTTCTCAAGATCGGCGTGTTCGCCGATCAGTTCCTCGACCGCCTCGAACATCGGGGGCTCCTGTGGTGAAAGTACGAAAGAACGGCACTGGGTGGCGGGGCTGGACGACGACAAAGGCGCCGGTCCGGCCACCCCCGCATGGACAGGGGGCGGCCGGTGACCGGCGCCTGGGTCGCGCTACTTCTTGGCCGCACCCTTGCCGAAGCGAGCCTCGAAGCGGGCCACGCGGCCACCGGTGTCGAGGATCTTCTGCTTGCCGGTGTAGAAGGGGTGGCACTCGGAGCAGACCTCGGCACGGATGGTGCCGCTGGTCAGCGTGGAGCGGGTGGTGAACGACGCGCCACAGGTGCAGCTGACCTGGGTCTCGACGTACTCGGGGTGAACATCGCGCTTCAAGGTGTCTCCTAGATTCGGGAGGGCGCCGGGTCGCAGGGGCCGAATTGCGCGCTGCGTGAACCGGGGCCGACAGACCAGTCTGCCAGGACCGGGCTGCCTGTCAAAATTCTGAGGACGCCTCCCTCAACGGAGGAGGGCCCGCATGTATTCCGCGGCGGCGCCGGGGCCCGCCTACTGGACTATCCCGCCGACCGTGCCCTTGTCGCCCATCGAGTTCTCGGTGGCCTCGGCGGGGACGGGCTGGTCCGCCAGCAGGGCGTCCCAGACCAGCTTGGACTGCTTGGTCAGCGGGGCCACGCGGTCGGAGTCGAGGGGGTCCACGGTCACCGGCAGCGTGATCATCTGCATGTCCTTGGCGTCGATGCCCTGGAGGCTCTGGGCGAAGCCCATGAGGGACTTCACATCGCCGAGCGCCTTGTCGGTGGTGATCGTCTTGGTGCCGGTGTCGGCGAGATCGAGCAGCCTCTTGGGGTTGTCGAACAGGCCGATGCTCTTGACCTGCTTGATCAGCGCCTTGATGAAGGCCTGCTGGAGCTGTATTCGGCCAAGGTCGCTGCCGTCCCCCACGCTCTTGCGGGTACGGACGACACCGAGGGCCTGCTCCCCGTTGAGCCTGTGGGGGCCCGCCGCGAGGTCGAGGTGGCTGGCACCGTCCTTGATCGGCTTGGTGATGGTCACGTCCACGCCGCCGAGGGTGTCGATGATCTTCTTGAAGCCGGTGAAGTCGACCTCGATGTAGTGGTCCATGCGGATCCCCGACATCTTCTCGACGGTCTTGACCGCGCAGGCGGCCCCGCCGATGGTGAAGGCCTCGTTGAACTGCCTGCGCCGGCTGCCGGGGTCGGTCTTCCCGTTGGGCATGGTGCAGGAGGGCTGGGCGATCATCGTGTCGCGCGGTATGGACACGACGCTGGCCTTCTTGTGGCCCTCGTACAGGTGGACGATCATCGCGGTGTCGGAGCGGGCGGAGCCGCCGTCGTCCTGGCCGTACTCGGAGTTCGCGCCGCCGCGGGAGTCGGAGCCGAGGACGAGGATGTCCATCGAGCCGTTGTCTATGTTCTGCGGACGGTCGGTGCCGAGCGCCTGGTCGATGTCGACGGTCTTCAGGTTCCCGTTGAACTTGAAGTAGAAGTAGCCGAGGCCCGCCCCGCCGAGCAGGACCACGCCCGCGGCGCTCCACGCGACGATGGCGAGGGCTCTGCGGCGCGCCGGCGGCTTCCGTCGGCGCCGGCCCGCGGCGCGCCGGCCGCGGCCGTTGCTTTCCTCGCTCATGCTCTCCTCAGTCCTGGGTCCGGTTCCCCGTGCTGCTCTGCGTCTGCTGACACAGACGGGCGAACGCGCTCCAGGGTTCCACGGCCGGCGCGGCCCTCCGACCTGGGCCAAAAGGGCCGCCTCCCGGGATAGGCGCTACGTAATGCCGCCTCGACCTGGGGTTTTGCCAGGGGACGCCGGATTGCGGACAGAGGTTCATCCGGTGCCGACATGTGCGAAAAAGCACAGCCGCCCCCGCCGCGGATGCGGCGGGGGCGGCTGCGGTGACGCGCGGACTACCGTCAGTCGTCGTTCTTGCCCGACGGGGTCGTCTTAGCGATCTGCATCAGGAACTCGGCGTTCGACTTCGTCTGCTTCATCTTGTCGAGAAGCAGCTCGATCGCCTGCTGCGAGTCGAGTGCGTGCAGCACCCGGCGCAGCTTCCAGACGATGGCGAGCTCCTCCGCGTTGAGGAGGATCTCCTCCTTGCGGGTGCCCGACGGGTCGACGTCGACGGCCGGGAAGATGCGCTTGTCGGCGAGCTTCCGGTCGAGCTTGAGCTCCATGTTGCCGGTGCCCTTGAACTCCTCGAAGATCACCTCGTCCATGCGCGAGCCGGTGTCGACCAGCGCGGTGGCCAGGATGGTCAGCGAGCCGCCGTCCTCGATGTTGCGCGCGGCACCGAAGAAGCGCTTCGGCGGGTACAGCGCGGTCGAGTCGACACCACCGGACAGGATGCGGCCGGAGGCGGGCGCCGCGAGGTTGTACGCGCGGCCCAGACGGGTGATGGAGTCCAGCAGGACGACCACGTCGTGACCCAGCTCGACGAGGCGCTTGGCGCGCTCGATGGCCAGCTCGGCGACGGTGGTGTGGTCCTCGGCCGGGCGGTCGAAGGTCGAGGAGATGACCTCGCCCTTGACCGACCGCTGCATGTCGGTGACCTCTTCCGGACGCTCGTCGACCAGGACGACCATCAGGTGGCACTCGGGGTTGTTGGTGGTGATCGCGTTGGCGATCGCCTGCATGATCATGGTCTTGCCGGTCTTCGGCGGGGCCACGATCAGACCGCGCTGGCCCTTACCGATCGGCGACACGAGGTCGATGATGCGGGTGGTCAGCACGCCCGGGTCGGTCTCCAGGCGGAGCCGGTCCTGCGGGTAGAGCGGGGTCAGCTTCTGGAACTCCGGGCGGCCGCGGCCGGATTCGGGCGCCATGCCGTTCACCGAGTCCAGACGCACGAGGGCGTTGAACTTCTCGCGGCGCTCGCCGTCCTTGGGCTGGCGCACGGCACCGGTGGTGTGGTCGCCCTTGCGCAGGCCGGCCTTGCGGACCTGGGCGAGGGAGACGTACACGTCGTTGGGGCCGGGCAGGTAGCCCGAGGTCCGGATGAACGCGTAGTTGTCGAGGATGTCGAGGATGCCCGCGACGGGGATCAGGACGTCGTCGTCGGCGACCTGCGGCTCGTTCGGCGCGAACTCGTCGCGGCCACGACGGCCACGGCGGTCGCGGTAGCGGCCGCGACGGCCACGACGGCCGCCCTCGTCGTCGAAGTCGTCCTGCGGGCCGCCATCCTGGCGGTCCTGACGGCCCTGCTGGCCCTGCTGCTGGCGGTCCTGACGGTCCTGGCGGCCGCCCTGCTGCTGACGGTCCTGACGGCCGCCGCCCTGGCCGCCCTGCGCGCCCTGGCCGCCCTGACCCTGGCCGCCCTGGCCCTGGTCGTCGGCCTTGGCGCCGCGGTCACGGCGGTCACGCTGGCGGTCCCCGCGCTCGGCGCGGTCACGGCGGTCGCGCCGGCCGCGGCCCTCGCCCTCCTGGGCGGGCGCGGAGACGGCGGTCGCGGCCTCGGCCTTGGTCTCCGCCGGCGCGGCGGCGGTGACGGTCTCGGTCTTCGCCTCGACCTGCACGGCAGCGGCGGGGGCCGCGGCCTCCGGGCTGCCGGAGGGGGCCGTGGCCCGACGGCGACGGCGCTCGCCCACGGGGGCGTCGTCGGAGGCCGGCTGGCCCGGGATCTCGATCTGCGCCGGCGCGGCGGCGGGCTTCTCGGCCGGAGCCTCGGCGGCGGCCTCGCCCGTACGGGCCTTGCTGGTGGCGCGGCGCTTCGGCTTGGCCTCGGCGGTGTCGGCGGCGCCCGCGGCGGAGGACGCGGCCTTGGGGGCGCTGCCGCCACCCGCCTGCGCCTCCTTGATGACCTCGATCAGCTGGCTCTTGCGCATCCGCGCGGTGCCCCTGATCCCGAGGCCCGACGCGACCTGCTGCAGCTCGGCCAGGACCATGCCGTCGAGGCCGGTGCCGGAGCGGCGGCGCTTGGGGGCCGCGCCCGCGGCGGGGGCACTGGCGTCGACAGAGGTGTCGGCAGCGCCCATCAGATCGGTGGTGTCGCTCACGAAGGGTCCTTCCCTGGAGCGGACGTCGGCCTGTCTGGCTCGGCGACCGGTTGTGCTGTCCGACAGCAGTCCGGGTGTGTGAACTGTGCCGGGGCGAGTGGTCCGCCGATAGAGAGACGGCGGAGAGAAACGTGCATGGGTGGTTCCGGCGAGAAGCCCCCGAGCTTGAAGCGTGGGAATGTCACGCCGATTCCGGAGCGTGCTCGAAACTGCTGGAAGTGATCAAAGCAGTCGGGGAGGCTCCCGGAAGAAAGGTGGTCCCGGATTGGGACACTGAGCACCGAGCCATGGCGGCTTCGGATACGCACTTGAGGTTAACACTACCGGATCCAACAGACATTCCCCCTCTCAATCACCGGCAATCGCGCCCTTCCGCGCGGGCGGCCTGCCCTGGCCGCCCACGCCCCTGACCGGCCCTGACTCAGCCGCCCTGGGTGCCCAGCGGAAGTACGCTCGCGCCCGCGGCGTCGAGTGCGAGCCGGTTGGCCGCCCACCCCTCGCCCGCGAGCTGCGCGACCTTGTCGGCCGCGCCGTTGTCGACCAGCGCCAGGACCGTGGGGCCCGCGCCGGAGATGACCGCGGGGATGCCGTCCGCCCGCAGCCGGTTGACGAGTGCCACGCTCTCGGGCATCGCCGGGGACCGGTACTCCTGGTGGAGCCGGTCTTCGGTGGCCGCCAGCAGGAACTCGGGACGCCTGGTCAGGGCCTCCACGAGCAGACCCGCGCGGCCCGCGTTGACGGCCGCGTCCACGTGCGGGACGGTGCGCGGCAGCAGGCCGCGCGCGGTCTCCGTCAGGACCGGCTTGGAGGGGACGAAGACCACCGGAACGATGGAATCGGCGGGCTCCATCCGGATCGCCTTGGCGCTGCCGCCGTCCATCCACGCCAGGGTGAAGCCCCCGAGCAGACAGGCGGCGACGTTGTCGGGGTGCCCCTCGATCTCGGTGGCGAGCTCCAGGAGGGCGGTGTCGTCGAGCTTGGCCTCTCCGCCTATGGTCACGGCGCGGGCGGCGACGATGCCGGCGCAGATGGCGGCGGAGGAGGAGCCGAGGCCGCGGCCGTGCGGGATGCGGTTGGCGCAGACGACCTCGAGGCCGCGCGGCTGGCCGCCCAGCAGGTCGAAGGCGGTGCGCATGGAGCGTACGAGCAGGTGGCTCTCGTCCCGCGGGAGGGTGTCGGCGCCCTCGCCCGCGATGTCGATGTTCAGGCCGGAGTCGGCCACCCGGACGACGACGTCGTCGTAGAGCCCCAGGGCCAGGCCGAAGGCATCGAAGCCCGGGCCGAGGTTGGCACTGCTGGCGGGGACGCGCACCCGTACGGCGGCGGCGCGGAACGCTGGACCGGCCATCGTCCGATGACACTCCTTGTTACTGTGCGAGATCTTCGCTCTTCGCTGGCTCGCTGCGAATGTACTGGAGAACGTACGACACCCGAAGGCCCTTGGGGCAGCACCGCGGTCATATGCGCGGTGGCGGATGTAAGTACAGCGTATCGAAGGAAGGTTCTCTCGCGACATAGGGCGCACAGGAGGCGCACGATGCGTGTCGCGGGTGCCGCGGCCTTCGGCCGCACTTTTGTCTTCGTACGGGGTGAGTTGCCGGGTTCCGGAGGGTCTGGTGAGCCCTCCGGAACCCGGCTCTCGGGTGGTGCGTCAGACCAGGCCGAGGCGGACGGCCGCGGCTTCGGCGTCAACCGGAACGGTGACCGGCTGCGGAGCGCCGGCGATCGCCCAGTCGGGGTCCTTCAGGCCGTTGCCGGTGACGGTGCACACGATCTTCTGGCCCGGGTCGACCAGGCCCTGCTCGGCGGCCTTGAGCAGGCCGGCCACGGAGGCGGCCGAGGCGGGCTCGACGAAGACGCCCTCCTGGGCGGCCAACAGCCGGTAGGCGGCGAGGATCTGGCGGTCCGTCACCTCGTCGATGAAGCCGCCCGACTCCTCCTTCGCGGCGAGCGCGTAGTCCCAGGAGGCCGGGTTGCCGATCCGGATCGCGGTGGCGATGGTGTGCGGCTCCTTGACGACCTCGCCGCGCACGATGGGCGCGGAACCGGAGGCCTGGAAACCCCACACACGGGGCGTACGGGAGGCCAGGCCGTCGGCCTTGTACTCCTTGAAGCCACGCCAGTACGCGGTGATGTTGCCGGCGTTGCCGACGGGCAGCACGTGGATGTCGGGCGCGTCACCGAGCGCGTCGACGATCTCGAACGCGGCGGTCTTCTGGCCCTCGATGCGGACCGGGTTGACCGAATTGACCAGCGCCACCGGGTAGTTGTCCGACAGCGCGCGGGCCAGGTTCAGGCAGTCGTCGAAGTTGCCGTCCACCTGGAGGATCTTGGCGCCGTGCACGAGGGCCTGGCCCATCTTGCCGAGCGCGATCTTGCCGCGGGGCACGAGGACGGCGGAGACCATCCCGGCGCGCACCGCGTACGCGGCGGCGGAGGCCGAGGTGTTGCCGGTGGAGGCGCAGATGACGGCCTTGGCGCCGTCCTCCTTGGCCTTGGTGATGGCCATGGTCATGCCGCGGTCCTTGAAGGAACCGGTGGGGTTCGCCCCCTCGACCTTGAGGTGCACCTCACAGCCGGTGCGCTCGGAGAGCACCTGCGCGGGGACGAGAGGCGTGCCACCCTCGCGGAGTGTGACCACGGGAGTCGTGTCCGTCACCGGCAGGCGGTCCCGGTACTCCTCGATGATGCCGCGCCACTGGTGGGTGCGATTGCTGCTCATGGGTCCTTACTCCCCTTCAACACGCATGATGCTGGCGACACCGCGCACGGTGTCCAGCTTCCGCAGCGCGTCGACGGTCCCGGAGAGGGCGGCGTCGGGCGCTCGGTGAGTGACGACGACGAGGGAGGCCTCGCCGTCCTTGCCCTGCTGGGTGACGGTGTCGATGGACACGCCGTGCTCCGCGAAGACCGTCGCGACCTGGGCGAGGACGCCCGGCTTGTCGGCCACATCGAGGCTGATGTGGTAGCGGGTGACGACTTCGCCCATGGCACTGACCGGCAGCTGGGTGTAAGCGGACTCGCCCGGCCCCGTTGCCTCGGCGAGCTTGTTGCGGCAGACGGCGACGAGGTCGCCGAGGACCGCGGACGCGGTCGGCGAACCGCCCGCGCCGGGCCCGTAGAACATGAGCCGCCCGGCGGCCTCCGCCTCGACGAAGACCGCGTTGTAGGCCTCGCGTACGGAGGCGAGCGGGTGGCTCAGGGGGATCATCGCGGGGTGCACGCGGGCCGTGACGGACGCGCCGTCGGCGGCGCGCTCCAGGATCGCCAGGAGCTTGATGGTGCAGCCCATCCGCTTGGCGGAGGCGAAGTCGGAGGCGCTGACCTCGGTCATGCCCTCGCGGTAGACGTCGTCGAGGCGGACCCGGGTGTGGAAGGCGATGCCGGCCAGGATCGCGGCCTTGGCGGCGGCGTCGTAGCCCTCGACGTCGGCGGTGGGGTCGGCTTCGGCGTATCCGAGGGCGGTGGCCTCGTCGAGCGCCTCCTGGTAGCCGGCGCCGGTGGCGTCCATCTTGTCGAGGATGAAGTTCGTCGTGCCGTTGACGATGCCCATGACCCGGTTGATCTTGTCGCCCGCGAGGGACTCGCGCATCGGGCGGACCAGCGGGATGGCGCCGGCGACGGCGGCCTCGTAGTACAGGTCCAGGCCGTGCTTCTCGGCGGCGGCGTGCAGCGCGGCGCCGTCCTGGGCGAGCAGCGCCTTGTTCGCGGAGACGACGGAGATGCCGTTCTCGAAGGCGGTGGTGATGAGGGTGCGGGCCGGCTCGATGCCGCCGATGACCTCGATGGCGACGTCGATGTCGCCGCGTTTGAGGAGGGCGGTCGCATCGGTGGTGACGAGCGCGGGGTCGATGCCCTCGCGCACCTTGGAGGGCCGCCGTACGGCCACACCGGCGAGCTCGACGGGCGCGCCGATCCTCTGCGTGAGGTCGTCGGCGTGCGTCGTCATGATGCGCGCCACCTCTGAGCCGACCACTCCACAGCCCAGCAGCGCCACCTTCAGCGGACGCGTACGCATCATTCGACCTACGCCTTTCGTCTTCCTTCAGTACCCCGCGCGCGGATTGCGCGAGGGGTGAGAACCAGTCTCACTCAATGGACATCAGTTTCCACCCTCGGTCCATTGAGTGAGACACCTATTTTGGGGGTCCGGGGCCTTCTCCCAGAAATATGCGGATCACCCGAGGTCGAGACGCAGGAGATCTTCCTCCGTCTCGCGCCGGACGATCACACGGGCCTGTCCGTCACGCACGGCGACCACCGGCGGACGCAGCGCGTGGTTGTAGTTGCTGGCCATGGAGCGGCAGTACGCGCCGGTGGCCGGGACGGCGAGGAGGTCGCCGGGGGCGAGGTCGGCGGGCAGGAACGCGTCCTTGACGACGATGTCGCCGCTCTCGCAGTGCTTGCCGACGACGCGGACGAGCATGGGCTCGGCGTCGGAGGTGCGGGAGACGAGGGTGACGGAGTACTCGGCGTCGTAGAGCGCGGTGCGGATGTTGTCCGACATCCCGCCGTCGACGGAGACGTACGTCCGCAGGCCCTCCAGCGGCTTGATCGTCCCGACCTCGTAGAGGGTGAAGGCGGTGGGCCCGACGATGGCACGGCCGGGCTCGACGGAGATCCGCGGCGCCCGCAGCCCCGCGCTCTCGCACTCCCGGGCGACGATCTCGGTGAGGGACTTGGCGATCTCGTGCGGCTCGCGCGGGTCGTCGTCGGACGTGTAGGCGATCCCGAGGCCGCCGCCGAGGTCGATCTCGGGGAGCTCGACCCCGTGCTCGTCGCGCACGGCGGCCAGCAGCTGCACGACGCGCTTCGCGGACACCTCGAAGCCGGCCATGTCGAAGATCTGCGAGCCGATGTGGGAGTGGACGCCGAGCAGCTCCAGCGAGTCGTGCCCGAGCGCGCGCCGCACGGCTTCGGCGGCGGAGCCGTCGGCGACGGCGATGCCGAACTTCTGGTCCTCGTGCGCGGTGGCGATGAATTCGTGCGTGTGCGCCTCGACCCCCACCGTCACGCGGATCTGGACGGGCTGGCGTACGCCCAGCTCACGGGCGATGTGTGCGACGCGGGCGATCTCCTGGAACGAATCCAGCACGATCCGCCCCACTCCGGCCTCGACGGCCCGGCGGATCTCGTGCTCGGACTTGTTGTTGCCGTGGAAGGCAATGCGCGCGGCGGGCATTTCGGCGGCGAGTGCGGTGGCCAGTTCCCCGCCGGAACACACGTCGAGATTCAGCCCCTCTTCCTTGAGCCACTTCACGATGGCCTTGGAGAGGAACGCCTTTCCGGCGTAGAAGACATCCGCGTCCTTGCCGAAGGCGTGCGCCCAGGCCCGGCACCGGGCCCGGAAGTCCTCCTCGTCAAGGAAGTAGGCGGGGGTCCCGAACTCCTCGGCGAGCTTGGTCACTTCCATCCCGCCGACGCTGACGACCCCGTCGTCGCCACGCGTGACGGTCCGGGCCCAGACCTTCTCGTCGAGGGCGTTGAGGTCGGCCGGGGGCGGGGAGTAGTGCCCCTCGGGCAGGACGTCGGCGTGACGGGGCCCGGCGGGGTGCGCGGAACGGCTCATCGGTATCTCTCTTCACTGTTCACAGGCGTTCAGGTGCGTCGATGCCGAGCAGGGCCAGGCCGCCGGCCAGCACCGTCCCGGCGGCTTCGGCAAGAGCCAGCCGGGCGCGGTGGGCGGCCGAGGGTTTCTCGTCCCCCTTGGGCAGGACGCGGTACTGGAAGTCGAGCAGCGCGTCCGCCAGCTCGACGAGGTGCCGGACGAGCCGCTCGGGCGCCCGGTGGTGCGCGGCGGCTTCGAGGACGAGGGGGTGGTCGGCGAGGGCGCGAACGAGCTCGTCGGCGCCGGACACGTCCCCGGCCTCCGCGGCGAACCCCAGCTGCGCGGCGTTCCGTACGAGCGCACGCGCGCGGGCGTGGGCGTACCGCACGCGGAAGAACTCGCTGCTCTCCGTCTGCGCGAGCAGCTCGTCGGAGAAGTGGGGGGTCTCGCGTGCGGGCACGGACAGCGCGGCCCAGACGGCGGCGTCGGCCCCGTACACGGCCCGCACATCGCCGTCCCGCTTGGCGACGGGCGCGACGCTCGGCCACGGCGCGCCGTTCCCCTCCCCCTGACTGCGCAGGAGCCGTACGACGGCCTCGTGGACGGCACGCTGCCGCAGCCCGGCGGTGGGCGCCCAGCAGAACGGCTCGGTCTCCACGGCTCGGTCGGCGTACCCGTACCGGCGGCCGCGAGCACGGATGTCATCGACGAGCCCGGCGACGGACAGCGGCGCGAGCGTGAAGTTCAGGAACCCGGCGCCGGTGACGTCGGCCCGCTCCACCCCGGGCTCCCCGGCCAGCCGGCGGGCCAGCACACCGGCCACCTCGCCGGGGGCGCGACGGGCACCCTTGGCCACCTGAAAGGCGACGGGGGTGGCGTAGTCCCCCACCCCGCCGGGCCGGGTCCGCTCGACGACAACCCGCGCGGGCACCTCGGTCCCCACCGGCAGCTCCCCGTCCTCGACGGCGCGGCGTACGGCGCGTACGACGCAACGGGAGAGGTCGGCGGGGGTCACGGGACCAGCCTAGGGGAGACGCCCACGCATCAAGCGAAGGGTTTCGCCATGTGAACAGCAGGCCTCCTGGGACGGCGACGGCCCCTACCCCCTGCCCCTCCCGGCGGGAGCCCCTCTCCTCCCGTCACGCCGGTCCTTGCGCTCGATCAGGCGCCGCACGACGCGCACCAGCTCGGTGGGCTCGAAGGGCTTGGCGACGAAGGCGTCCACCCCGGCCGCGATCCCGGCCTCGACCTCGTGCTGCGTACAGGCGCTGACGATGGCGACGGGCACGTCCCGGGTCCGCGGATCGGCCCGCAGCTGAGTGGCGGCCCCGAACCCGTCCAGCCGGGGCATGACCACATCAAGGGTGATCACATCCGGGCACACGCGATGCACGACGTCCAGACACTCGGCACCATCGTTCGCGGTCACGACCTCGAAGCCCTCCAGCTCGAGATTGACCTTGATCAGCTGCCGGATGACCTTGTTGTCGTCGACAACAAGCACCCGGCCCGAGACGCCTGGCACAACTCGAGAGTAGGTCGAGCCAAGCCCCCGCGTCCGGGTTTTTGCCACTTCCACCCCCTCCGGGCGACCCACCCCCCGCTCCCCCGGAAACCGGTTCCTGATCACCCCGCGGAAGCTGGTAGTGTTCAACCCGTCGCCGCACAGCGAACGACACGCCCCCGTAGCTCAGGGGATAGAGCAACGGCCTCCGGAGCCGTGTGCGCAGGTTCGAATCCTGCCGGGGGCACTTCGCAGGAAGTGCCCAAAGACCCCGCCATCAGCGCCTTCGCTGAGACGGGGTCTTCGCGTATGTGCCGCCAACTGCCGTGCCGTGCACGCTCCCGGGGCCCCGCAGCGTCTCTCCGCTCACTCGCGATCACCCCCAGGATTGACCGCCTCGCGCCACCGAGCCTTCCGTTCCCGCCTGTTCGCGGTCGGGCGGACCGCAGGGCAGGCCCGGGGTGACTTCCGGTGGTCTGTACGAGGGAGGTGGGGTGGGGTCTGTGGGTTTGGGGGATGGGTGGGGGTGGGGGGTCTGCGTAGGGTGGTTCGTGAGGCCGCATAGTGCCGTTGACCTGGCGCTTTGCGGGGAGTGCTCGCAGAGGATGGGGCGGCTGGGATGCGTGAGCTGGTGGAGACGGCGCGGCAGTGGGTGGCCGAGGGGCGGGCGGGGTATCTGGCCCGGCCCGTGACCGAGCAGGGGTTCGGGCCGCGGGACCCCGCCGGGGCCGTGCTCGTCGATGCGCGGGGGGAGTGCGTCGGGGCGCTGTACAACGGGGTGTTCGACGCGCAGCTCGTTGCCGAAGCGGGGGCCATGGCGGCCGGGGACAGCGCCCGGGTGTGTGAGGTGTCGGTCGGCGCGGGCGAGGCCGTGGAGGCGCGGCTGACCTGCGGCGGGCAGGCCGAGGTGCTGATCCAGCCCCTGACGGCGATCCCCGCGGAGTGGTGGGAGCTGCTCGGCGAGGGGGCCGGGGTGGCGCTCGTGAGCCGGCTGAACGAGGCCGCCGATCAGGCGGTCAGTGAGGTCGTACGGGCCACGGCGGCGCCGCGCGACGATGCCGGGCGGCGGGCCGGGGAACTGCTGGCGAGCAGGCGGCCGGGGCGGGACGCGCTGTACGGGGAGTCCGGGCTGGTGCTCGTCGAGGCGTATCCCTCGGCCCCGTACGTGGTGATCGGCGGGGGCGGCGAGCTCGCGGAGATCATCGAGCGGCAGGCCGTGCTGCTGGGCTGGGGCGCGCGGACCGTGGAGGCGGCCCCGGACGCGCTGAAGGTGCTCACCGATCACCGCGACGCGGCCTGTCTGGTGCTGCTGAGCCATGATCCGGAGTTCGATGTCCCGACGCTGCGGGCCGCACTGGAGCTCGGGATCCCGTACGTGGGAGCGCTCGGTTCGCGGCGAACCACCGCGCGACGGCGCGAAGGGCTCGTCGCCGCCGGGGTGAGCGAGGCCCAACTGGCCCTGGTGCACGGGCCGATCGGGCTCGACCTCGGCGCGCGGACCCCGGCCGAGACGGCTCTCGCCATCTGCGCCGAGATCCTGGGCGTGCTCGGCGGCCGCGAGACGCGGGCCCTGCGCGACTCGGACGGGCCGCTGCGGGGCTAGACGGCGATCCGCCGCCTCTAGTCCTCCAGGGCCCGTTCGAGCTGGGCCTTGTTCATGTCCGAGCGGCCGTGGATGTTGCGGCGCCGGGCCTCCGCGTAGAGCTGGTCGTACGTCGGGCCCTGGGCGCCGGAGTGGGAGTGGAGGCCGCCGCGGCGGGACGAGGACATGTCCTCCAGGGACTGCCTGCTCGCCGTCTTGGACTCGCCCGCCCGCGCGCGTTCCTTGTTCACCGTGCGGGCGGCGATCTCCTTGGCCTTCTCCTCGGACTCGCCGCGCTGCTCGACGCTCTCCTTGATGTGCTCGTACTGGCGTTCTCGTTTGGGTGAAGATCCGCGGGGTGTCATCGGACCGGCCTCCTCGCCTGTACGCGTCCGGGTGCCATGCGGAGCGCGTACCCCGGTTGCGTGAAGGTATCCCGGCCCGGGATGCGCATATCACGCCGAACTGCGGGAAAATGGTGTGTATGGACATGATCCTGAGCGTGGACGCAGTCCTCTCCGACATCGCGTGGTTCTTCGTCGTCGGACTGGTGGTCGTCGGCATGCTGCTCGGCGGCTTCAAGCTGGGCCAGCGGGTCAGGGCCAAGGAGCCCCCGCCCCCCACCCCCGAGAGCCAGCCCCACCTGCCGAACGGCGGCGCGGTGCACGAGGTCCGCGAGGAACGGGACCCGGTGGAGATCCCCGAGGGCGGCCTGCGGCCGCACGAGATGCAGGGCTACGGGAACTTCGGCTCCACCACCTCCGACCACCCGGACGAGGTCCGCAAGGAGCGCGAGTCCGGCTACAAGCCCGTGGAGGGGCCCGGTCCGCACGTACAGCCCGGGGCTCCCCCGGACGCCGGGCGCGGCGCCCACGCCTGATTCCCCAGCCCCGTCGTACCACCCCCGTCGTACCGCCGGCCTCTGGCCCGCGCCTCCCGCGCGGGTCAGAGGTCCGTCCTCAGCCGGAGCACCTCCGGTGGCGGGTGGCGCGTGGAGGTGTGCCGGACCTCCGCCGTCAGCGGCGGGTCCAGCGGGCGGAAGGGGACCTCCCCCAGCCCGATCGCCGTCACCGTCGCCGAGGGCCCCCGGGCTGCCGCCGGCTCCGCCCTGGAGGCCACGACCCCCATCACCTCCGCGCGCAGCGCCGCCGTCAGCGGGCTCGACACCAGCGGCGTCTCGTCCCCGACCGGCAGCACCAGGACCAGGGCCACCGGGCGGCGCGGGGTGCCGGTGTAGCCGACCACCGCCGCGTCGCGCACGTCCGTGTGCCGCAGCTTCTGCCAGCCGCGCCGCCCCGCCGGGTAGGTCTGGTCCAGCCGCTTGACGACCAGCCCCTCGATGCCGCTGGCGGGCAAGGTCTCGTACCAGGTCGCGGCCAGTTCGGGGTCGGTCGTCATCGGCACCGGCTGCAGGGGCGGGCCCAGCGGGAGGAGGAGGTCGACCAGGAGCGCGCGGCGGCGTTCGTACGGGCGCCCGCGCAGGTCGAGCCCGGCCAGTTCGAGCACGTCGAAGGCGGCGTACGAGGCCGGCAGGCTCTGGGCCAGCACGGCGGCCCGCGCGGCCGTGGCCGCCGCCCGCCGCTGTACGAGGGCGAAGTCCGTACGGCCCTCGTGCCACACCACCACCTCCCCGTCGAGGATCGTCCCGGCGGGCAACTGCAGTGCGGCTGCCGCGAGATCGGGGAACGCGCCGGTCACGATCCGGCCGGAGCGGGCCTGGAGCACCACGTCGGTCTCCGAGCGCAGCACGACCAGCCGGTGGCCGTCGAACTTCGGCTCGTACGCCAGGCCCGCCCCCCGCGGGAGGGTCCGTACGGCGGTGGCGAGCGCGACGCGGATCACGGCCGTCGCCGCCCCCCGGGCAGTCTCCCGGCCCGGTCGGGGTCGAGGAGCGGGCCGAGGAGGTCGCCGTCGCGGGACAGCCGCGGCACGATGTCGTCGGCGTAGAAGACCAGGTCGGCGGGGTCGCGGCAGGCCTCGACCTCCTCCCAGGACACCGGCGCGGACACCGTAGGGCGGGCCCGCGCGCGCAGCGTGTAGGGGGCGGCGGTGGTCTTGGCGGCGGCGTTCTGACTGTGGTCGACGAAGACCTTGCCGGGGCGCAGGGCCTTGGCCATGCGGTGCACGACCAGCTCGGGGAGCTCGCGCTCGGCCTCCTGCGCGAGCTGCTTCGCGTACGCCGACACCTGCTCGGAGGGGGTCGGTTCGAGGGCGACCGACAGGTGCACGCCCTTGGAGCCGGAGGTCTTGGGGTAGGCGTGCAGGCCGTCGGCGGCGAGCCGGTCGCGCAGCCAGAGCGCGGCGGCGCAGCACTCGACGACGGTGGCGGGCGGTCCGGGGTCGAGGTCGAGGACCATCCGGTCGGCGAGGGCCGGGCTGCCGGCGGGCCACTGGGGGGTGTGGAACTCCACGACGAGGTTGGCGGCCCACATCAGGGTGGGCATGTCCGCGACGACCACCTGTTCGGCGGAGAGGTCCTCGGAGCGCGGCACGGGCGTGGTCTTCACCCAGGCGGGTGTGCCGGGCGGCGGGTTCTTGGTGAAGAAGAGCTGGCCGTCCGGGCCGTCGGGATAGCGGAGGAAGGACACCGGCCGGTCGTGGACGTGGGCGAGGAGCGGGGCGGCGACGGTGGCGTAGTAGTGGAGCACCTCGCCCTTCGTGAAGCCGGTCTCCGGGTACAGGACCTTGTCGAGATTGCTGAGCGCGATGCGACGGCCCTCCACCATTGTGATCGGCGTCATACGATGAGACTGCCACGAATCAGGAGGAACCGTGCGATCCATTTGGAACGGGGCGATCTCCTTCGGCTTGGTCAGCATTCCGATCAAGCTCGTGAACGCCACCGAGAGCCACTCGATCTCCTTCCGCCAGATCCACCTCGCCGACGGCGGCCGGGTCCGCTACCGCAAGGTGTGCGAGCTGGACGGCGAGGAGGTGTCGAGCGCCGAGATCGGCAAGGGGTACGAGGAGGCCGACGGGTCGATCATCCCGATCACGGACGAGGACCTGGCGCAGCTGCCGATCGCCACGGCGAAGACGATCGAGATCGTTTCGTTCGTGCCGGCGGAGGAGATCGATCCGCTTCAGCTGGATGCGGCGTACTACCTGGCATCGAACGGGGCGACGGCGGCGAAGCCGTACACGTTGCTACGGGAGGCACTGAAGCGGAGCCGGAAGGTGGCGATCGCGAAGTACGCGCTGCGGGGGCGGGAACGGCTGGGCATGCTGCGGGTCGTCGACGATGTGATCGCGATGCACGGGCTGTTGTGGCCGGACGAGATCCGGGCGCCGGAGGGGGTGGCTCCGGAGGGTTCGGTGAACGTGCGGGAGGCCGAACTCGACCTGGCGGACGCGCTGATGGCCACGCTGGGGGAGGTGGAGATGGCCTCGCTGCGCGACGACTACCGGGACGCGGTGGAGGCGTTGATCGCGGCGAAGGCGGGCGGGGCGTTCGAGCCGGCGGAGGCGGTGGTGGAGCCGGCCGGGGGGCAGGTGATCGACCTGATGGCCGCGCTGGAGAAGAGCGTGCGGGCGGCGAAGGCGTCGCGGGGGGAGGGGGGTACGGA
This sequence comes from Streptomyces sp. NPDC057010, assembly GCF_042673805.1. Taxonomy (NCBI): domain Bacteria; kingdom Bacillati; phylum Actinomycetota; class Actinomycetes; order Kitasatosporales; family Streptomycetaceae; genus Streptomyces; species Streptomyces sp. NPDC057010. Next base: position 4,669 of record NZ_JBHUSC010000011.1, on the reverse strand, counting down.
CTCCGGGGCCGGGGCCGGAGGCAAGGCCGCGGTGACGCCGATTCGGCGCAAGGCCGGGGCCGGGGCCGGTGCCGGTGCCGGTGCCGGGTCCGGGGGACGGTCTGCTTCGGCCGCGCCCAAGGCGGTGGGCGGGAAGAAGTCGACGGCGGCGTCGGCGAAGAAGGCCGCTGCGGCGGGCGGGACGAAGAAGACGGCCGCCGCCAAGTCGACCAAGTCGACCAAGTCGGCGGCGAAGAAGTCCGCCTCGGCGGCCGCGAAGAAGGCGGCTCCGGCGCGGAAGCGGAGCTCCGCCTGACGGGGGTGGGGGTGCGCCTGCGGCGCCGCTCCCCGGGGCTCCGCCCCAGACCCCGCGCCTCAAACGCCGGCGAGGCTGGATGTGCCTGGCGACGGCCGAAGGGTGCGGCTTGGACGCAGGCGCGGCTCAAAGACTCGGGGCTCCGCCTCCGGACCCCGCGCCTCAAACGCCGGCGAGGCTGGATGTGCCTGGCGACGGCAGAAGGGTGCGGCTTGGACGCAGGCGCGGCTCAAAGACTCGGGGCTCCGCCTCCGGACCCCGCGCCTCAAACGCCGGCGGGGCCGGAATTGGCCCGCCTGAGTGCACAGGTGCCCCTACGGGCTTTCGGGGCTCCGCCCCGGACCCCGCGCCTGCCACGTTCGTAGGTCTCGGGCCGTTGTGAACAGGGCTTCGATGTCCGGGGGTTTCAGGGTGGTCGGGGATGCGGTGAGGTCTCGGGGGGCCGTCAGGGGCTGGAGGATGCGGATGTCGCGGAGGGTCGGGGCGGTCTCCAGGCGGGAGGCTTCGACCAGGGCCAGGGCGGGGGCGACGGGGGCCGACAGGGCCGAGGTGGCGCGGGCCGCCGCGCGGCGGGTCCAGCGGGGGTCCGGGCGGGGTTCGGCGCGGCCGACCGTGAGCAGGAGGTCGCCGACCGCGGCACGTTGACGGCGCCCCGGGACCGTACGCACGCAGAAGATCCCTGCGGGCCCGATCAGCAGGTGGTCGATGCGGCCCATCCCCGGGAGCGGAACGCAGTGCAGGATCCGCCAGCCGTCCGCCTCCAGGGTCTCGAAGGCCTCCCCCATGCGCTGCTGGGCCGCCAGGTCCTGGCGGAGCCGGTGCCGGGCGCGGGTGCCCGCGGGCCCGTGTTCCAGTTCGCCCAGCAGGGTCTCGCCCGGCCGGTTCGGCGCCAGGTCCGCATCCGGCGGCATGGCGAGGCCGACCAGCTCCGCCGCCGTGGGGACCGGCGGCGGGCCGATGGCGACGGTCCCGCTCAGATACGGGCGCAGCACCGTCAGGATCGCCTCGCGGTGATCGTCCGCGAGGACGCTGATCCGGTTCGCCTGCCGGTCGTACCACGCCACCGCCTGCCCGTCGGGCAGGTTCACATACAGCCGGCCGCGGCCGGGCCGGCCGCTCGGCAGCACCTTGAGTCCCCTCATGCCCCTCACCCCCGCCGTCCATGGGAGCAGCCCCGGCGCCGCACGGCAATCCCCCTGTTGTGTAACGACTCCGACGGCACCCTGCGACACCGCTGTTACACGAACGGGGCGCTGCCGCAACGGCAGCCGCATAGGTTGGGGCGACCTGGACGCTCCAGGGCGCCACACCGCACCGAAGGACTTCCCGTGAGCACCGTCAGCCGCCGCACTCTCGTTCGCGCCGCCGCCGTGACCGCATGCGCCGGAAGCCTGCTGGCGCTGCCCACCGCCGCCGCTCTGGCCGAGGGGGTGCCGGCGGCCTCGTCCGCGCACTCCGCCGGTCCGCAGCGGACGCTGGTCAAGAGCCTCGCCCTCGCCGACGGCGTCTCCACCGCGAAGGTCTACCGGGTCGCCAAGGACGCGTACCAGGCCGACATCCTCACCGCCGAGGGCCACACGGCCGCCACGCTCACCAGCCGTGACGGGGTCACCGCCGTCGGCGGTGCCGGGGATCTGCACGCCGCGCTCCGGTCCGACGGGCGGCTGACGTCCTGGGTCGGGGACGCCCCCGCACCGGGCGCCGCGCACGGCGTAGCGGGCGACGGATACAAGACCGGCACCCGTAGCGGCGGTGGCAGCGGCCAGGTCGTGCCCGCCTCCGCGCCGAAGGGGACGCGTACGGTCTCCGACGGCCCGGCCGACGTGCAGCGCCTGCACTCGCTGGCCGACGGGCCCGGCGACGGCATGCTGCTGCTCGCCGCGGGCGGCGGCATCGCGGCCGTCGGCGCCGCCGGGCTCGGCTTCGCGATGCTGCGTCGCGGGCGTACCGACGGCTGACCGCGGGCACGCGAGCGCACGGGCACACGGCCTCACAGGCAAAAGGGGCGGATCTCCACATAAGGTTGACGGGATCGCGCCGTCAAGCAGGGCGAGTCGTCGTGCCGTCGTGGAGAGGAGGACCCTGGGGCCGTGAAGACCTTTCCCCACCGTACGGTCGCGCTGCTGGCCCTGGTGCCCCTCGTAGGGCTGATCGCGGGCTGCGGCGAGAGCGGCGGGCTGGCGAGCGCGGGTGCCACCGCGACCGCGAGCGGGCCCGTACACCTGTGGCCCGACCGCCAGGGCGCGGCGGTGCCGCCGGCCGATCCGGGTGGCGCCCCGCCCGAGTACGTCAAGGGGATCCCGCCCGTCCCGGACCAGAACGTGCACGCGGTCGACCCGGTGGCCCTCGTACAGGCGGAGCTGCGGGCGCACCCGAAGGCCGACGTCGGGGCCGACGGGATGCCGCCCGAGACGGCCGCCGCGATCAGGGCGTGCGGGGAGGAGGACGACGAGCGGGCGGCGTGCCCGGTGCTGACGCCGTATTACCGGGACCTGACGGGGAACAACAAGGACGAGTTGATCGTCGGCATCGAGTTCCCGGACAAGATGATGTCCGTACGGGTGTACACGGCGGATGCCGACGGGCGGCTCAACCGGATCATGGCGACCACGCAGACCGTGGTCTCGGTGGAGCTCGCCGGGCGGGACGTGATCCTGGGCGTGCCCAGCGGGAACAACGGCTACGAGCTGATCACCGCCTGGTCCTGGGACGAGAAGCAGCTCACCATGCTGCCGACGCGCGAGCAGATCGTACGGGTGCCCGGGAGTCCGCAGACCTCGACGGGGCCGGGCTCCGGTGTCACTCCGGGGGCCGGTACCGGTGTGGGGCCCGGGACCGGGCCTGGTACCGGGCCCGGTCGGGGTCCTGGGTCCGGGTCCGGGTCCGTGTCCGGGCGCGGTCCCGTTGTGGGCGCGTCGCCGTGAGGCTTCGGCTGCCCGCGTGGACGGCCACGCTGACCTGGAAGTCGGCGTGTTTCATCGTGGTGATGTGCTGCTCCCTGGCCGCCGTGCTGGGTGCGCTGGTGCACGTGGAGGTGACCCGGCAGACCGTGGCCACGGCGCGCGAGAAGGCGCTCGCCAAGCTGCACGACGCCTCGCGCGCGTACGAGGCGGGCGAGGCCCTGCCGCCCGAGTCGGGGCTCGATCCGGAGGGGCTTCCGCCGGGGCTGCGGGCGCTGGCCGTCAGCGGGCACCGCGGGACGGTCGTGGGCGAATACCGGGGCCGCCCGACGATGTGGGCGGCGGCGCCGGCCGACGGGCGGGCGCTGGCCACCGCCATCGACTACGGGCAGAGCGCGCGCACGATCAGCGGCCTGGACAACGCGATCATCGGCTCGTCGGTGCTGGCGATCGGCGGGACGCTGCTGGTCGGCGCCTTCGCGGTGACGCGCGTGACGCGGCGGCTGCACCAGACCGCGACGGTGGCCCGGAGGATCACGCAGGGCGACCTCGACGCGCGGGTGGGCGACCCGCGCACGAAGGATCCGGCGCGGCGGCAGGACGAGGTGGCGACGGTGGCCGGGGCGCTGGACACGATGGCGGGGACGCTGCAGGCGAAGCTGGAGAGCGAGCAGCGGTTCACGGCGGACGTGGCGCACGAGCTGCGGACGCCGCTGACCGGCTTGCAGGCGGCGTCGGAACTGCTGCCGGAGGGGCGGCCGACGGAGCTGGTACGGGAACGCGTACGGACCATGCGGCAGCTGACGGAGGACCTGCTGGAGATCTCGCGGCTGGACTCGGGGAGCGAGGCGGTGGAGACCGATCTGCACCAGCTGGGGCGGCTGGCGCGGCGGGTGGTGCGGGCGTCGGGGACGGCGACGGAGGTCGTGATCGTGCGGGACGCGCACGTGGAGACGGACCGGCGGCGGCTGGAGCGGGTGCTCGGGAATCTGGTGGCGAACGCGCACAAGCACGGGCGGGCGCCGGTGGTGCTGACCGTGGACGGGCCGGTGGTGACGGTACGGGACCACGGGGACGGCTTCCCCGACTACCTGGTGGCGCACGGGCCGCAGCGGTTCCGGAGCGGGGGGAAGGGGCACGGTCTGGGGTTGACGATTGCGGTGGGGCAGGCCGAGGCCATTGGCGCTGCGCTGGCGTTTCGGGGGGCGGAGGGGGGCGGGGCCCTGGCGGTCCTCACCCTGCCCCTGGCGGGGGGCTCGGCGGACTAGCCCCCCTTGGCGGGGGCCCGGGGCTCGGCCGGTCCCCTGGCGGGGGCTCCGGGGGGGCCGGGGGCCGGTCCCCTGGCGGGGACTTCGCGGGGGCCGGGGGGCGGTCCCCTGGCGGGGGCTCCGGGGGGCCGGGGCCGGGGACGGGGTGGGGGGGGGGGCCGGGCGGGGGGGCGCGGAGCGGCGCCGGGCCCGGGGGGGGGCGGCGG